>NZ_LAMX01000026.1:0-365990 GCF_001275035.1 Rheinheimera sp. KL1
TCACAAATCGAACCCGACCAACGACGACGCAGTGTTTAGGGGTAAGGACCAAACCTACTCGTAAGTATATTCTTCGATTTTATCAGCTTTCATTGAATAAGCTGATTTGGCTAAATCATGGCTCATCGTCTCTGTAGTCAAAGTACCACTGATCCAAAACGGTGAGTAAATCATGTCGCCTTTGATTTTTTGTTTGTTGGTGACAAAAATAATCTGGTTTGGTGGTGGTGGTGGAACGTGAATACAGGCTCCGAAATAAGGCACCAGAAAAAATGCGGTTACATTCTGATCAGCATCGTATTCCACTGGCACAATAAAACCCGGTACTTTCACTTTTTGGTTATTCAGTTCGGCTTTTACATTGGCGGACATCAATACTTCGTTCCATGCCGCTGCTGCGGGGTCCTGATTGCCAAAGGTTGATTTAAAGCACCACCGGCAGGAGCTTCACCTCCTTCGTGGCTGATTTCCGGCAATTGTTCCATCTTTTTCAAGTCTTCTTCAGGCAATAAATCTGTCCATTCCAATGCCTTATAGTCTTCCGCTTTGACTGGTAACGCAGTAAATGCGACCAAAGTCAGAATTAATGCCATGTATAACGATTTAACCATTGGAGCCTCAGCCTCTGCATATGTTATAAGGTCACAAAAGAAGCCGTATCATAACATGAGCCTTGTAATGTCAGAGCACACAGACCTGAAAATTCCGGCACTTGAACTCAAATCTTTAGTGTTCAGTTGGCCGGACCAAGCCCCTTTGTTCAACATTCCGCAACTGAAGTTAGCGCAGGGGCAGCATTTATTCATCTATGGTTCGTCCGGTTCAGGGAAAACCACCTTACTGAATTTACTCGCAGGTATTTACCCTTGCCAGCATGGCGATGTTGTCATTGCAGGCCAGTCGATGGCTGCCTTATCCGCCGCAAAAAGGGATCAATTGCGGGCGTCTTCTATAGGTGTCGTCTTTCAGCAGCTGAACTTAATACCGTATTTGACTGTGTTACAAAACGTTTGTTGGTCAGTGCCTTCGCCAAAAGAATTCCGCAGGCGCAGCAACGTGCCCGGTATTTATTGCAAAAACTAGGTTTAGACCAGCAGTTGTGGCAAGCACCTGCGAATCAGTTAAGTGTTGGCCAACAACAGCGGGTGGCGATAGCCCGTGCTTTATTAACGCAACCTGCTTTGCTGATTGCCGATGAACCTACTTCAGCTTTAGACCATAAACACAGAGACAGTTTTATGCAGTTGATGCTCAGTGAGGCTGAACTTTGTGGCACTACGGTGATTTTCGTCAGTCATGATCCAGCTTTACGCTCGTATTTTCACTTCGAGCTGGATATGGAGCAATTACATCAGGGAGTTCAGCCATGTTAATGCAGTTGGCCAGAGCCAGTTTATGGAACCGCAAAGGCACAGTACTGATGACGGTGATTTCACTGACCATCAGTATCGCTTTGTTATTAGGTATTGATCATATCCGCCACGAGGCGAAAAGCAGTTTTACCAGTACAGTGTCCGGTACGGATTTGATTGTAGGTGCCCGTTCCAGTCAGTTAAATTTATTATTGTATTCGGTATTTCGTATTGGTAACGCCACCAATAATATCAGCTGGCAAAATTATCAGACGGTCAAAACTCATCCACAAGTGGCCTGGAGTATTCCTATAGCGCTGGGCGATTCGCACCGTGGTTATAGAGTGATAGGGACCAACGAAGATTATTTTAAGTATTATCAGTATGGCGAAAAGCAGCCTTTGAAGCTGGCGCAGGGTGAAGTGTTCGCTGGAGTCTACCAGGCGGTGATTGGCTCAGTAGTAGCGCAAAAACTGGGTTATCAATTAGGCGAAAAGATCACCCTATCGCATGGTGTTGGCAGTGTCAGCTTTACTCAGCATAAAGATAAACCCTTTGAAGTGGTGGGCATTCTGGCGCCAACAGGGACTCCGGTGGATCAAAGTGTACATATTCCATTGCAGGGCATTGAAGCTATCCATTTGGGCTGGCAAAGCGGTGGTATGCCAGCACCAGGTAAAAGCATTAGTGTTGAACAAAGCCTGAGTATGGATTTAGAACCTAAAGTTATCACCGCTTATATGCTGGGTTTAAAAGCCAAAATGGCGACTTTTGCGGTACAGCGTCAGCTGAACGAATTTAAAGGGGAACCATTATCCGCCATTCTGCCTGGTGTGGCTTTAGCTGAGCTTTGGCAAATGCTCAGTATGGTGGAGAATATGCTGCTTCTGATCACAGCTTTAGTCATAGTGGCCACTTTGGTCGGGATAGTCACGACCTTACTGGCAGGATTAAAAGAACGGCAGCGTGAAATGGCAATTTTAAGAGCAGTGGGTGCACCGGCCTCTACTGTTTTTTTACTGATTGAGCTGGAGTTGCTACTGATGGCGTTGTTGTCTATCGCGGCAGCCGTGCTGGTTTTAGTGGCGGGGCTCTGGGGATTTCGTGAGTTACTGGCCAGTCAATATGGACTTTTTATCAGCATTAATCCCTGGCATGATCAGACGGTCTGGTTGCTCAGCGCTGTGCTCGGATTGACTTTGGTCTTAGGAGCTATTCCGGCCTTTTTAGCTTACCGCAGAGCATTGGCTTCAGGCTTGATGGTACGCCTTTAAGCAACCAATGGGCAAAGCCGTAATGGTCTTTGCCCAATTTCTGTTGTTTTTTTAAGCACATAGCGTGAAGTTTTTTCTGGCAAATTTGTATTTGTAGCTGGGATTTGTTTAATCCTTTGTTATAGTAGAACAGCATTTACAATCAATTATGACTGAGCATGACCGCAGATCAATCTAAATTAGAACAACAACTAGCCAAGCTTCATCAGCAATATATGGAGCGACTGCAAACCGATATTCCCGTACTCGCTGCTCAGGTGAGTTCCTTAGTAACCTTGTCGGGTCAGCCTGACTGGCGTTCAACGATTCTGCCGCTTAAGCATAAATTCCATACTTTGGCTGGCTCTGCTGGTACCTTTGGTTTACCTCAATTGGGTAAGCTGGCTAAAAATCTTGAGTTACAGCTCAAAGATTGGATGGCTGCAGATGTTGCACCTGATCTGACTGCCATCAATAACTTTATGAGTGTTTTTCAGCAGGTGCAATATGCGCATCAAAGCGGGCATCAGGTAATGAACCTTGCCTCAGCCAGGCTTGATGCGTTAAATGAACAAAAGGCTTTAATCTATGTGCTGGAAGATGATGAAGAAACCGCAAATCATCTGACTCTGACACTCGCCACTTTTGGTTATCAGGTTCAAAGTTACAGACGTCTGGTCGAACTTGATCAGGCCCTGAAAACAAAGTTACCTGATGCGCTGATCCTGGATATTTCCTTACCGGGTGAGGAACAAACCGGTTTGGAATATATCAATGCTTTTCAGCAGAGCTTGGCTGAAGCGCTGCCTGTGCTGGTGATCACCAGTCATAACAGTTTTGAGCATCACTTGCAGGCCGTTCGAATAGGGGCTCGCGGTTATTTTGTAAAACCTGTCAATACCACCGCACTTGAAGCGCGTTTACAGCGCTTGTTGGCCGTGCGTCAACGTGAAGCTTTTCGGGTTTTGATTGTCGATGATGATCAACTACTTGCTGAACATTATGCGCTGGTGCTGCAAGGTGCAGGATTACGGGCTGAGATTTTGTTAGAACCTTCGCAAATTTATGAGGGAATGAATCGCTTTCGCCCCGATGTCATATTACTGGATGTTCTGATGCCGGGCTGCTCAGGCCCTGAATTAGCACAATTAATCCGCCTACAGGATGAATGGCTAAGTGTACCTATTATTTATTTGTCCTCTGAAACAGACAGTGAGCGTCAGTTAGCGGCGCTGGTCAAAGGGGGGGACGACTTTCTGACTAAGCCTATTACAGACACTGCACTGATTGTAGCTGTGTTTGCCAGAGCACAGCGTGCCAGACAGCTGGCTGAGATGATGACTAAAGATAGCCTGACTGGCTTGTTGCAACATGCCAGAGTGAAAGAGCGATTAGATCATGAATTGCAGCGCAGTGGGCGCACAGGTGAGCCATTAAGTGTAGTGATGCTGGATATCGATCACTTCAAAAAGGTCAATGACAACTATGGCCATCTGATCGGCGATCAGGTGATCAGCAGTTTAGCCAATCTGTTAAAACAGCAACTTCGTAAGACCGACATCATAGGCCGTTACGGTGGTGAAGAGTTTTTGCTGATTTTACCCGATTGTAATCAGCAACAAGCTTTTGCTCTGGTGGAGCAGCTGCGTCAATCCTTTGCCAGTTTGCCTTTTAGTTTTGACTATTATAATTTCCACTGTACCTTCAGTGCTGGTATCAGTCAGGCCAAAGCAACAGATGACACCGATCAGTTGATAGACCAAGCTGATAAAGCCTTATACAGCTCGAAACATGCGGGCAGAAACCAAACTCAATTTTACCAACAACAGTCTTAGCAGCAGTACTGACTCAAGGCTCTGCATACGGAGCCTTGAGTGATCAAAGCCCTTGTGGTAGCAAGCTTTTTAGTTGCTCTAACAAAGTTGGTAAATCGATCCGGCTTTTAGCCAGTACCAGATCGACCTGGTGTTTTTGTTTTTGATTTAGTTCCTGAGCCGACCAAATCACTACGGGTGTGTGTGGCTGACGTAACGCTAGCTCAGGTAATAACTCCAGTCCTGAACCATCGGGCAAACCAATATCCAGAATGACTAAATCAAAACATTGACTGTTTAGCAGTTGCATAGCTGATTTGACGCTAGTGGCTTGTACAGAAGACGCGAAATCAGCCAGGTGTACAGCTAACACTTGCCCTAAATGCAGATCATCTTCGACATGAAGAATTCTGATACCCTGATTTTTCCTGGTTCTTAATAACAGATCCAGCTTTTCCAACAGAGATGAAGGGGATACAGGCTTATCCAGCCAATCCAGAGTATGGATCCCACCAAACAACTGAGTATGATTGTCTTTCGATTCTGAACTGATGATCAAAACCGGGGTGCTCAGATAGCGTTCACGATGTCGTAGTTCAGCAAACAGAGCTGAACCATGACCATCAGGTAAATTCAGATCCAAAGTCACGCCTTGATAGCTATCCAGGTCTAACGCAGCAACAGCATCAGCCAGAGTAGCCGCGTTGTGGCTTTGGTAGCCTTGAGTGTGCAACAGCTGCATGATAAATGCTGCAACCTGAGGATCATCCTCCACCACAAGTATTTTTGGTTGATTCAGGTTGGCTTGTTGCGCTTGAGGAAAGTTCAGATAAAAACAACTGCCCTTAGGGGACAGATTATAAAAACCTACCTGACCAGCCATGTGCTCGGTCAGTTCTTTCACTATCGACAGACCTAAGCCAGTACCTTCGCTTTGTCTGCTATCGGCGCCATCGGCCTGTGAAAATTTCTCAAAGATATGAGCTTTAAACTCAGTGGGTATGCCAGGTCCTTCGTCTTCTACTTCGATTCTGATCTGACCATCTTTTAACAAAGAACGTATTTTCACCACTGAACCTGCAGGCGAAAACTTGGCTGCGTTGGACAATAAATTAGCCATAATTTGCTGAAACCTCATGGCATCAGCCATCACCAAGGCTTCCTGTTGTTCCGTCAGTTGTAGCTGGACGCCGTACTTATCGGCATATGGCTGGTTACTTTGTACTGATTTTTTCAGCAGATCCGTGACCAGACACAAACTCAGATCAAAATGCATTTTGCCTGCAACCAGTTTATCTATATCCAACAGATCATTAATCAACTGACTCAGTCTGGTGCTGTTATCTTTGGCTATCTCCAGCATAGGGACCATAGCCGCAGGTACAGCTCCTAAAACTCCCCCCGTGATTAATGCCAAGGAGCCTGAAATAGACGTCAGTGGGGTACGTAGCTCATGACTTACCATAGAAACAAATTGATTTTTCATCTGTTCTATACGACGGCGTTCAGTAATGTCCTGAATAATGGACCAGATTTGTTGTTCGCCCTCGTGATTTTGAATCAATACCCCTGTTACTGACACGGGCACCAGATGACCATCCTGATGGCGAAGCTCCTGCTCCAGCGGACCGTAGCGGCCATTGTGTTGCAGTTGCACCATGGTATCCTGTGCCAGCATGGCGTAGTCACCTTCAAAAGACGCCTCAACACCAACAGGAGGGTGTTGATAACCCAACATGCAATAAAACTCAGGGTTAGCTTCGATAAAAGCACCATCAGTAAAACGGTTCAGCGCTATGGCAAGCGGTGCCATTTTGTAGAGTGAGGATAATTTTTGCTCGCTTGCAGTTAAAGCCAGCTGTGCTTCATGTTGCAGCGTCACGTCCCAGATAAAACCGTCTATGTATAACAACTCGCCTTTTTCGTCGTACACACCCTGACCTAACTCCTGCACCCAACGTAAGCTACCATCTTTGTGCCTCAGCCTGTATTCAACATTAAAGTGTTGGCGATTAGATAAAGCATGCTGCACTACGGTATTAGCATGCTGCATGTCCTCCGGGTGATTTAACTGTGCAAAGCTGATTTCCTTGCTGCGGATCAGTTGTTGCGCCTGATAACCGGTCAGCGCAAAAACCTCATCACTGATAAACAGCATGGTCCAGCATTCATCGTTACGGCATCGGTACACTACACCCGGCAAGTTATCCAACATAGAGCGATAACGCTGTTCACTCATCAGCAAGGCGTGATTTAAATGTTCCAGCTGAGTAATATCGATGGCAACGCCCAGAAAGCCGCGAATGGCGTTGTGTTCATCCCTCATTGCCGACACACTCAAACGAACTTGTTTACGATCGCCATTTTTGCAAATATAGGTCCATTGGCGGGTTTCGTTTTGACCTTGTCGGGCCTGATGCACAAAGGTGTCAAAGCCCTGGATCGGTTGACCGTACTTTTTGCTCAGTAGCTGCCCCTGAGACTTAACTTCTGACGGCTCATGAAATAAAGCGGGGCTATGCTGGCCGACCAGCTCGTCCGCGCTGTAGCCGAGCATGCGTTCTGCTCCGGTATTAAATAACCTGATGATGCCCTGAGGGTCGGTTGAGATCAAAGCGACCTCAGTGGAAGAATCGATCATAGCTTGCAGCCAGGAACGGGTTTCCAGGATCTCCGCTGCTTTCTCTACGGCTTCAGTCACGTCGGAATGAATACCAAACATCAATAAGGGCTGACCATCGGCGGTCCAGTTCATCACCTTACCTATGGCATGGATCCATACCCAGTGGCCGTTCTGATGCTTCATCCTGAATTTAGTATCGTAATAGGCGGTCGCTTTTGAGAAATGCTGCGCCAGTATGTGTTTTGATTGAATCAGATCATCCGGATGCAGCAGGCTGGCCCACAAATCGATCGAGGTGGTCGCTTGTTGCGACATCCCTAAAAGTTCAAACCAGCGTGCATTGTAGATGGTGGTACCTGTCTGTATGTTCCATTCCCAGGTGCCGAGGTTAGAGCCGTTAATAATGGCGTCCATCCGATCATGTTCTTGTTTTAATTGTATTTGTTGTTGGTGAACTTCGGTGACATTTGCTGCAATAATGATGATACTTTCTACCTTACCCTGACGATTTTTTTGAGGCACGAAGTTCACATCGAAGATTTGACCGTTGGCAGGTTTGGCCTGAAAAGTGACAGTCTCTCCTGTCAGGCAGAGTTCTAAAGAGGGTTTGGCATTGAGAAAAGCTTCTTCACCAAAAACTTCGACAATAGTTTTACCTACGGCTACTTGAGATGCTATGCCAAACCACTCTGCATACTTGTGGTTACAAAAGATATAACGAAAATGAGTGTCGATTTGTCCTAACAACACAGGTGCATGATTGATCACGGTTTCTAACGTGCGTTGTTGCTTGTAATGCTGTTCTGCTTTTTGCCGAGCTTCCAATAATTGCACCGCCTGCAACCCCAACAAGGCCAGACTTTGTTGTTGCTCTGCGGTCAGTTCTCGCACTTTGCTGTCCACTACACATAATGTGCCCAGCACAACACCATTGCTTAAGGTCAGGGGGGCACCGGCATACATCCGTATACCATCTGGTTTAGTGACATCAGGGTTGTCTGAAAAACGTGGATCCTGCGTAGCATCCGGCACATAAGTGAGTGTATTAGGCTGCAAAATACTATGGGCACAAAAGGAGATATCGCGGTGTGTTTGATGGTGATCAAAGCCGATTTTTGTTTTAAACCATTGCCTGTCTTTGTCTATCAGCGTCAGCACAGCGCAAGGAGTCTGGCATATATAACTAGCCAGTTGTACCAGCGCGTCAAAAGCTGCTTCAGGCGCAGTATCGAGGATATTCAACGCATGCAATGTCGCTAAACGTTCTGTTTCATTGGGAGGTAAAGCTGCCCGCATAACACATTCCAGACAATGACTGTGGATAGAGTGTAACTGTTAATTTAAAAGCTTTTAAAGAAAAAGCCGAAACAAAGCAGGTATTTAATGTTTTCAGGTGGATTGGGCGGACGTAAGTGAACTATCAAAAACTCTGACCAGAACTACTGTCTGAGCTGCCGATTCATTTTAGTAGTTGGTGAAAGTATGGGTGACAAAGGAGTTAAAGTCGGCGAGCATAAGATTTGAGTTATTGGATCAGACAGGAGTGATTATGTTATTCAGAATTCTATGTGTGTGTGCAGCCTTATTTATCGCAGCTGCAACCGCTTCAGAAGCGCAGCTACTCAGAGCGGATTATCAAAGCTCTGTCGACGGTTTAAAACGGCAGTATTTTATCTATTTGCCGCAAGGTTATGACCAAAAAGCAGCACAAAAATGGCCGGTTCTGCTGTTTTTGCATGGCAATGGTGAGCGGGGTAATGGCCTGGACGAGCTGGATTACACTCTAATCCACGGTCCTTTATACGAAGCCTGGATACAAAAACGCGACCTGCCTTTTATTATGATAGTGCCGCAATTGCATATGTTTGATATGGGTAAGCTGCCTTATATAGCCAACCGCAGCAAAGCGGATATTCCAAAACGCTTAGCGGATGGGGTACCGCCACGGCCTGTGATGTTTCCGTCGGATAAAGCCATAGCGCCAGCCAAGGCTGTAGCAGATATGTCGCAAGTGCCCGTGTTATTGCCAAATGGCTGGGAGAAGGCTGAACAGGACTTGCTGGCCATGCTGGCGGCGGTAGATAAAAACTACAATACGGATACCAAAAGACGTTATATCTCGGGCATCAGTTACGGTGGTTTTGGCACCTGGTATATGGCCAGCAAACACCCGGAGTTCTTCGCTGCCGCCGCCCCTGTAGTGGCTTGGGGTCATCCGGATCTGATGCCAGCTATAGCTGCAGCTAAATTACCTTTATGGGTTATTGCTGCAGGCCGGGATTCAGCGATCAATAAAGATAATATCTACCCAGGCATAGAGAAGCTGCGCCAGTTAGGCCACACCAATGTGCGCTTTAGTATGCTGGAACAAGCCGAACACGACGCCTGGCGCCAAGTGTACGAAGGCTGGGATATTTATGGCTGGCTGCTGGGGCAGGGGAAGTAGGGGGTTGAGCGTTTTGGTTACTGGGTGAAGCAGAAGGCCATCGATAGGTGGCCGAATTTTAGTATCAAGATCCAGTCAGCCAGTTTTCAGTTCTTAAACCTGCAACCCGTTCAAATTCTTTGAGATTATTAGTCACCATGACTAAACCTTCGCTTCTGGCATGAGCTGCAATATGCAAATCGTTGACGCCTATAGTCTTACCTTGTCGCTCAAGTGTTGCTCTGATGTCACCATAATGGGCAGCAGCTTTATCTCCATAAGAGAGAATTTCCAATCGCGAGACAAAATCCTCAACCTGACGACGGTTATGCTCAGGTAACGTGCTTTTTTCCACGCCATGACACAGCTCTGCAAAAGTCACTGAACTGATGCATAGAGTTCCTGCGAACTTATTAAAAGTGTCCAGCACTTCCATCGGTCGACGTTTAATTACATAAATACAAATATTGGTATCCAGCATGTATTTCAGCATTAAAACGCTTCCCGCTCTGGTTGTTCCTGAGTGGCACGTTCTGTCATAAAGTCATCTGAGACCGTCTGGGCTTGCATAAAGAATGAGTCCCAGCTGTTGCTTACCGGGGTCAGGATCCGGTCTTGCCCAACTACACGTACTATGACTTTTTTTACTGTTTCAGGAAAACGAGCTTCAACGGGTAAGCGTACAGCCTGAGTGCTGTTATTTTTAAATACAGTACCTGTTTCCATCATTCTTCCTCCATTCGTTAATAGATAAAGCATATACTTAAGTGAGTAGATACTCAAGGTATCTACCTATTTGTGGGGCGGGGGGAGGTTAAGCCGATCTGCCTAGGAGGCCTTTGTACACCGTAAATGAATGCTGTTAGCGGTTCAAGAGTCTCCAAATAAAGGTTTCAGATAGTACAAATTTATAAAGTTACACAGCTCCCGGATTGGGAGTTGGTATCATTTACCTGAACCACAGAGCGCGTTTAATCTTCCCACGAAACAAAGTGTGCATCTACTTGTTGGCCGTTTCGTTCAAGGTGCATTTCAATTTTGTTCATATCCGGCAGCATTTGGAATGGGCCAGATTGATCATACGATCTCAAAGTGCCTTTTATACTTTCTCCCAAATTATTTACTAAGGTGTATTGGTATCGAATCGTAAATGTGGAACCTATGTCAGTTTCAATACAACCGAGTGCTTTAGCTGCATTTCGAAAGTAACTGATGTCCATCATGTCAGCTGCAGAATTCATTTCTTGTTTAATTTGATTAAATAAATTTTCCATATGCTGCCCTGCGAGTTAATGTAGTTGTGAAATGTTACTACTTTGAATTTGAAAGAATTGCCTTTAATTCAGGAATTGACAGTGGAGGGATCTGCCTGTGAACAATAGAGTGGCAGTTAGCGCAAAGCGGAATTAAATCTCTAATTGGATCAATCTTGTACTCTCCGCCTTGTTCAGATATTGGCACAATATGATGAACATGGATAAATCCATTCCCGATTTTCTCGTAGACAGATTCGAAATTAAAGCCGCAAGCATTGCAAGAGTAACCATAGTGTTTCAAACACGCTTCCCTAGCCAGCCCGCTGCGTTCATATTTAGTTAACGTGATTTCTGACTGTTCACCTTCAAACAGGTTTAGCTCTGTTGAAGCGCTTTGGATGTTGTAATAACCAGATTCATAAAATGAAAAATTTCCGTCTGTCGAGCGTGATTCAACACGCCAGGCACCATACTCGCCCATCATTAATATCGATTTTGGTGGGCCGGAGTCTAACTGCCGTGTTGTGTAAGTACCCTCACCGGCATAGCTCATCATTTGTACACTTTGTTTTTGTTCGTGCAAGTAACACACAGGCCACTCGCCAATCTGCGTAGCCCATGATTCCCCTAAGACATAGAATTTTTTTGCTATTTCTAATGCTTGTAATTTCGTCGGTATTTTTATGTCAATATGGAAAGGAGGTTTGCCAAGTTCAGAGGGCGGTTTAAGGTATGCGTAATTCTTTGACTTTTTAAAAAGTGTCCAACCGCGTCTTGGCAAGAGAACGCTTAATGTCATCGGAGCGGAAAATCGGTAAACGCCTTCGCCATAGTGTTTAGGTGCTTTGCCTGAAGGTCTAATTGTAAGCCTTACCAATGGTCATTCTTTATCGCTGAAATCCAATGTTACCCTCGACTGTCTTTTTAAATCAGCCAAACAATATGCTTAGACAAACATGTTTCGGCCAAATTTACAATCATACGGCTCCTTAGAATAAGGTGCCTTAAAAATCCCTCGCACACCTAAAAGATCGGGATTCGTGCAAAACGGTGACATGTCTTGTCCTTTGCCCCTGTTTTTGTACTTGGTTTGTAGTGGTGGTAACTCAATGTCTTGCTGTGACTGAAGGCAAAGGCCAGCTTGCGGTGGCTAGGTCGTTGGGGGGATTTATTCGCGGCTTTGCCGCTCACCTCTCGTTTGGCAACGAGAGGCCGCCCTTTGGGCGTTGTTGTAACCAACCACTAAGTATGAGAAAAAGACCAAAAAAGTGGGATTGGCTGAAATTAAACGGGAATAGCTGGGAAAACTCAGTATTGGTAAGGGTTTAAACGGCGTTAAAGGAAATTAAAAAGGGCTTTAAACAAAATTAGAATCGGATCCGCCATTTCACCAGATTGATAAAAAGCTACGCTTAGAAAGCCTGCCTGCCTCACTAACTTTGATAAATACTAAAAACATTGAAAAGTCTACGAAAGCCTCGAAAATACAGCGAATTCACTTAATAAGGCGTTAGGGGTGATGGCGAATCAGATCCGATTGATGCAGATCCGATTCGGGGTAAATCGGATCACATGATCCGATTCGTTGAATGCCCTTATTTGACGGGGCTTGATAGACATATAAACGAAATAGAAAAAATCTGAATCGGATCCGACTTTAATCCCCAATATCCTTAGAAATATTCACAACCTGGCCAACGATCTCAAAGTTTGATTGCTCTTCATGTTTGATTTCGATAGGCGGATAAAGCGCATTATCACTAATAAGAACCCAGCTATTAGCTCTGATTTGTACCCGCTTCACCCATAAAGACTCTTCAAACCGGATAACAAAAATCTGACCATCTAACGGCTTCTTTCTGCTGGTATTGATCACCAAAGTATCGTTGTTGTGAATCGTTGGTTCCATGCTGTCGCCTTTGGCCCATACGATAACCAGGTCTTTTTCACCAAACCCTCTGTACTTCAACCACTTCTTTCGATAAGCCAAAAAGCGCGATGGTTCCATTCCTTCCATAGCTGTTGAACCATGCCCGGCTGACACCTGCACTGAGTAACCAGGGATCAACACGAACTCATTCATAAACTGGTTTATTTCTGAATTATCTGCTGTGTACTTCAACTGGGGTTCTTCTGTTCCATGAAAAAACGGAACCAGATACTCAACACCTGGACCGCGAACACCTTCATGTTTCCTGCTAGGCCAGTTTTCCTTCTTGGCCTTTTTATGCACGCCCTGTATGGAAGTAGGCATGCCCTGCAGCTTAGTGATCTCTTTTGGCGTCAGCCAATTGTCGTTACTCACACAAAACCTCTGAATAATAAACTGGTTTACGAAAAATATTTCTTTATAAAACAGTGGTTTGAGTGATTTCTCAACTTATTTATAAATAAACCAATTGATAAACTGGTGTTTATATATAAACTAATAATCAACTCTGTTTAACAGAACTATTAAAGATTAATAGAAATCACGGGGAATTGGAATGGAAAGAGAAGACTGGCATAGGGCAGATGTGATCGCCGGGCTGAAAAAGCGCGGTTGGTCAATGGCATCTCTGTCCAGAAAGCATGGATTGCAGAGTGGAACTCTCTATAACGCCTTGGTTGCTCCATGGCCAAAAGGTGAACGGCTTATTGCTGAGGCTATTGGTGTGAAACCAGAAGATATTTGGCCAAGTCGTTACAAAGAGGACGTTCAGCATGGCTAAGGTGTGGTACTCAGCAGTTGAGTTAGCTGGCTTGCCTGGCATGCCAAAAACAGAACGTGCTGTATTACTGCGCGGTCGTAAGCTGGACTGGACTAATCAGCCCAAAACAAAAGGCAAAGGTATTGAATTCAATATCAATTCATTGCCTGCCGAAACTATTCAGCACCTTATTGGAGCGTCAATTGAAAGCAACACAGCCATTGAAAATGTTGCTGCGCAAATCATCGCTCAAACAGTAAGAGACGAAACAAGAGAAGCTAAAAAGAAACTGCTGAAGTCTGAGGAAATTCTGTCTCAGTTAAGCAGTCTGGACGAGCAAAAACGTAACCTGGTACAAGCCAAGGTCAAAGTTATTGCGGCTAAAAACTTGTTTATAGCGCCATTCGTCAAAGAGCGTAAAGCGACTATCGGTGAAAAAGCCTTTAGCGAGAAGTACAACGCTGGCGAACTTCCTATTGAAAGCTGGATTAAAGCCTTGATCCCATCTGTGAGCCCAATGTCTATACGTCGCTGGCAGGATGCTATTGAGAATGAAGGGGCTGCAGCCTTGGCTGGCCGCTACAAGGCCAAGCAAACCAACAAAATTGAAGCTGAGCCAGAGCTTAAAGAATTTGTCACAGCGATTATTACGGCCAAACCTCACTTTGCGGATAAACCAAAAGAAGTGGCCAACCTGATCGAAGTGAAAAAGGCCGATGGCTTTGATCACTGGCCTTCAGTATCGCCTAGTTCTGTCGCTCGATTTTTGAAAAAGATTAAAGCACAACTGGTTACAGAATTAGCCTACGCAACAAATCCCCGAGTATTCAACAACTCACATCGGCCCCTATTTTCAGGCATGTACCCTTGGTTAACAGGTCCGAATCAGGTGTGGGAACTTGATTCAACACCCACAGATGTGCAGCTTAACGTCGATGGTAAAGCAAGACGTTACAGCATTATTGGTTCTATCGACGTTTACACCCGTCGTTTGATGTTAGTGCTTATGCCTACATCAAGCAGTGAAGGTATTTGTTTGTTGATGCGCAAATGCTTGCTTACCTGGGGTATTCCTGAACCAGACAGCCTTATCCGTACCGATAACGGCAGTGATTACGTCAGCAAAAAAACTGCTGGTCTATTTGAAATGCTGCAACTGAATCAAAGCAAAGCTACAGCATTCAGTGGGTGGGAAAAGCCATTTATTGAACGAGCTTTTAAAACTATCAGCCACGGCTTAATGGAAAAACTACCTGCTTATGTTGGTCATAACGTGGCGGATAAAAAGCGCCTGCAGGATATGCAAAGTTTTGCCGAAAGCATCGGTGCAGAGCGTAAGAGTCGTGATGCCAAACTATTAGAACTGTCTTTAACTCCTGCTGAGTTGCAAGAGATTTTAGACGATTACCTTACTTTTGATTATCACCACAAAGCTCATGAGGGTTTAAACGGTAAGACACCGTTTCAGGTGTATGCCGAGTCCGGTTACCGCCCACGATTACCGGAAAATCCACACAGCTTGGACTTGCTCCTGAACTTTGCAGGCAACGCCACAGTTGTGCGCGGCAGCGTGTCAGTAATGGGTATTAAGTTCACTGCACCAGAGCTAATGGAAGCTGCCTGGAATCGCAAAGAGGTTCGCGTATTTCTTGATCCTACTGATGTTGGCAGAGCGACCTTATACCCAGCCACGGATTGGGGAGCTGGCTATGTTGAAGCTGTGAATATGGATCTGGTTGGTCGTGATATTGACCCCGCTGCTTTCCGCGAAAAGCGCAAGGAGGCCATGAAAGGTCTGCGCGAATTCAAACGCACCGCAGAAAATCTACAGGAAAAGTTCGGCATAAACGAGCTTGCCGCTGTGGAGTTAGCGCAGAAGAAATTAGCTAACCAAGCCCTGACCGGATTCAACCCAACTGAAATTGATACCCATAACGCTGCGCTTAGTGCCTTAAGCCGCAGTGCTACCAGCCTGTTCGCCAGCAAAGGTGAAAGTCATTACTCAGAGCAAGAGTTAGCGGCAATTACGGCAAGGCGAGAAGAATTAGAACGCAGGCGTGAAACGCTGCAGGAACAATCCAGCAAAGTACTGCGCACTGAGCATGATCAGGCTGAATGGTTAACAAGGGAAAGCTTGCATAGAGCACTGACAGAACGAGAAGCAGATTGGTTGAAGCAATTCCGCCTCACTCATGTGATGACCAAAAAGCGTTTAGACAAAATTTTAGAAGAGGGGAAACGCGCCAACGGTTAACAAAAGGTGCGTTCCCCAAGCAATCGGCCGCGCTGTACCAGAGCAAGGCCACTTACAACACGGAGTATAACTGATGAAACATAAAACGGTAGAAGTAAAAAACGTATTACGAACTCAAGAAATGTTCGAAAACCTGCAGTCCAGAAGCATGATCACTCCTGGTATTGGGCTTATTCACGGCCCATCAGGTTTCGGTAAAACCACAACAGTTACCTACATGTTTAATGAGCTGACATTAGCCGGACACCAACCTTTATACGTGCGCTGCTATGCCACGGATACAGCCAGTAGCCTGCTTGCCCGCATCATGAACGAAATGGGTGCAGACCCAATGTTTCCGCTGCGTCGCATGGTGGATCACATCATCCGCAATATGAATGAAAAGGGCTTAGCCCTGTTTGTTGACGAAGCCGATCACATTGTTGGTCAGGCTAAAACAATGGAAACCATCCGTGACCTTTATGACAGTACTGAGCAGCCTGTAGTGCTGATCGGTATGGAAGAAATTGCCCGTCGTATTTCGCACCGCAAACAACTGTTTAACCGCATCAGTGAATGGGTTGAATTCAAGGCTGCAGACATTGAAGACGTTTACCTATTCGCTACAGAACTGTTGGATGAGCGTGTACGTGTAGGTGAGGACTTGCTTGAGTTTATCCGATCCAAATCAGCTGGTGAGGTGCGCCGCATCCTTATCGCACTTGAAAAAATTGAAAGAGCAGCACTGGCTAGCGACGAAAGCTTTATCGACCTTGCCAGTTGGGGTGATCGTCCACTGTTCCTGAGTCATCGTCGTTAAGTCGGAGCCATCCATATGAACAAACACGAATTGGCATGGAACTACATGAAGCAAAAGGAAAGCTTTGAAGTGACAGAAGTTGCTAATGCAGTGGATATGGATATCGAAACGTTCCGTAAGTCGGTTAAGCGGCTTGAGGCAAAAGGCTTTGTAACTGTTGTCAGCGGCCCAGGTGTGGCTGGGCGTCCTTTCATCTACAAGGTAAACGCTAGCAACGATGCCGAGCCACAGTTTGGCAAAGGGGGCACAAAAGGAAGCAGACGCATTGAGCGCAAAGGCAAAACCGGACAGCAGCTGATCTGGAACAGTTTACGGATTAACCGAGTAGCCACCATCAGCATGATCGTAGCTGTAACTCAAGTATCCGCCAGAACTGTGCAGCGTTATCTGCACTCTTTGGAGAAAGCAGCCTATGTAACCTGCCGCCGTCCAGAGCGAAAAAACAGAAGTAATGAAGATCGGGTAGGTGACGAAGGTGCATGGGTGCTTAAGCGTGAAACTGGCCCTAAAGCTCCAATTCTTAGAAGAGGAGAGGGGTTTTGGGATCAGAACCAGCAAAAGCTTTATCCATTTATTGAAGCGGACGGTAACAAATGAAGTGGCTGAATGTGTTACGCCAGCAGGTAGAACTAAACGGTCAACGTCCTGTTGCTGAAAAACTGGGTGTCAGTAATGCCGTTGTAAGCCAGGTGGTTAACGAAAAATATCCTGGTGACATGAACCGCATTCAAGCATTGGTTGAAAGCGTCTATATGAGCAAAACAGTGCTTTGTCCTGTGCTTGGCGAAATAGCCTGGCACGCCTGCCATCAGCATCAAAAAAACGAGTTCACCAGCAACCCACAGAAGCTGCGGATTTACAGAGCTTGCCGCAGTGGTTGCGACAATTCAGACCTGCCAGTTACACAAAATGTGCAGCTTGATGCGTTAGCGAATCGCGGCAATACCAGCGCGAAATATGACGCCAGTGCCGTTATCAATCGCCTTAGCCGTCAGGCGGAAAACGAAGGTGGTCGGCATCGTTTGATTGATTTACTGCAAGACGAGTTACACAGCCTTGCAGCCCGTTTCAACAAGTTAGTGAAGTGAGGCAAATATGAAAACAACAAATGAAGTTAAAGCCGCTTTATATGGCGCTACAGCCGCTGTCGATGCACTTGCTGCCATCGGATGCAACGTCACTGACGTGTGTTTAGGCAACAAGCATCCAGTGATCACTATCGAGACACCATCGGAAGAAATAACCCCGAAAGGTGCTGAAGTGATCAGCGTGCGCAGCCAAGGTTGTGATCCTGTGCGTATTCAGGCCGCCCGCTTTAAAGGCTGTCTGGTTACTTGGAAAGCTGCCCCTGCAGCGTTAACTAATTAATCCCCCCAACTATCATCGCTAGAGGAACCCCCACATGAATTTACCCAAACAGCCACAGCAAATTGATTCATTGATCCCAGCTGGCTACTGGAAAGATGCGAAAGGTGCACTGATACCTGAAAGCAAAGTCAAAGAAATCGACAAGGCTCGCGATCAGTTAGTGAAAGAACTGATTGAGAAATCAATCAAGCTTAGTGCTCAAATGGCAGAGTTTAAACGTCAATCCTTTGCGGATATTGCCGCTTTTGTGGAGTTATCTGCTGAGCAATACGGTGCCAACCTTGGCGGTAAGAAAGGTAATTTATCGCTGTATTCCTATGATGGCCGTTTCAAAATTGTCCGCGCTATCTCAGACAGCATAGTTTTTGATGAGCGCATCCAAGCGGCTAAAGCTCTCATTGATGCTTGTGTCAAAGACTGGATTAAAAACGCCTCAGACGAAATTAAAGCCATTGTGGATAACGCCTTTGCTACCGACAAGCAAGGCAATATCAATACAGGCCGAGTTCTGCAGTTACGACGCTTAGAGATCAAAGACGAACGCTGGTTAAAGGCTATGGACGCTATCAGTGATTCATTGCAAGTAGTAGGTAGTAAGTCCTATATCCGTGTCTATGAACGCATAGGCGACACCGACCAGTACAAACCTATCCCTCTGGACTTAGCTGCGGTGCACTTATGAAGCGCCCTGATGATGAACTGATCCAGCAAGAAATTGCTGTAGAGCTAAGCCTGAAAGAACAGTTCGGTACTAACCAACCTCATCGCACTTATGAAGATGGCGTCATTGACGCCCTTCTGTGGGTGTTGGGTAACCAACAGCGCCCACAGAGTGCTGACATGGTTTTGATGAAGGCTCTTAACCAATGAGACCACATGACTTAGCTGCCGATACTCGTGCGCTTGTCTCAGCGTTACAGGACAGTCAGTACGAAAACGATTTGCTGAATCGTATAGCCAGCGAATCACCAACCTTCGTAGCTCTAGTGTTGGATTCTATGAAATCAATGGAAGAGTTTGGTGATGACCACGTGGCGACCTGGTTAGGTAGTTTTACTGATGGTCGGCCAAAAACACAGGTTCAGCTTGTTGTTACCCATAACCATGATTTCACGATTGACGAGGATTAAGCGAAACGCCCTACAGTTTAGGGCGTCTGCCAGTGGTGGTTCACTGGCACTGATGAGCAGCCAAGAGGTAGCAATGAATCAAGCAAACAAGATGAATGGCCAGTACAGCAAGCAATCGCTGATACGCCTAATTCATGTTGCCAAAACCAAGCTAAACATGGACGAAGAAAGCTACAGAGCGCATCTGGCGTTTTATGGCAACAACAAAAGCAGTAGTGCTCAAATGAGTATTCCAGAGTTAATTGCTGTGTATGAAGCCTTTAAAAAGTTGGGTTTTAAACCTGTTTTAAAAGCCGATAAAACAGCAGATAAAAAGCGTTTAAGCCCAAGCTCAGAGGATGGCCCGAAGGATGAACGCAGCGCTATCCGTGCTATTTGGATTTTTATGGCCAAACATGGATTTATCCAGGATGGCACTGAAACAGCGTTGAATATGTGGGTGCAACGTATGACGGCCCAGCATAATGGTGGCGAAGGTATTGCAGAGGTGCAATGGGTTCGCAATGAAGATGCAGTCAAGCTGCTCAACAGCATCAAGTTTTGGTGCCGTCGCTGCATGTTTCTGGCTCTGGAAAAGCAAGGGCACAGCATACATCGCCAGGCCAGCTATACGCAGGTACTGGAACGGTTTGAAAAGCACCTGGGGAAAACAGCATGAGGTTAGGCCGTTGCCCCGTATGCCATAGCCATATTCACCTAGAACAATTGGTTCAGGATGAAGCAGGCCGCCAGCTGTTGGGGTTAGTGTCAAAGCTGGGCTATCAATTGGGGCCAGCTTTGGTGGCTTACCTTGGCCTGTTTCGTCCTGAAAAGCGTGATTTAACCAATGACAGAGCACTTAGCCTGGCACAAGAAACTTTAGCACTTACTGCTAACCAACCTTTATTGGCTGAGTCATTGAGGGAAACCGTTACCGGCATTCAAAACAACCGGATCCGTGGCGACAAAAAAGCCTGGCCAATCACAACTACTTAAAACGAGTGATGGAAGCCAAAGCTGGAGCTGAGCCAGTAAAACCTGTGAAATCATCTATTGAGCTAAAGCAGGACACCCAAATTAGTGCCGAGGAGAACAACAGGTTATTTCAAGAACGAATGAAGCAGTTAGGCGGCAGAGATATAAGAGGTGCCACATGAATACTGAACAACAACTGGATGCCTTTGCATCCGATGCAGATTTGCAACATCTGCTGCAGGAGCTGGAGAACCTACCACCAGAGCAGCGTTGTGATGTAGTGAAGCGCGTTCCTGCCATGCTGCAAAGCATGATTGCTCTGTTTGAAGCCGAGTTAAAATGCCGGAATGTGAAGAATCCAGAGGATGTTGCTCAGCGCTTGATTGTGGCGCTGGCTCATTACTTTGGTGGTTTGCAAACCTACATCCCGCGCAACGAGAAACTGGCGAAAGAGCTGCGAAATATCCGCATATTCAAAGCTCATAAAGGCTCGAACATCGACCAACTTGCGCGGGAGTTTGGACTTACCCCAATGCAAATTTACAGCATTGTCGCTGAACAGTTGGCCGCGGAAAAAGCGCGTCGCCAATACAGATTGTTTTGAATTGTCTCTTCTATTGAGACGCTAACATCTTTTAGACTATAGTGTTGAAAAAGTTAAAAAGGATGTTAGTGATGATCAAACACGATTCTGTGCAGCTTGAAAAAATACTGATTAATACTGAAAACCCTAGATTTCCTGAACCTCAGGATGGTGAAAGATCAGCAATCAATAAAATGATTGAGTTACAAGGTGACAGGATCGTGCAACTTGCCCGTGATATATGTGAGTATGGTTTAGATCCAACCGAAAAAATCATAGTGATCCCTCATATTTCTGAGAAGGAGCACTTTACCGTGCTCGAAGGTAACCGCAGAATTACGGTTTTGAAGACGCTAAAAGAACCGAATCTAATAAACGATGATTTAGGTAAATTCAAAGATGTTTTTGCCAAACTTAGCAAGACTATTAATTCAATACCTAGTGCTCTTGAAGTTGTAATTGTTGATGAGCTGTCAGAGGCTGAACATTGGATTCGTCTAAAGCATACTGGACAAAATCAGGGAAGAAGCAGAGTTCAGTGGGAAACAATGGAACAAGACAGATTTCTCAATTCTCAAGGAGAGCAGTCGTTTTTAAGCCAGTTCTTGAAGTACTTGGAGAATGAACCACTATATAGTAGTTCTGTCGCATCAATTAAAGCTTCACTCAAAGCTACTAACTTAACTCGATTACTATCTGATCCCTCGGTAAGAGCTGCACTAAACCTTGAGGTCATTGACCGAAATTTATACTGCAATGTGACACCAAATGAATTCTTTCAGAAAAGTTCAGTTTTGCTTAGAGAAATCGAAGGAAAAGGTCAGTATCCGAACTTCACTGTAGAAAATATTTACTATAAAACAGACCGTTTAGATTTTTTAGCACGTGTTGGAATTTTAAAGACTATTCAGATACTGGATAAACCTTGGCAGTTAATGAAACCAAGCTCTTATACCCCTGTGTTTAAATCTAGCGAGGACTTGAATCATAAGCCGTCTAGTCATAACGAAAACCAGACTGATAAGGAGGGAGCTGCTAGCCAGAACAAAGGGCAAGCTGCAACTGAATTCAACACTAACGATGCAGCGACAAAAACTATCAAGCCACCACCATCACCTGAACGTGATAGGCTTATCCCCTCTGACGCAAAGTTAAATATCACAAACCAAAAGTGCAACGAGATTTTCAAGGAAATGAAAACAAAGATGCACCCAACCAATAACTATAAATACAGTTTAAGTGTTATGCTTCGCGTGTTCATTGAGATGAGCCTGTTAGAGTATATCGAAAACAAAATGCCTGCAGGCACAAAAAACCAAATGGAGCAGAACAATAAAGACGGTTTACATGACAAAGTTGTTGCGGTAAGTAACCATTTAAAGTTGTCTGGTGCATTATCGAGTTCTTTAGCTCAAGCGATTCAGACCTACTCTGGTTCAGAGTTCAAATCAAAAGGTCAATTACAACAATTTATCCACAATCCTAACATGCATCCAGAAAAACATAAGCTCAACGTTATGTGGGACTCATGCTACCCATTGATACATGCAATTTGGAAATAAGATGAAGTTTCATACACCGCTTCGATATCCCGGAGGAAAAGGGAAGCTTTCGTATTTTATTAAAGCTCTGTTAGAAAAAAATAGCTTAGTTGACGGGCATTACGTGGAGCCGTTTGCTGGTGGTGCGGGTATTGCGTTAGAACTTCTGCAACAGGAATATGTGAGCCACATACACATCAACGACATAGACAAAGCTGTTTTCTCATTTTGGTTTTCTATTCTTAATTATACAGAGGAATTTTGCAGATTGATTTATGACACGGACGTGAACATGGATGAATGGCACAAGCAAAGACAAATTTTGAAAAATGGTCAGGAGCCACTGGAACTTGGATTTGCAGCTTTTTTTCTCAATAGAACTAATAGGTCTGGAATCTTAAACGCCGGAGTTATAGGTGGATTAGCACAAGCAGGGAAATGGAAATTAGATGCTCGTTTTAACAAAATCGACCTGATTAAACGTATTGAAACTATAGCACTAAGAAGTGAACGAATTCATATCCATAACGAAGATGCTATCAGTTTTTTGTCTTCAATAAGAAAACGACTGCCTAAACGTTCACTGGTTTATCTAGATCCTCCCTATTATGTAAAGGGACAGGGCTTGTATAGAAATTTTTATGAGCATAAAGACCATGAGAATATTAGGGATTTTGTATCTCAAATGGACGAGATTCCTTGGTTGGTGTCCTATGATAATTGTGAACAGATAAAATCAATTTATTCGTCCTTTGAAACCTTTGAATACTCGTTGCAGTACACTGCTCAAGATAAAAAAGTCGGTTCTGAGTTGATGGTGCTTTCAAAACGTTTACTTATGCCAGATGTTCAACTAGGTAAATCAGTTGCAGCTTAGGTTAATTAGCAAAACCCTTTAATCCGTACCTAAATCAAATGCTCGCTAATCTGTGGTTAACCAACGTTAACCCGGATTGGCGAGATGTCAGAAGCCCTTTGTCTATACCTTAAAACCCATAGTTTTTCCCACGGCACCTTTGGTGAGTTGTTCAACGCAACCACTGGGGAACGTATTTGCGTCACTGTCGAATGCCCTTGGCTAAACAACGTGCCAGGCAAAAGCTGCTTACCTGCTGGTGACTACATTGTCGAAGCCCACGTCAGCCCTCGCTTTGGCCCGTGCTTAATCATCACAGCCCCAACTCTTGGCGTTACCAAAGAAGGCCCGTCTCTTCGCACTCATTGCCTATTTCATTCAGCCAATCTGCCCAGCCAATTACAAGGCTGTGTTGCGCCAGGCAAAGCCTTTGGTGTGGTCAGTGGTGAATGGGCAGTACTGGATTCAAAAGGTGCTCTGCAAAAGCTGCTAGTTCTGGTCGGTAGCGACAAAGTACCACTGCGTATAGAGCGCAACTAGCTATGGGTAAAAACTGGGAATGGAGCAGCCAGCAAGGCAAAGAAAAGCGCCTTGAGGCTGAGAAGCTATCGCATGAAAGCGGTGCACCAGTTCCGGCAAAACCACCTCTGCATAGCCGTGACGGAACCATGCAGGACTTATTCGAAAAAGGCTGGTTCGGCGTGACTCCTGTCGAAATCCAGCGCCATATCAAACCACCCGCACCACTTGGTTCTGTACTTACAGAGAATAAGCGGCTGCGGGAATTATTAGGAATCTAGCCATGTCCATTGCCATTGCTACAGGCATTGCCTCGTTAGCCGTTGAATACGGCCCCAGTGTGATCCGCAGTATCAGCAGCTTGTTTGGTGGCAATAAAACCGCTGACAAGGTAGCCGACATTGTAGAAAGCGTGGGCCAGTTGACGTTAAAACCACAAGATAAAGTCGCCGCCGTGGCACAGCAAATTGCTGCGTTACCACCCGCAGAGTTTGTGGAGCTGGAGCGTATTAAGCTTGAGCTGGAGAAAGAACAAACCCGCCGCCAGGAGTTGGAGAACCAACGCTATAGCGCTCAACTGACTGACCAGCAAGCCAGTCACGCCGAAACCCAAGCCACTATCCGTGCTGGTGATGGTGCCACTGATGAATACGTCCGCCGCACCCGCCCTTTGATGGCCCGCCAGTCCTTTTATGCAGGCACAGCTTATGTGCTCTTGATGGCCATGCTGGAGGCTTTTGGTAAAGGCTCAGGCCCAGATTGGTACATCGCCATGACGGTCTACACCCCAGCGTTGGGTTACCTGGGGCTGCGCACTATTGACGGCTTTGCGCCATTCGGAAAATCAAGCAAGGACAAGCCGACAAAACCATGAGCGACTTATTAGACAGAGCCAGCGAACTGGAGCAGCAACAACGCGACCAGGCATTAAAAGCGGCCTTAACCAAACCCAAAGAAGCGCAGGACATCGACGCCGAAGGCAACCACTACTGCGTGGACTGCGGCGAACAAATCCCGGCACAACGCCTTGTCGCTTTACCCCATGCGGTCTGCTGCATCGACTGCCAGAGCGTCCGTGAACATGAAAGGAAAAAGCTGTGTTCGAAGATATGAATTACTCCGGCGCCAAGTTCTGGCTAGACGCTGGCCAGCTTTTATTCACAACCATCATTGGCCTGTACGTCTGGCTTAGCAAGGGCCCGAAAGAAAACAAAAAGGATTTGGACGCCTTAAAAGTTCAGGTGGATGAGCAGCAAACCCAGATAGAAAAGATTGAGCTGAAGCTGGAGTACATCCCAACCAAAGACGAATTCCACGCCCTGGACAATAAGGTCACGGGACTGGTTGGTCAGGTGGATAGCGTGCATGGCCGTATGCGTTCTATTGAGGGCAAGCTGGATTTGCTGATTGAAAACGAATTAAGGGGAAACACCAATGCTCGGTAATTTAATGAAAGAACATCAGCGCTTAGTGGTGCTGCGGCTACTAGCCGAAGATACGGGCTATGACCTGAACGAGTCGATTTTGCATGACGGTATTAATGCTGTTGGCCTGAGTATCAGCCGTGATGGTTTGCGTGTCGAATTGGCCTGGTTAGAAGAGCAAGGCTTAATTGAGTTGAGCAAAGTGGGCTCTATTCAAATTGCCAAACTGACCCAGCGCGGTTTAGATGCTGCGGAAGGTCGCGTCAAAATTCCAGGCATCAAGCGCCCAAGCCCAAACTAAAAGGTGTGCCATGACGGATAAAGTAACCCGTGGCCGCCGCAGTAAAGTAGACCTGCTTCCTGAAGCAATTCGCCAGGAACTAGATTCAAAACTGCGTGATGGCCGTCTTACCCAACAAGACGTTCTCGATTATATCAACGACCTGATAGACCAAAGCCAGCTACCACCTGAAGACAAAGAAGAGTTAAAGCTGTCCCGCTCCGGGCTTAATCGCTATGCCAGCCACTTAGAAACCATAGGCAAAGACTTGCGTGAAATTCGTGAGGTCAGCAATGCGTTGGTGGCTCAGTTAGGCGATAAGCCAACGGGGGACGTCAGCCGAATGATTTTAGAGATAGGCCGCACTCAGTTGTTCAAAGCCATGATGACCAATTCCAGCAAAGAGGAAATGGACATCGGCATGATTAAAGACGCCATGCTGGCCGCTCAGCGCTTGGAGGCCGCCGCTATGCACAGCCACAAGCGCGAAAAAGAGATCCGCCAGTTGTTCGCTGCTGAAGTTGCTGCGGCCACTGAAAAAGTCGCTAAGTCTGCAGGCTTAACAGCGGATGGTGTTGCACTTCTGAAACGTGAAATTTTGGGGATCGCATGAAGTTAAAGCAGGTGGCTCAGGCAGCGGTTGCAGCCGCAACTATTGCGATGACGCCGGTGGCACAGGCTATCCATGATTCTGTTCAGCACCATGTCAGTACCCTGATTCAGTTCAACCCGTCTGAGGTGCTGCTGGGTTACCAGAAGCGCTGGATAGCCGATGAAAGCCCGTTAAAAATTGCTGAGAAAAGCCGTCGTACCGGCTTAACCTGGGCAGAAGCCGCAGATGCTGTTTTATGCGCTTCTACAGCTCGCAGCCACGGTGGCTGCAACCACTTCTATGTTGGCTCCAACAAAGAAATGGCGCGGGAGTTTATCGAAGCGGCGGCTATGTGGGCCAAAGCCTTTGATAAGGCGGCAGGCGAAGTATCCGAAGAAGTTTTCGTGGACGAGGGGCAAGAAGGTAAAGAAATTCTAACCTTCGTTGTGCACTTCGCCAGTGGCTTTAAAATTCAGGCTCTAAGCTCTAACCCGTCCAATCTGCGCGGTATGCAAGGCAATGTGACTATTGACGAAGCCGCATTCCATGACCGCTTAGCTGAAGTCCTAAAAGCCGCCTTGGCGCTTACCATGTGGGGCAGCAAGGTACGTTTAATCAGCACCCACAATGGCACCGACAACCTGTTTAATCAGTTGATCCAAGACAGTCGGGCTGGCAAAAAACGTTACTCCGTCCATACCATCACCCTGGATGATGCGTGCCGTGAGGGCTTGTATCAGCGGATTTGTCAGATCCGCAAACAGCCCTGGTCCATAGATAAAGAAGAAGAATGGAAAAATGGCTTACTCAAAGACACGGCCACTGAAGAGGACGCGTTAGAAGAATACTTCTGCGTGCCTAAAGCGGGCTCTGGTGTGTATGTAAAACGGATTCTGATTGAGCGCGCAATGGTCAAAGACCATAGCATTCCGATAGTGCGCTTTACCGCACCCAAGGATTTTGAGCTTCAGACAGACACAGAACGCCAACGCATCGTCACTGAATGGCTGGAGAACAATCTTCAGTTCTTACTTGAACAGTTGCCTAAAGATTGCCGCCATGTGTTTGGCGAAGACTTTGCCCGCAAAGGCGACTTATCAGTTTTTGTGCCTCTCACTATCAAGCCGGACTTAACTAAACGAGTGCCTTTTGTGGTGGAGCTATCAAACGCCACCTATGAAGCGCAGCGCCAAATCCTAATGTTTATCCTGGATAGATTACCGCGCTTTACCGCCGCAGCATTTGATAGCACCGGCAACGGTGGCTATTTAGCTGAAACAGCACGTCTCAAGTTCGGCACAGAAATGGTGGACTGCGTGATGCTGAGCCAAGCCTGGTATCGCGAGTGGATGCCAAAACTTAAAGCAGAGTTTGACGACGGCTTTATCGAAATACCGCGCCACCAGGACATCATCGACGACCTTTGCAAAATCCAAATGAAAAATGGTGTGCCGCAAATTGAGAAAGGATCCGGCAAGGGAGCCGATGGCCAACAGCGTCACGGCGACTTTGCTGTCGCTCTGGCAATGGCTATTCGTGCAAGTTGGATGGAAGGCGGCGCTATCGACTTTACCCCAGTTACAGCACTTCACCAGGGCGATGACCCCTCTGAAATTTCCTACTCATCAGGATGTTATTAATGCACCAGGATAAAAATGGCACTCTGTACCGAGTGCGCGAAAAAGAACTAGCCACAAAGCAAACCGATAACAGCCCGCGCATTATTCAACTGCGCCGGGAGTTTGCAGAGCACCCAAGCCGTGGCTTAAACCCTGCCACCTTGGCGGTAATTCTAACGGATGCAGAACAAGGCAACCTGTTAGGGCAGTGTTATCTGGCGGAAGACATTGAAGAAAAAGACGGCCATATCCATGCCGAACTCTTTAAACGACGCATGGCATTAACCAGCGTACCTTTTAGTATAGAGCCGCCTCGCAATGCTTCTGCACAGGAAAAGAAAGACGCTGCCAATTACGCTGACATATTTGCCGACATCCCGGATTTTGAAGATGTGATCTTCAATATGTCGGATGCCATTTTGAAGGGCTTTAGCAATATCGAATACTGTTGGGAAAGTTATAACAACTTTCGGATCCCGTCCGCCTTCGAGCATCGCTTAGCCACATGGTTTCAGTTGTCACAGCACGATCAAAACAAATTGGTGCTGCGTAATGGCTCCGCCGAAGGCGAAGAGCTGCAGTCGTTTAACTGGATCCAGCACCGTCATGCCAGTAGGAGTGGCTATGTAGCCCGAACTGGTTTAGTTCGTCAGTTAGCCTGGCCTTTTATCTTTAAAAACTATTCGGTGCGTGATCTGGCTGAATTTTTAGAGATTTACGGTATTCCAATTCGTATTGGTAAATATCCATCTGGCGCAACACAGGACGAGAAAAACAAGCTGTTACAGGCGGTATGGAGCGTAGGCCACAACAGCGCTGGCATTATGCCAAAAGGCATGGAAATGGAGTTTATTGAAGCAGCCAAAGGCGGCGGTGAGCCCTTCATGACTATGATGAATTGGTGTGAGCGGATCCAATCTAAAGTTATCCTGGGGCAGACATTAACAGCGCAGGTGGACAGCTCCGGCAGTCAGGCGCTGGGTAATGTCCATAATGAAGTCCGGTTAGATATTCGTGATCATGATTTACGCCAAATCGCCAGTACCTTAAACAGCCATGTGTTATGGCCAATGCATATGCTCAATGGCAAGTCATACAACGGTGATCCTCGTCGCATGCCACGCCTGGTATTTGATACTCAGACACCAGAAGATATTAAAACCTTCTCAGAAGCCTTGCCGAAGCTGGTTGGCGTGGGTATGAAAATTCCTGAAAGTTGGGCGCATACCAAGTTAATGATCCCACAGGCTGAGAACAATGAACCAGTATTAGGTGTTCCAACGGCAGCACCTATCCACTCAGTGACACCTGAAACCAAAGACAAAACTGCCTCTTTGCGCCTGGCATTGGCCTCACTTAAAGCCACCAATTCAGTCGAAGAGCCTGATACCGCTGATTTACTGGCTAAGCAGCTTAGGAGTAAAGCCGCTCCGGTGATGGCCAAGCTAATGAAACCTATTGAAGAACTGGTGCAAAACGCTTCCAGCCTGGAAGAGCTGATGCAGCAACTGCTGGATTTGGAAGGGAAGCTGAATGACACAGAATTGCAGGAACTGCTGCAGTTAGCCTTAGCTGCTGCTGAGCTGGCTGGCCGTTACGACGTTGAGCAAGGTGACTGATGGCCATCGGCAAAACTCAGTATGGTTCGCTGCCATTTAAAGAGGCCATCGCGTTTTTCAGGGCCAAGCTTAATTTGCCCGGTGAACGCTGGACCGATGTATGGAAGGAACAGCACGACACAGCATTCACTGTAGCAGGAGCTATGACCACCAGTTTACTGGCGGATTTACGCAAAGCCGTGGACTCTGCGATAGCCGAAGGCAAGAGTTTAAAGTGGTTTAAACGCGAGTTTAAAAACATCGTTAAACGCACTGGCTGGGAGCATACCGGTGATGCAGCTTGGCGCGCAGGTATCATTTACGACACCAACATGCGTCAAAATTATAATGGTGGTCGTTACAAGCAACTGCAAAACTTTGAGTTCTGGCGCTACGTGCATGGCGATAGCCGCTCACCACGACCTGCACATTTGGCTAATCATAATAAAATACTACCCCGCACCAGTCCATGGTGGGATGTCTGGTTTCCTCAAAATGGTTGGGGCTGTAAGTGCCGTGTGGTTGGTGAAACCAAGCAAAGTCTGGCTCGGAAGAAACTGCAGGTATCTCCAGAGCCAGTAATTGAAATGCGGGAGTGGACAGATAAAAAAACTGGCGAAGTGCACTGGGTAGCCAAAGGCATTGATCCGGGTTTCGATTACGCACCAGGGAAAGTAAGCAGCAGTGAAATAGCTAAGCAGCAAGTGGCAGAGCAACCGCCTTTATCAGAGCGTTTACCAGAGCGCCTGGTGCCGTCAGCATTTAGCACAGTGCCTGGTGTGAACGTGCACCGGCTGAATGAAAAGCTGCAAGAGTTAATGCAGACAAGTGCAGCACCAGAAGTAACCCAGCTCAGTGCTTTCATTAAAAAACATGATGTGAAAACACTGTTTATCAAGCAGGCCGAAATGAACCCTAAAGCGGTTGCAGCAACAAAGATAGTGGCTGATGTACAGAGTTATGTAGGTAAGCAGCCTGGTTATCATCCTATGTCGCTAATGACCACCAAAGGCTATTTAAACGCTGATGGTTTTACATCCAGAGTCTTTAACCATGTGGTGATCAAAACAAACACCGACATGGTTTTAAGCCGCGCTGTGATTAATGAAATGCGCCGTAGCGTGGATGCAGTTGTTCTTTTAAAACAAAGCGGCCAGCCTGCATTTACTCTGTCAGACTTTATCAAACGCTTTAATACGAATGGGCAAGATGCCGCTATTCTGACAAACTGGCTGCATGAAATCGGCCATCAGGTGCACTACAAAGCGGGATTGCCTTATAGCCGGTTATACGACTGGCTTACCACCTACGGCCAAACCAATAGTAAAGAATGGCATGCAGAGTTGTTTGTGATGTGGGTTTTAAATCGCAAAGCGTTAGAGTCTTGGAACAAAGACATTGCGCTATACTTCGATAACTTAATGAAACAGGTACTGCAGTAAATGGATATTTTAGACAAAGTTCAGCAGATGCTGGCCGATGGCACGTACCCTAAGCCGGAGCCAACGCCTTACAGTGATCAAGCATTTGATGTGCTAAAGGCTGATTTGCCCTTTGAGGAAAAGCTTAACCAAATTCGTGAGCTACAGAAGTTGGCTAATGCCGCAGGTGGTGAAGACGCCAACCGCTTCGGCTGGGTCTTCGAGTCTGTTTATGCTGATGCCACTGAAGAACAAATCAAATTGATGTACCAGGACGCCGAGTAATGGCTGGCGCATTTATCCAGGTAAAGCTAAAAGGTCATACCGAGCTGGTGACCACGTTAAACCAGCTAATAAAAAACGGTGCCGACCTAACACCGGCGCTATCCCAAATTGGTGAATACCTGCTGGAATCACACCATGCCCGCTTTCAACTGGAAGTTGCACCAGATGGCACTCCTTGGGAACCGTTGGCCCCTGAAACGTTAAAGCGTAAAAAAGGAGAAGATAGGATCCTGCAGGACAAAGGTTATCTGCGTGATCTGCTAAGTTATGAAGCGTCAATCAACCAATTGCTGTTTGGCTCTAATCTGGAATATGCCGCCACTCACCAGTTTGGCCGTGAAGAGGACGGCATAGTGCAACGCGAGTTCTTGGGTTTAACCTCTGGCCCTTGGAACGATGGCGACGAAATACTGGCGATTCTGCAAGACCACCTTCAGGTGAGTTAAGGCTTCTAAAACGCATTTTAAGCGCTTGAGCGGGTTTTACTGCGATGGGTGTATGGGGTAATCTGCTTTAAACGCTTCTGAGACGATTTAAACGGGTATTTAACGAATGAGAAAGGATGCTTAACCATGATTGAGACCTGTGCAGACTTTTTTTATGCTTTTTTTGCATTGATAGATATATCCGAAATCTTTTTTAAATTGATCATTCCGCTTTTTGCAGCATACTTCGGTGCTTTTCTAGCCTACAGAAATATAGAAAAGAAACATGCTTTTGATGATGAGGTACAAAAGCTTAAAGAGACAAATAAACTAATCTTATTGATTTCCCGATGTTTTATAACTTTGGCTAAAAGAAGAGAACTATACACAACAAAGCTGGAAGGAAAGGACGGTGCCGATAGAGGGTTTTATATCGAGCCAGCGAAATTATCCTTCGAAAAAATTGATTTCGATTTGGCGAATGTTTCTTTTTTGATTCGGACCGAAAAGAAACTTAAGAAGAGGGAAGCAGAGTCGTTTTTCAATATAAACTTATTGGACACCTCTATCGAGAATTATAATGGCCTTTTGGAATTGTGGAGAACAAGAGACGAATGGATGATCGATTTAAAGACTCAGTTGGCTTTGTCTAAATCGGGAGAGGACTCTTTAGAAAGTATTATCAAATGCTATGGGCGTGAAAAAGCGCATAAGTTACTAGTTAACACAGAATCTTTAATACAGCTTAATGAGTCTGTGCTGGCCAATTTTGTACCGTTTATAGATTCCATTAAAATGGTTGCGAAAAGCAGAATAAATATGAAGTTGCTTGAAAAAAAAGGGTATTACCTGCTGGGGATCGGGACTGAGCAAGAAAGATATCTTTCCGACAATGAGCATAGTTTTATCAGCACTTACTCTAAAAGTGACTTGGCGGCTCTGTTTGAATGAGATAATTATTAGCAAAACCCTTTAATCCACAAGTCTAAGTCCCATCCCCCAAAATCAGCCCAGTGAGTTTTTAACCCTGGGCTTTTATGTTTTCTAAATCTGCTGTTGCCATTGCTGTTTAAGTGCCACTACCGCTGGCGAGTTAGGCTTTGCTGTTTTAACTGGCGAGCTGAAAGGCTCTGACGGTTGGGCGCAATTACTACCTGATGACGAGTTCAGCGCTATTGATGGCCGTCCACATGATGTACCTGGTGGCAAATGGAAAATGAACGCAGAGATAGCGGCCAGAGTAATTGCCAAAGCTAAGTTGCGCAAAACCGATTTTGTCATTGACTACGAACACCAAACCTTGAGTACAAAAGAGGGCATCAAAGCCCCCGCCAGCGGCTGGTGGAAAGGTATGGATATGGAGTATCGCCCAGGGCAAGGTTTGTTTATCCGTCCAAGTTGGACCGCTACTGCTCAGGCACATATTGACGCCAAAGAATACCGCTATTTATCCGCCGTGTTTCCTTATGACAAAGCTACAGGCGAAGTCATGGAAATCAATATGGCGGCCCTTACGAATTATCCAGGCGCTGACGGAATGGAGGCGCTGGCCTCTTTAGCTGCTCGGCATTACTCAACCACCAACCAAACCAACCAGGGAGTAACCCCTATGTCCGAAGCAATGAAAAAGCTGCTTGGGCTGCTTGGCATTACCGTCGCAGATGGCAGTGAACCCAGTGCAGAACAAACAGCCGCTGCCACCGCAGCACTCACGGCCTTACTAACCAAAGCCGCCAGTGCAGATGGTCTTCAGCAAGAGGTCGCCGCATTAAAAGCCGACACAGGCAATGTCGATTTAAGCAAGTTTGTGCCTGCCTCTAACTACAACCAGGTATTAGCCGAGCTGGCAGCCTTAAAGGCAAGCAACGAGCAAATGACTGTTGGGCAACTTATCGAAAAGGCTGAGCAGGACGGCAAGATGATCATTGCCAGCGAAAAAGACTATCTGACCTCGTTAGGCAACCAAAGTATGGCTGCTTTAAAAGCAGTGTTAGACAGCCGTCCAGTGGTTGCAGCCTTAAAGGGCAAACAAACGACCACAACCATTAAATCACCGGATGCCGACGACAAGACAGCAGTTGCTGCTCTGACGGCTGATCAGAAAAAAATAGCCGACCAGATGGGCATGAGCCACGACGAGCTGGCTAAAGAACTGGGAGTAAAAGCGTAATGGCAATTATCAATTCGGCAACGCTAAATGCGCTGCGTGTGACATTCAATAAGGCATTCCAGGATGGCAAGGCAAGAGCACAACCGCAATACAAGCAAGTTGCTACTGTGGTCCCTTCCAGTTCAAAAAGTAATACCTATGGCTGGTTAGGCCAATGGCCTGGTTTTCGTGAGTGGATTGGTGATCGTGTCCTGAAATCAATGAAGGAATACGCATACAACGTATTAAACAAGCCTTTTGAAAGCACAGTTGCTATTGACCGTGAAGAGATCGAAGACGACACAGTCGGAACGTATGGCGCGTTATTCGATGAAATGGGTTACGCATCTGAAGTATTCCCTGATGAGTTGATCTTCCCAATGCTGAAGGCTGGTTTTACAAGCCTCTGCTATGACGGCCAGTACTTCTTTGATACTGATCATCCCGTGAATCTACAAGTCGATGGTTCCGGTGCTGATGTATCTGTATCTAACGTGATTATTGATGGCGCTTATACAGGTCAGCCCTGGTTCCTGCTGGATGTGAGCCGCTCCTTAAAACCTCTGATTTATCAGGAGCGCAAAAACCGCAGTTTGTGGCGATGGATAATCCGAATGATGAACAGGTGTTCACAGCCAAAAAGTTTCGTTACGGCGTAGACCTTCGTGCGAATGGTGGCTATGGCCTGTGGCAGATGGCCATCGGTGTGAAGAAGACGTTGGCATATCAAACTGTCTGGGATGCCATCGGCATGATGAAGGACTTTAAAGCTGACGGGGGCCGTCCACTGGGTCTGGGTAAAACCAAACTACTGCTAGTTGTACCTTCTAGCATGGAGCAATTAGCTCTGCAACTGAAAGAGCGTGAATTCATTAACGACGGCACTGGCGCGACAGTCAGCAATGAGCTGCGCAACAAGTTCGACGTTCTGGTCGCCGACTTCCTGTAACCCTTAACCGCCAGGCAAATGTTTTGCCTGGCGAGGAGAACCCCATGACACAAGTTTTAAAAGTCTTACTGGTGACAGCGGTGGCGGAAAGTTTTCGTCGCGCTGGATTTGGATTTACCAACAAAGGCACCGCCCTGCTGCGCCAACAGTTTACTGATGAACAGTACAAACAAATCATCAATGAGCCACGTTTGTCCATACGTGAAATTACTGAGGACCAGATACCTGCAGGCGCTCACATTGCGTACTCGGCTGCACTGGCAGCCTCGAAACAGGCGCAAGGTGATGGCCAGCAAGGCGAAGACTGCCTGACCGTAGGCACCTTGGCTGAAGCTTTTGCACTGTTGGACCCGAGTAACGCCGACCATTTCACTTCTGGTGGCAAACCTCAGTTGGAGCCACTGAGCAAACTAGTCGGTCGTCCTGTCAGCGGTGCGGAGCGTGATGCTGCGTTCGCTGAGTTCAAAGCTCAAGCCTCTCAATAAACGGAGCTTACAGTAATGAGCTATTGCGACCTGGCACAACTTAAAACGCGCTTTGGTGCTGACGAAATCAATCAACTGATTGACCCCGATGGTATTGGCGCGAATGAGTCGATTGCTCTGGCAGAACTGGATTCAGCCAGTGCATTGATAGACAGCTATCTGGCAGGTCGCTACCCGTTACCTCTGGCTATCGTGCCTGTGGTGCTGAATGGGGTTTGTGCCGACATTACCCGTTACAACCTTTATCGCAATGCGGTTCCTGAGCTGGTGAAGGATAAACACCAGGCAGCACTCAAGTACTTGCGTGACGTGGCGGACGGTAAGGCAACGCTGGGACTGAGTAGTGAACAGCAAGCCCCTGATACGGAAGCTGCTATCGAAATTAAAAGTGGCGGCAACGTTTGGCATCGCGATGCCAGCAAAGGATTTATCTGATGCTGTTGCCCATTGAGCAGTTGTTAAAGGCATATCAGGAAGAGGGTAAAGCAGCGTTTCCAGTCGTTGGCAGTGCCTTCAGTGTCGCTCTGGCCATGAAAGACGGTTTAAGCAAACCGCGCCAGGCATACGTGGTGCCTTTACCATCCAGCTTTCAGCCGGGCACCAAAGATTTGGGGCCTTTACTGCAAACAGGCCAGTTTGAGTTTGGTGTAGTGGTTGGAGCCAAGTTGATAGACGACCCCAGAGGTGAAAAAGGTAACAAGGTCATGGACGAGCTGAGTAAATCAGTTATTTCCGCGCTGATGGGCAAGCAACCTTCAGAGTATGCAGAACGCATAGAACTGAGCCGGATTGACCCGATTGGTATCAAGGAAAACGCGATTTGGATTTTATACCGCTTTAAAACAATGGTGCGCGTGCACCAGGGAGCTTAAGCAATGAGTACAAAAAAACATACGGGTGGCAGCAGTTTCGTGATTGATGGCAAAGAAGTCACCAAAGATGAATACCTGGCAGCGAAAGCGAAGGCCAAAGCAGCGAAGCCTGCGGCAAAAACACCTGCCCCAGAAAAAGGGAGTAATGGCTAATGTCATTATCAGATAAAGAAGAGTTTATTTTATTCCAGCTCAATCCTGGTGCTTATGGCTCAGCGCATGCTTTAACCGCTGTGCATGCTATTCCGGCAGCTGACTTAAATTACTCGCCAGAATTACAAACTGAGCAAACCAACGAATCCAAAGGTTTTGATGGTGCATCAGTGTCTAAAATCGTCGGCGGCTATCAGCAAATCACCTTTAAGTGTTATCTGCGTGGTTCACCGGATGGTGAGCCTGATACGCCGCCAGTGTATGGACCTCTGTTAAGAGCGGCAGGCCATCGGGAAGACATCACCTTGACTGAAGTGACGTACTCACCAGTCAGTGAAAACTTAGAGCATGCCACCTTATGGTACTACGTGGGCGGTGCCAATGGTGTGCTGCACAAACTGACCGGTGTTCGTATGTCCTGCAAGTTTGTTGCTAAGGTTGGCGCTTTGGCCTATTGGGAATTCACTGCAATGGGCCTGGACAACGAACCAGTGCCTGCAGGTGCTTACCCCGAAGTGGATTGGTCCGGTTTAACTATTCCTCTGCACACTGCCGCAAACAATGTGGAAACCATGACCCTATTCGGTGCGCCTGTTGGTATGTCCACAATGACTATTACGCCGGGTTTTACTGTTGGCCACATGCATGTGACCAATCAGGAAGAAATCGTTAAAACCGACGTGGTTGGTAGCGTGGATATTTCAATAGTGGAACCAGATCCAACGACGATCAACTACTGGAGCAAAGCCAAAAAAGGCGATCAAGGCCCACTTGCGTTCCAGCAGGGCAAGCCTGGTTCAGTGGGTGAGATTTTCTCAGTCAATATTCCAAACCTGCAACTGGCCACGGCACCAAGTCGCCAAAAACGGGATGGTCGTTTATATCTCGATTTAAAGCTGGACATTGTCCCTTTGACCAAAAACAGTGGCCACACCTTTGTGACCAAGTAAGACGTTTATCTGAATAACCGGACACGGACGTCCACCCCTTTAAAAGACTTTTAAACCCATTTTAAACAGAGGTAACTATGAGTATTCAAATTAAGGTATCTGCATTAAAAGACCGCCGTTTCAAGGCTCCTGTCACTGTCTTATTCGCAAGTGATGAGGTTAAGGCTGATGGTTCATTAAAGAGAGACGAACTGAAGTTCGTCGGTTTATTCCGTAGTGTGCCAGAACAGGAAATTCACGCCCATATCGCGAAGATTGAATCCCTGCGTAAAAACCCAAATACCACAGCAGAGATGGTGATGAATGAAAGTCGCGAACATATCAAAAGTTACTTTGTTGGTGTCGAGAAACTCCCATCCTGTGATTATCCGTTTTTAGGTGATGATGGCCAACCAAAAGAGAGTTCGCCTGAACTGATCCACGATCTGCTGTCCATCAAAGAAATTCGTGATGCGGTAGAGAGCACCTACAAAAATGCCCGTGACAGCGATGTATTAGCAAAAAACTAGAAGACGTAGCCACCTGGTGGGCTGGGGGCTGCGTTAGCAAAACTGAGCTTGTGGTTGAACGCTTGAAGAGCCACAACGTTCCCCAGCACATGATAGACAAAATAGCCGGACAAAAAAGTGATGCACCTGACATACAGCCGGGTAATGAAATCACAGTACGGCTTTTTTTCTCGGTGGCTACGCAATGGCTTTGGGTGAATTCAGGCTTTAGCAGTACCAGAGTCGGTCTCAATTATCCGGCGGTGGACGTCAGAGCCAAGACAAAACCAGATTACCTGGCATTACAACCAGAGCAGCAGGAATGGGTGTGGGATGGAATACAGCGCATGGAAGCTGCAGCGCTGAAAGTGTGGAACAGCAAGGACTAACGTTTAAACAGCCATACCAGGAAGGCGGCCACACACAACGCAATCACTACACCCACTGCAATTAACAAATTCATATCAGTACCATAATCGGGATTTTTTCCAGTATGAACGACCTGACTTTAGCGATCAAGTTAACAACCGAAGGCGGCCAGGTGGTCGTCAAAGACTTATCGACTATTGTTCAAAGCAGCAACAAAGCGGCTGATGCTCTTGGCGGCATAGGCACCGCAGGCACTGCTGCAGGGCGTGGTTTGGAGAACACTTCAGACAGCAGCGAAGTACTGGAAAAGAACCTGAAAGACCAGAACCAGGCACTGCAAAAAGTATTGGCTGATTTGCAACGTACCGCTGCAGCCAGTCTTGGTGCTGGCCGTGGCTTTGATACCGCCGCACTTGGCAGCAAATCCTTATCTAACTCCCTTAAACAGAACGATGCTGATTTAAGTCATGTCAGAAACAATATGCTGACCCTAGTTGGCGTGAGTGCGGCTTTATATGCGGGCATGGCGGCCTTTAGCCAGGTGCGTGGTTTAGCTCAGCAAGCAGATGACTTTAACGTCCTGCAACAACGTATCAAAACCGCAACGAAAGATACCGGCGATTACAACCTGGTCAGCGCTGAAATGTATGCTATTGCCCAGGAGAACGGCGCGGCCTTGGCTCCAACGGTTGAACTGTTTCAGCGCTTAAGCTCCAGTCGTAAAGATTTAAAAGCCACCAATGAGCAAATGCTGGACTTTACCGATACCGTACAAAAGTTAGGTGTCATTGGTGGCTCAAGCACTCAGGCGATGGAAAACGGCCTGATGCAATTGAGTCAGGGTTTATCTGGCGGTGTGTTACGCGCCGAAGAGTTTAACTCCATCTTAGAAAATATCCCGGAGCTGGCAGTTCGTATTGGTAAAGGGATGGATGATATTGGCAAATCAGACAACGAGCTGGGCCTTGGCGACCTTCGAAAATTAGTGCTTGAAGGCAAGCTACTTTCTGACGATGTGTTGAAATCCATCCTGTCTCAGTTGCCTGAAATAGCCAAAGAATTTGCAGATATGCCAGTCAGTATGGGGCGTGCCAGTGTGATGGTAGATAATGCTATTTCAGCCGCTTTGGCGAGACTGGATCAAGCATCGGGAATTACCACAGTTTGGGCTGGCACATTGGTCAGCATCAGCGAAACATTAGATAGCATGAACGCCACGGAATTAAATGATTCTGTAGCAGCGTTACTGGCAATCGCTGGTGGTGGTGCCGCCCTGATGATCCTGAGCAAATACGGTGTAGGTTTAGCGAGTGTCGGTGCCGGTTATAAAGCCTTAACTGGCTGGGTGAGTAGTTACCGAACCGTGCAAATCGCAACGACAGCAACAGTCTATAACGCGGCTACCATGACCAACTTAACCGTGGCATCCAATATGGCTGCTGCACGGTCTTTCAACATCATGGCTGCCAGTGCCGGTGCTGCTCGCGGTGCATTGGCTTTAATTGGTGGCCCTGTTGGTTTAGCCGCTCTGGCCGCCTGGGGAATTTACGAGTTTGCCAACAGTTCTACAGAGGCAGAAGAGAAAGCGGCATTAATGGCCAAAGCCTTGGGGGATGTAGGCACTGGTTTTGATGAAGTAAGTAAAAAGAATGCAGCCGCAAAAATCACAGAGAATCTGGCTCAACTATCTACCGTAAACTCAGACCTGTCTAACTTAGAAAATAAGTTGGCTGCAGCTAAACGCCAGATGGATGCTTTAGGTACTCCGCGCTCTGAGACTCAGTGGCGTCAATATGATTTAGCTGTTCAAAAGCTTAGTACTTTAGAGAGTAAAATTAAGGCTACTCAGCAGCAGCAAAAAATACTGATAGATGCCAACAACCAGTTAGAGCTGGTTGTAAATCCGATCACTCCAAATGGTGACGATGGAAAGGCAAAAGCTGACGCTCTAAATGAATCGCTGCTAAAACTCTACAACACGCAGATGCTGAACGCTCAGGCCATTGATGCCCAGGGCCGTGCCTTAAACGGTGTTGATTTAGAGCTGTTTAAAGCCAAATTTACTGAGGCTACAAAGCTACCAGCAGACGCAGAGGCGTCAATTCGTTCCTGGATGAAATCTGCCGAAGCTGCGGCTCAACTTGCTACGAATGACAAATACTTAATTGGCCTGAATGAAGAAGTCCGTCTGCAGCAAATTCGCCTGCAGCTGGGTGAACAAGAGTACGAGCTTGCCAAAGCCATATCCAGCCAAAAAATTACCGATCCAAAACAGTTGGCCACTTTAAAACAGCAGTTGGCACTGCAACAACAAATTAGCCAGGTGAAAACTGAGGACGATGCCTTAAAGGCTTTGGAGCAAGAAAACGACTTGTTGCAAATTCGCCTGGATAAAGGTGAAGCAGAATACGAACTACAGAAAATGGTCCGCCAGTTAAAAGTCACGGATCCGGCGATGATTGCCCTGCTGGATTTGGAAATAGACCGCCAGCGCCAATTAAACGAGCAGCTGGATGTGCGCAAGTATTTAACCGATGGCACTTATGATGATGTACTGGATGGCCTGACTAAAATCGGTGATGTGGGCGGCGCGGCAGGCAATGCCCTGGTAGATGCGTTTGGCTCGGTGGCAGACCAGTTCGCCAATATGGCTGAGCAGCAGGACGAATTTACCAAGAAGTTTTTAACCCTAAATGAAGCCCGGAAAAAAGCAGAAAAAGAAACTAATCCAGCACTGCGCACAAAAGCCCTGGAAAAAGCAGACGCCGTAGAACGTTCGCTAATGGAAGACCAATTGCGGATGCAGATAGGTGGTTATGCAACCTTAACCGGCGCAGCCAGCAAAATGTTTAGCGAAAACAGCAAAGGCCGTCAGGTGTTGCACCGGATGGAAACCACCTTTGCTGCTATCGAAACAGCCCTTGCCCTCAAAAAAGCTGCCGCGAATGCGTTAACCGCTATTACCAATCAGGGCGGAGGTGATCCTTATTCTGCATTTGGCCGGATTGCAGCGATGGCAGCCTTAATGGCCGGTCTTGGCGTATTCAGTGGCAGTGCTTCAAGTGGTACAAGTGCTACAAGTCGCCAGGAATCCCAAGGTACAGGCACTGTACTTGGCGACAGCTCAGCTAAATCAAACTCTATTGCCAACAGCCTGGAACGTATTGAATCTCTTGAACTGGATCAATACTCAGAGTTACGTTCAATCAATGCCTCCATCCGGTCTTTAAATGCCGGTATTGCCAAGCTTGCCGTAAATCTTGTGGCTAGTTATGGCCGCTTTGATGAAGGTAATTATCAGGGCGAACTGGGTAAAGATTACAAAGTGCAGTTGGGGAGTACTGCCGGTGCTTTGGTGTTGGGCGGTGTAATTGGCGCTGCTGTTGATAACATGCTGGGCGGCTTGCTTTCCGGCATCACGAATAAAGTACTTGGCGGCTTATTCGGCTCCACCAAAAAAGAGCTAGTGGACAGCGGCATTAGTTTTGCAGCTCAGGAACTGGGTGACATCTTAGCTACTGGTCTTGTTGATGCGACCCTTTACGATGTTATTAAAACGACCAAAAAGAAAGCCTTTGGTTTATCCAAATCCACCCGTGAAAACACGGAATACCGCACCCTTGATGAAGAAATCCGTTCCGAGTTTGGCCGTGTGTTTAGCTACATCGGCAACTCAGTCACTGATGCAGTAAAACTGCTGGGACTGACCACCACTAAAGACTTAGAAGACTTTGTGATCAAACTGCCCAAAGTCAGCTTTAAAGATTTATCCGGCGATGAAATAGAAAAAGAGCTACAGGCCATATTCAGTCAGCAAGGCGACTTGATGGCCAAGTACTTAGTACCAGGCATTGCTGAATTCCAAAAAATGGGTGAAGGCTTATACGACACTCTGATCCGTGTGGCGCAGGAGCAAGCCGTGTTTAATGCTGGTCTTGCAAGCTTAGGGTTAGAGTTAAGCCGTTTCGGTAACGTCAGTAAGCAGGCTCAAATCGAAATTGCCCAATCACTCATTGAACTCATGGGCGGCATTGAGGAGTTTAGCTCTGCCACCAGCGACTATTTTGCCGCCTTTTACTCTGAATCAGAGCAGATGGCTTACATGCAAAAAGTCATTAACGAGCAGTTTAAATCCTTGGGCATCACCGTGCCAAAAAGCCGAGACGGCTTTAAAGATTTGGTGGATGGCTTAGACTTGACCACTGAAGCGGGCCAAGCCATGTTCGCCGCGCTAATGAAGTTGGTTCCGATGATGGACGAATTTTATGACGCTGCAGAAGATGCCGCCGACGCTGCTAAAAAAGCAGCGGATGAAGAGAAGAAACTGGCTGCAGAGCGTTCAAAATATAACGCATCAGTGCGCAGTGATATTGACCGTATGGGCATGAGCCCGCTGCAAATCGCATTGGACGACATTAATAAGTGGTATACCGAGGCGACTGCTGAGGCAAAAGCCCTGGGCGCAGATACCAGCCTATTAACCACGCTCTACAATAAAAAACGCGAAGCGCTGGCCACCGAATACGTCTCTAAGTCGATTGAATCCGCCGAAGCAGCGATGACTGCTCTGGTTGCTGATTACCAGCGCTCAGTCGAGCAACTGGGTCAAACGCTGGCATCCGTTCTGGACAGCATTGCAGGCATGGCAGACACGATACGTGGCGACATCCTGAATATCCGCAAAACGCTGCCTGAGTTTGACTCAGTTGCCTATTACAGTGGCGAAGTTGATAGCCTGTCAGCTCAACTGGGCACTGGCACTGCAACCGCCCAGCTCGACATTATTGGCAAGCTAAAAGCCGCCATGCTGGAGCGTTACAATGCCGAGCTGGCGGCCATTGGCACCAATATGTCTGCGCTGCAGGCTGAGCAGGACGCAAAACAAGACCTTTACGAAACCCAACTGGAACAGTTTGAGTCCTTAAAAGAAGCTGCGCTTAGCCTTAAAAACGCAGCTGCTTCACTGCTTTATAGTGACCTGTCCACGCTGACAGCGGGCGAGCGCCTACAACAGTTGCAGAGCCAATACAACTCAGCAGTCACTAAGGCCCGTAGCGGCGATGCCGAAGCTTATGCTCAAGTGCAGAGCCTGGGCGAGCAGTTGCTGCAAATGAGCAAAGATTACAACCCTGCAGCATACAACGGCGTATTTGATAATGTTTTGGCTGTATTCAATGAGCTGGGCAACAAAACATTTGCAGCGCCAACAGCACCGGCACCACACCCAGCCGTAGCAGCCTTTGAAGCTGAAAAAACAGCATTAGCCCGTAAAACTATTGAGCAGTTAGAGGAACTTACACGCAAAACTGTTGCATTAAACGATGTGGCTAATACCGAGTACACAGCAGCTGTGAATGCGTTGAAGACTCAGTTCGGTGTTGATGCGAATAAAATCACAATGACATTACAAAGCGAGCTGGCCGCAGTTCGGGCTGTCATGCCCAAAGAGACGGATCGTGTAGTCAAAAAGCTGCAGGACCAAATCGACGCCATTTATAACATGAGGGACGGGATTGTTGGTGCCATTAAGGTTATACCGGCCCCGGTAGTACCAAAGCCAGCTCCGATTGACTTGACGCCGATTGTCGAACCTATTCGTCAGATACCACCAAAATTGGATCGTATTTGGGAGCCGCTACCAATCTTGCCACCATACTTACGTGACATTCAAACCAGTGTCCGAGATGTATCTCGTGATCAGATTTTCTCGCTTCAAAAGCTAGAGGACAAACTACATCTTAACAACGCTAGTCTTGCAACTATTGCAAAAGCAGATTTTGTTGCTAAGCCACTGATTATCCCCCCAGCTCAAGTTGCGGTTAACGTAGACATGGTATCAGTGGTAGCTGAGCTGCGATTGATACAACGCCAGCAGCAAAATCAGCTCGACCAACAGGCCGTTATTGCTCAGCAAACAAGCCAGAAGCTAACCGACGTTGTGGACTCAAATAAAAGGCTACAGACAGAACTGTCTGAGTTCTCCAGTCAGGCCATTAACCTGGCGAGGGTTAGTTGATGGATTACTTTCAGCGCTGGTTATCACGCCAGGGAAACTTCAGGTGCATTTTAGTAGAGCTAGACTATAAAGAAGCTGGGGTGACTAAGACCTTGCACTTTAGCAATGCTGCGTTTGTCTCAACAGGTACTGATTCACCGGCACATACGCCGTACTACCCGTTTATTATTGGTGAAGTTCAGTTCGAGCGCTCTTTAAACGAGGTTTTTACGGGCCTTAGCGTGAGTAAAACCTCAGACATAGATTTAATTTTACGTCCCGTTACAGAGTCATTGTTAACGAAAGCCATTTATGGTCAGCCCATCAGGATTTACATGGGTGACAAGAGCTGGCCAAAGGCAGACTTTAAGCAAATCATCGCTGGCCTGTGCGACGGCGTGATGCCTGAGCAAACAAAAATCCGTCTTAAATTCCGTGATGCAGCTGACGTATTGAAAACTCCATTACTCACGGCACGCTATGCCAGTGGCACCGCTGCTGAGCAATTAAAGCCTCTGTGCCTGGGCCGTTGCTTTAATATCCAGCCCGTGTTGATTGATGCTGCAATTCACAAATATCAATTCAGCAGTGGCACAAGCCAGGCTGTTACTGCTGTTCGCTTTAATGGCTCAGTTGTCCCAAGCAGCTACTACACAGTAAATCTAACCGACAGCACCATCACATTTACTACCTTTCCAAATGGCGATGTAACTATGGATGTGGACGGCATAAAAGTTGGCGGTATCTGGTTGCAAACTGCAGCTGACTTTATCGGCCACATTGCATCAATGCGTGGACTCACAGTTGTCTGCAGCGGCTTACCTGCTCATATGCTCGGTTTATATCTGACAACGGATATTTCAACAGACCAGGTGATGGATGAAATCTGTTCCAGTATCGGTGGTTATTGGTTTTTTGACCGTTTAGGTCAGTTTAAGGTTATGGCATTTAATGGAGTGCCGGAAGTCGCGGACGTACAGCTGACAAAGGACCAAACAGTGTATGGCACAAAGAAAATCAGACGTGTGATAAATCCTCTGCACAGCCTGACGCTAGGCTATAAACGCAACTGGAGTCCCTTAAATAACATTGCTGCAGTGGTGCATGAAACTACGCCAGCTGTTGCCGCAGAACTCGCCGCTGAAGGTAAAACAGTAACGCGCGCACAGCCTTCTGTCCTGGATAACTATCCGCAAGCGGAAACGATTAAAAGCGATTCATTGCTGGTCTCTGAAGCTGCTGCAATTACGGAAGTAAATCGTCGTTTGTCTTTGTCAGCAATTCCGCGTTTTGTGTACGAGCTGCAGCAGTTAGCCGCCCCTTTTATTTGGCAAATTGGAGCTGGTGCACAGCTTGAGTCTGTCGGCATTAATGGTGACCGTGCAGTCATTACAAAACTAATAGAAAGTCCGAAAAATGGAACCTGCACAGTGGAGTACTGGCAATGACAAATAACATCAGAATGTTAGTTGTAAATGATTTTGATGACGCTACTGTCTCGTTGGCCAGCGGTACTGAAATCCCCACATTACCCGCAACAAACTTACAAAAGTACGGCAACAGTGAGATTTTACGTGTAGCAAGTACAGAGTTCGCAATTGAAGGCAATTTTGTCGATATACGTCTAGTATCAGCTTTGGTGCTCTGGCGGCATAACCTGACCGCTGCTGCAACATTTCGCCTGGAGCTATTTGCCAATGCCGATCAAGATGGCGCTGTCATTTACGACACCGGCATTTTAAACGCGATGCCACAAATCACTTTTGGCGACTGGGACTGGCGCATTCAGCCTGTTGTATCTTCAGCGCTGGATAGTTGGGCCACTAAATACACTCAGCATTGGTTTACGCCACAATTCGCCAGGTCATACCGCATCACTGTATCTGATGAGCTGAACGAGGCAGGCCATTTAGATTTAACCCGTGTTACATGGGGCGGCATTACACCCCAAGCGTCAACTTTAGCTATAACAGCCAGTTCTCGTTTGGCTCCAATGGTACACAAATAAGGACTGATGATGGCGGGTTGTTTGGACCTGCCAGTGCAACCTGGCGAAAGGTTCAGTTTGCACTTGATCATCTAAACGAATCAGACCGACCAGGCTTTATAGCTGCAGTTCGGCACGTCGATATAAGCCGCGACTGGTTTGTATCACTTTATCCAGATACGGGCGGACAAAAAGAAATAGAGCACTCTTTCGCGTGCATGTTTACTCAGTGTCCACCAGTTTCATCCCCTTCTTATAACCGTTATTCAGCACCGATCCAGCTGGAGGAATGCTAATGCCAGAAAAACTACCAGTACCACCTCTGGAATCAATACAGCTACTAACGCAAGACGTTGGCAGCATATTCCAGGGCAAAATGAATTCAGTTGTTGTTGCCCTGCGCAACGCGCTTATTGCGTTTAATGCGCAGATTGATGCAGCTGAAACAGCAAGCCAACAAGTGGAGCCAGCGCCGGAGGACGTAGCGTTAGAGGGCATCAACAACACGTACAAAATGACGCCACTGCGCTCAGCTCAGCTGATTGAAAAGCTGCTGACAGATGCAACAGCAGACGAAGCAGAAGCACTGGCCGGAACAAGTGACAAGCTTATAACCGCATTGCTTTTAGATTTGGTCTTAGAGTGGCGCTTAGGCACAGCGGGTAACTTAGGAACTGCAGCCCAGCGCAACGTCATGACATCGCCGACAGATGCGACAACGCCAGATGCTTTAATGCCAAGAGGGGCTTTTGGGGTTGGTACGCTATTCAAATCAGTGCAATTAGCAGCAGCTTCAGACCACCAACGTTTTGTAATTGGCCTAGTAGATGTAACTAATGATCCTATAGGCGTTTATTCCCAGTTTTTAGGTTCAATATTCATAGGCAGGTCTAATGGTGTCGAGCCGCCAGTGGTTTTAGATGTTCTGATACAAAAAAAATACAACGAGGCAACAGGGACATTCGTAGTCACTTTCAAAGACAGTGTTTCTGGTTTACAAGATGTTAGCGGTATTAGAGCCGTACATTTTACCTACAACGGTAGACGATATGCTGGAATAGACTGTTACTTATCTGCTTCAGGTAAAGACTTAATTTTTGTAGAGGGTTCGTTTAATGGTCGAGTCCAACCATTTATGGTCCCTATTTATAGGGAGGACATTGGACAAATATTAAATGCTGAGATCTGGAACTCTAGAGTATTAGAAGATAATCGAGTTGGTCGAGCCTATAACCAATGGAACATATTGGGGGCAGTGACATTCGGTTACAATAGACCTACTGGTGCGGTTATAGAAAGCGGTTCAAATCCTAATGGATTGTACATGAAGCTTGCTAATGGTTGGCTTATACAAGAGATACCTGAGAGGTTTTGGTCAGCTATTGGGGGTGGATCCCCTACCGTACCATTTACAGCTGAGGACAGGCTTTATTTCCCAATACCATTTGTTGGAAGCTTCCCAAGAGTAACTGTAAATTTCGTGGGTAGATCAAACAGCGACAATTTTAGATGCTTCTGTAGCGCTACAAATCTTGAGTATTGCAATGTTTCTTTAGTGTTAAATAGCTCAATATCAGGTCCCGCATTTTCTGTCATTGCTATCGGTAGATGGAGAAATTAAGCCATGTCTATAAAAATAATTCTTTCGCTCAAAATACAAGAATCTGATGATGAACCGCCATTGATAAATGGTGAGTGCATTACTTTCAGAGGGGTGACATATGACCTATCTCCGTTAGCTGAAGCTGCCGAGCTAGATATCGGAAAACCTTTTCGCGGACCGATAAAAAGAGAGTTAGGCCAAATTATTTGCACTTTGGAGTATGGTTATTCAACTCAAACAGCCGAGTTTGAGCAAAACCTAACTTGGGAAGACTGCACCTTCGTCGTCGATAGCGGAGTATGTCCATGCCCTGTAATAAGAAAGCCAGTACCTGCTATCAGCGAACTAAACGAGTTGGAGGTCTAAAAATGCTTGCTGAAATTGATTGGTCCAAAATGGTGACCGCAGAGCAGAAGGCCACCCAAGCCAAAGCAGTTAAAGAGTATTCAGTAAAAGCCGAAGCCACACGCCGGATAGAATCCCGCTGGGACAACGCTGGCCAAAACAACGTGGCTTTAGGTTTGCACACTGAATCAGAGCGCCTGGACTGCATTAACTGGATTAATGCTCACCGCACTGCATGCCAAGCTATCATAGCCAGGCCCGACCTATTAGACCTCGACATAACAGACAACGCCTTGTGGCCAACCACAGATAGTTAAGGAAGATGTATTTAGTCACTCAACTTATAGCGACATTAAAATGTAAGCCGACTAAATCAGCAAACTAATCTACAAAATTAAACGCCCGAGACAGCTATGTTTGAGGGCTTTTTTATTTAGTATTTAAAGGGTGTTAAAACAGAGTTTAGCGCGTCACTTAAAATGATAAATTTCACAAACTAGGTGAACCGGTTTTCACAAACTAGGTGGCGCGCTACAGTTGTCTACGCTTGCTGCGCAAGCTCCGGCTGAACCTCAAACGGCGCTTCGCGTCCGCCGCGAAACCACAATAAAGCAAAAGGCCACCTTGCGGTGGCCTTTTGCTTTATTGGTGGAGCGGGGGGATTTGAACCCCCGTCCGAAAAACCTAGATCGTCGGTACTACATGCTTATCCAGTTATTTAGTTAACCCTATGAGCGCCAGCTGGCAGGCTATCGTCGGGCGAGTCTGATTGGTTTTAGCATCTTGGCTCCAGACAAAGCCGCCATGCGATCCTATTAGGGGTGATCTTCCAGAGTCTCAGCTTATAGGCATGCGTGAGGGGAAGAGCGCTCTACTGCTTATTAGGCAGCGAGTGCGTAAGTTTCGTCGTTTGCGACTACTAGTTTGCGGCTTTTTTACGAGGCCTACCGCACCTCGGCATGCACCTAAGAGTTCGTGAATCCCGTCGAATCCAGTATCGGCCCCGAATTCTTTAGTACTTCTGAACACTTCTGTGTTGAGCGCATTCTACGCTCTGCAGTGCAAGGCAGCAAGGTGAAGACTGGTGTTTTCTTGCTGCATTTCACTGTTATTTACTTATATGGTGATGAATTGAACAATCTCAAGGCCAAAGGCAAAAGTTATCTTTTGCTGTGCTTCATCATTCGTTCTTTTTCACGTGACCAGTCTCTGTCTTTGATGTCATCGCGTTTATCAAAGTGTTTTTTACCTTTGGCCAGATGGAATTCCAGTTTTACCCAACAGGCTTTCCAGTACATGGAGGTGGCTATTAAGGTGTAGCCGTCCTGTTCTTTTTTACCGACCAGTTTGTTCAGTTCACGTTTGTTCAGCAACAGCTTGCGCGAGCGCTCTGGATCACAAACTACATGGGATGACGCGCTGTGCAGCGCCTGAATTTGTGCACCAATTAAAAAAGCCTCGCCATCTTTTATAATGACATAGGAGTCAGATAAATTGACTTTACCTTCACGAATACTCTTTATTTCCCAGCCTTGCAGGCACATACCTGCTTCGAAACGCTCTTCGAGGAAATAGTCGTGTCGTGCTTTTCTATTTTGGGCTATGGTGCCGCCCTGATTTTTGCTGCTTTGTTTTTTGCTCATCTTTGCGAACGAATAACTCTTAAAAGCCAAGGAATTTAATGGCAAAAGGCTTGCGCCTGGGACATTGAGGCTACGGCTAATTCTGTTACAATCGCCGCCTGCATTAAGGGGAGAGAGTATGCCACAAATTGAGCGCAGCGCACTGGTTTTTTACAGCGCGCGCCAGATGTTTGAGCTGGTGAACGACGTGCCACGTTATCCGGAATTTTTACCCGGTTGTGCCAAAGCACAAATTTTGCAGCAATCTGCTGACCAGATGCTGGCTAAGTTACAGGTAAAAAAAGCCGGTATCAGTCAGGAGTTCACCACCCGAAATACGCTAGTGACCAATTCACAAATTCAAATGCAACTGGAGTCCGGCCCTTTTAAAGCTTTGTCCGGTGGCTGGACCTTTGTACCCTTGAGTGATGAGGCGTGTAAGGTGGTGTTGTCGTTGGATTTTGAGTTTTCTAATAAAATAGTCGAGTTTGCTTTTGGTAAAATTTTTAATGAGTTAACGGCCGCTATGGTAGGTGCCTTTACGCAAAGAGCAAAACAAGTGTACGGAGAACAACATGGCGGAAACTAAAGCTGTCGAGCTGGCTTATGCCACGCCGGCGAAACAAAGTTTGTTGAGTTTAACTGTGGATGCTGCATCTACTGTAGAGCAGATCATTCAGCAGTCAGGCATTTTATCCAGTCATGCAGAAATTGATTTAAGTCAGAATAAAGTGGGGATCTGGAGCCGGACCTGCAAACTGAATGAAGTGCCTAAAGCGGGTGATCGCATTGAGATTTACCGGCCTTTAATTGCTGATCCAAAAGATATGCGTCGTCGCCGTGCTGAAAAAGCCAAAGACGAAGGCAGAGCAAACAAAACAACGGGTGGCAGGGCGCAGGTGCAGAATCATGATTCTGAGCCACAGTCTGACAGTTGATGGATAGGTAGAAGGTTACACCGAAGTCATGATGAAGGGGTCAGAGTGGAAACTTTGACCCAGCCAAAAAGTTATTTATCCAGCGGTGTATTGAAGCTTTCTGGCTTTTTGAAATCACCAGTGATATCAACTAATTTGTCGTCTTTAAATTGAGCGACCATCTGTTTTTCAAAGTTTTCACCACGACCACCTTTTAACGCATAAAAATAATGCCAGATGTCGTCGTCAAATGCGTTTTCAGCAACAGGATTACCCAATACAAAACGCACTTGTTCTTTGGTCATTTGTACCCGTAGTTTGTCGATATCTTTTTGTTCCAGAAAGTTGCCTTGTGGCACGTCAATCCGGTAAATCCAACTGCTACAAGCTCCCAGAGTCAATGCTGTGGCCAACACAAGGGCCGTTTTCACTACTGCTTTCATCTGTCTCTTCATCTGAATAAGTCTGACGGCATCATACCGCAAGCATGGGCTGAAATTAAAGCCTTAATCAGACCTAAGTGTGCTGGCTAAGTTCGTACCTGTTAAAAATAATTGCTACAAATCAGTTTTAAGGCGCACATAACAACTCACGTGCATTGGCAATTGCATTGGCGCTGACATTTTCACCCGCCAGTAAACGTGCTATTTCCTGTACCCGCTCTTCGTCTGCCAACTCACGAATACGGGTTTCGGTGGCTATACCGTCAGTGTATTTTTCAACAAACAATTGGTGATGTCCCTGGCTGGCGACTTGTGGCAAGTGAGTGACACAAATCACTTGAGTGGATTCTCCCAATTGACGTAATAATCGACCTACACCCGCAGCCACAGGGCCGCTGATGCCTACATCTACCTCATCGAAAATTAATGTAGGAGTGGTTACTTTACCAGCCAGAATGACCTGAATGGCCAGACTGATACGGGATAGTTCGCCACCAGACGCGACTTTGTGCAACGCCTGTAAAGGTTGGCCCGGGTTGGTGCTGACCAGAAAATCGACCTGATCCCAGCCGGATGCGTTGGCTTTTTCTATCCCGACACTTTCTACGGCGATAAAAAATTTGCCGTTAGCCATGCTGAGTTCTGCCATGCTGCGGGCAATTTTGTCGGACAGCTCCAAAGCAGCTGATTTACGCAATTCAGAGACTATTTCTGCGGCCTTACAATACAGCTGTTGGGCCTGCTGAATTTCAAGCTGGAGTTCAACGATACGCTCATCATCGCCTGCCAGTTCTGACAACTGCTGGGACAATTGCTGGTGGAACAAGGCCAGCTGGTCGTTTGGAATTTGATGTTTACGGCTTAAACTGAGCCATAGGCCCAGACGCTGATCAATTTCTGCTAAACGCTCAGGGTCTATATCTACTTTTTCGCTGTAACGGCGTAATTCGCGGCCAGCTTCTTCAATTTGTACTAAAGCTTCACTTAGCATCTGATGAATAGGGGCTAAAGCCGGATCGACATCGACATAGTCGTCCAGTTGCTGGCAGGCATGGCTTAATAAGCGATAGCTGTTGGCTTCTTCATCCTCATAGGCCAATTGTAACGCCTGTTGGCTGGCCTGAATTAGACTGTGACTATTACTTAAACGCTGATGTTCAGTTTCCAACTCGGCAAATTCATCCGCGCCCGGCGCAAATTGATCCAGCTCAGCCACCTGGTATTCCAATAACTGACGCTGTGCTTCACGTTGCTGCTGACTGCTTTGTAGTTCGCCATATTCCTGTTTCAACTGTTGCCAGGCTTTCCAGTAGTGACGACAGTCAGCTAAAGCGGATTGAGTATTGGCATAAGCGTCCAGTAACTGGCGCTGATGATCCGATTTTAATAACAGTTGATGTGCATGCTGGCCATGAATGCTCAGCAGGTGATGTCCCAGCGCTTTGAGTTGCTGCGCAGGTACCTGCACGCCATTGATATAACCACGGGAGCGGCCTTCGCTGCCCACCACACGGCGCACTATACATTCGTTACCCATGGCGAGATCTTGTTCAGCCAGCCAGTGCTGAGCGGCAGCTAACTGACTGATATCAAACGTAGCCACTATATCGGCTTTATCACAACCGGGGCGAACCACTAAACCATCGGCACGGTCGCCTAAACACAAGGACAAGGCATCCAAAGCTATAGATTTACCTGCGCCTGTTTCGCCGGTAATAGTGGTCATGCCGCCACGCCAGTCGAGTTCCAGCGCGCGTACTATGGCAAAGTTGCTGATATGCAGATGGTTGAGCATGGTCCAACTCCCTTATACTGAATAACTGTTAATTTATACAGTAATTTTGTATTTAGCAAGGGAGTGAGCCATAGAATTTTTTAGTAGAGTTTACTGCCCCAACCGAGCTTGTTGCGCAGCACGTTAAAGTAGCTGTAACCCGGTGGATGCACCAGTTTCAGCGGTTTCGGGTGTTTGCGAATACGGATTTCATCACCCGGCATCACGGCTAAAATGACATGACTGTCGCAGCTAACCTGTAAGTGCGCGTCATTGCTGGGGGACACTTTAAGTACTATTTCACTGGTACCAGATACCACCAGAGGCCGGCTGCTTAAGGTATGAGGGAACATAGGCACTAAACTCATCGCATCCAGTTCTGGCGTCAAAATTGGGCCGCCTCCAGACAATGAATAGGCGGTGGAGCCTGTCGGCGTGCTGACAATTAAACCATCAGAGCGCTGACTAAAGACAAATTCACCATTGATATGAGCTTCAAACTCAATCATATGCGCTACTTTATCGGCGTGTAATACCGCTTCGTTTACTGCACTGTTACTGCTTTTAACGCAGTCATTGCGATAGACTTCGACTTCCAGCAGATTGCGTTTTTCGGTGACAAAATTACCTGCCAGCACTGCGGCTAAAGGCGTTTCAAAATCTTCCGGTGACAAATCAGTTAAAAAACCTAAGTTACCGCGGTTTACGCCCAGGACTGCGACACCAAAACGCGCTAATACGCGCGCAGCTCCGAGCATATTGCCATCACCACCGACTACTATGGCCAGATCGCAGTTTTTACCCAGCTCCACTAAATCCATCACCTTTACATCCGGCAAGGCCAGGGATTCTGCTACTTTTTCTTCCACGTATACCTGTAACTTTTGTGCCGTTAAAAACTGATACAGGCTGATAAGAGTAGTATTGGCGCCGGGATGATTCGGTTTGCCAATAAGGCCAATGGTCTGAAATGCGCTGCCTGGATTTTGACTCATGAGTGTTCCTTTCAAAGTGCAAATGCAGTATACCCATAGTTTTTCGCAGCGAACAGCTTTGCAGGCGCAGAGCTGTGCACAAAGGCAAGGCTTGAATTTTTAAATAAAGACCCCACAATACATAGCAGTATAAGTAGAGCGTATTTATTTTTAGTCGTTGGGTCGTCTTTTTAACCGGAGTAACAGCTGTAGTGGTTCAGTTAAGCAGACCAGAACTGATATTAAAACTCATCGTCGAGCATTATTTGACGGATGGTATGCCGGTGTCTTCTAAACTGCTGTGTGAGCAGTCAGAGCTTGGTGTCAGTTCGGCTACTGTACGCAATACCATGATGTTACTGGAGCAGCAGGGTTTTATCCGCTCTCCTCATACCTCGGCTGGCCGGGTTCCAACCACTTCGGGTATTCGCTTATTTATCGATAAAATGTTACAGCTTGAGCCTTTAAGCGGGCGTTGGCTGGACGCTATTCAGGTGAACTTACCACCACAATTGCCTGTCTCTCTGCTTTGTCAGCAAGCCGGACAGTTGCTCGCTAACTTAACGGGTATGGTCAGTATTGTCAGTGCGCCTAAAGGTCAGGGCAGGGTGATACGTCAGGTTGATTTGGTGCGTCTGGCTACACAGCGCTTACTGCTGGTGGTGATAGACGAAGACGGTGATATTTTACATCGTGTGCTGTTTAACGACGATTTAATAGATAACCAGACCTTAAGCCGGGTTTTGTGTTTACTCAATGCGGCTTTATGTGGACAGGACTGGCTGGATGGTATTTCCCGTTTAGCTTTAATTGCAAAACAAGAATCTGGTGCAGTTCAGACTTTAGTGCAAACCGCTATGGCACAGCTGAGTCTGGATGAGATGCAGCAGCATCAGCCTCTGATTTATGGTCAGCATCAATTGATGCAGGCAAGTGACTACCACCGGGATCCGGAATTACAGCAAGTGATTGAGTTGCTGGATAATCCGTCCTGTCTGGTGAAGTTATTAGCGCCTGTCACTCAGGATGCTCAACCAAAATTAATACTCGGACGTGAGTCTGGTATTGAACCTTTAGCCAAGGTGAGTTTGATTTGTGCACGCTACCGTGCAGAGCCCCATGGCTTTATTGCCTTGCTTGGGCCACGCCGGATGAACTATGGTCGTTTTGTGCCTTTAGTTGAAGCTGTAGCACAACAAATGTTTTTTAACTTGAATCATCTTAATCAATCCCCATAATAAGCCAACCTATGGTGGAGTAGTAACTAATGAGCGAGCAAGATAAAGTGCAAACTGAACAACAACAGGCTGCGGAAGCAGCGGCAGAGCAACAAGTGGTAGAACTGACGCCGGAGCAGGAACTTATTGCAAAGCTGGATGCAGAATTACAGCAGGCAAAAGCCCAGTTGGCAGAGCAGCATGATTTAATGCTTAGAATTAAAGCTGAAGCTGACAACAGCCGTCGTCGTTCAGCCATGGATGTTGAAAAAGCCCATAAATTTGCGCTGGAGCGTTTCGCTGGTGATTTATTGCCTGTGGTCGATAACCTCGAGCGTGCTTTAACTTTCTTAAATCGCGAAGACGACAGCCAGAAAGCTCTGGGTGAAGGCGTGGATTTAACCTTAAAAGGTTTACTGGATACCCTGGCGAAAAACGGTGTGCAGCAAATTGACCCGCAAGGTCAGCCGTTTAACCCTGAATTCCATCAGGCCATGTCGATTCAGCCTAGTGCTGATGTGGCGCCAAACACTGTGACTTTTGTCATGCAGAAAGGTTACGAGCTGAACGGTCGTTTAGTACGTCCTGCTATGGTGGGTGTATCTAAAGCTGTTGAATAACAAGCAACTGCATAAAAGCAGGGGGAAGAGACATGGGATGCCAGCATCTGATGTCTCTGCCCCCTTATTTTTTACTGGGCTTTATCCTTGCGGGCTTTTACAATAGCTTAATCGCAGTGTAGGCATTTGCAAAGGAATCTTTTTGTCTGATCTGGAGTCTGGTGTAACGCAGCCCGCGCAACCTGTTACTGAACTGGTGCTTTGTCGCCACTGCGATCTATTGCAGCAATTGCCCTTATTGGCTATTGGTCAGGAAGCGGCTTGCAGCCGCTGTGGTTATTTACTGGATATGCGCCAGAAAGATCCGGTGTTGCGCCCTGTACTTTATGCGGCCAGCTCTTTGTTTATGTTGGTACTGGCAAATCTTTTTCCTTTTATCGGTATGGATGTGGCGGGTAACGTCCATATCATGAGTTTCTTTGATACCTCCTCCGTCTTGTTTAACGAACACCAGCAATGGCTGGCTGTATTGGTTTGGTTATTTATTCAGGCGATCCCGGCTTTTTGTATGTTGGCGGTGATTTATATCAAGCTTGGCATGGTGCGCCGAGTCCGTGGTTTAGTCTGGACTGCCCGTGTGCTTTATATGCTTAAACCCTGGAGCATGGTGGATATTTTCCTGATTGGTATTCTGGTCGCTTTTGTCAAACTGGTGGTCTATGCCGATATTTCTGTCGGAATGAGTTTCTGGGCTTTTTGCCTGTTTTGTTTGTTGCATTTGCGCACTTTCCAGGTGATAGACCGTCATGCCTTGTGGGAGTCGATAGCTGCTGCGCCTCAACCTGTTTCCGCTGATTTTGCCGGTCGCACCGGTATGTCGCTGAATTTAGCCAGTTGCAGCTGCTGTACTGCCATAGTGCCGCTGGAGCAAAAACACTGCGGTCGCTGCGGCACCAAAGTCACGGCGCGCATTCCGGCCAGCCTGCAAAAAACTTTGGCTTGGTTGATTACTGCTACCTTGTTGTATATCCCAGCTAACTTGCTGCCTATTATGGAGACTGTGTCTTTGGGCAGTAGCATTCAGTCTACAATCATCAGCGGTATTATATTGATGTGGCAGGACGGTGCTTACCCTGTCGCTATTGTGATTTTATTGGCCAGCGTTGTGGTACCAGTGGTGAAAATCGCTGTGATGTTTTGGCTCTGTTATCTTGCCAGTCACAGTGGACATAAGCGGCAGTTGCTATCGACTAGGGTGTATTTACTGGTCGACTGGATTGGCCGTTGGTCCATGGTGGATGTTTTAGTGGTTGCTATTCTGGCGGCATTGGTTCGATTTGATTTATTGATGGGCGTGTACCCTGGTATGGGGGCGATAATTTTTGCGACTGTGGTGATCACCACCATGCTCGCCGCTATGAGTTTTGACCCACGTTTATTGTGGGACCAACGGAATAAAAAAGAGGAGAAGCAGCGTGGCTAAGACGCAGGGCCGGGTGGCCGCGGTGAAAAAGATCCGACAATTATCTCCGATCTGGATAGTGCCAGTGATAGCTGTGGCTATTGGTATTTGGATGCTTTATTACACTCAGAAGAATCAGGGGCCCGTGATCACCTTAGTCACACTCAATGCTGAGGGCATAGTGGCAGGTAAAACCCAGATCAAAAGTCGTAGTGTGGATATAGGCCGGGTCGAATCCGTGCAGCTATCAGAAGATTTAAGCAAAGTGTTAATCAAAGCCCGGATGGATCCCGGTATTGAGCCTTTACTCAATGAAGACTCCCAGTTATGGGTCGTTAAACCTACGGTAGGGCGTGGTGGTGTCAGTGGTTTAAATACTTTGTTATCAGGTGCTTATATTGAATTACAGCCAGGTAAAGCCAATGTACAGAAGTATTATTATGAGCTGCTCGACAGTCCACCTATAGCACCGGCTGATGCGCCTGGCGTTCGTGTCACGTTGTTAAGTGATGATGCGACAGCTTTAGCTGTAGGCGATCCTGTGCTTTACCATGGTTATGCAGTAGGTACGGTAGAAACCAGTCATTTTGTGGCTGAGCAAGGTCATATGACCTATCAGTTGTTTGTGCGTGCACCTTATGATGCTCTGGTCACTGAAAACGTGCGCTTCTGGCAAGCCAGCGGTATGGCGCTGGATGTATCAGCTCAAGGGGTGCGAGTGGAGTTAGCCTCTATCGCCACGCTACTGAGTGGCGGCGTGCATTTTGACGTGCTGGATGGTTGGCCCGCTGGGGATAAAGTGGTTAGCAACAGCGAGTTTCAGTTATTTAAAAATCAAAAAGCGATCAAAGAAGGTTTATATACCGAATACAACGAATACCTGCTGTTTTTTGATGAGTCTATTCGTGGTTTAACTGCTGGGGCTCCTTTGGAATACAAAGGTATACGCATTGGTACTGTGGCTATGGCGCCGTACTTTTTTAACATGGATAATCCATTGGATGTGGCCTTTAAAAAAGGTATTCCTGTATTGGTGCGGGTTGAAGCGGGTCGTTTGGCTGGTGAGATGAGTTTGAAAAAACTGGCGCAGGAATTAGAAACAGCAGTACAACATGGCTTAAGAGCCGTACTAAAAACTGGTAGTTTGTTGACGGGCGCTTTGTATATTGAACTGGTGCAAACTGATGCACAAATTGAAACACCTAAAGTTAAAGTAGATATGCCAGCTTTGGCTGATGCTGAACAGTCTGAGAAAGTTCAAGTCACTACAGCGCAACCGCCAGAATTTTCCAGCGAAGGTTTTGTGCCTGCGCCTTTTGCCCTGGCCGATCACGCTGGTCTGAAAATTATGCCAACAGCCCCAAGCGGTTTAGCCAACATAGAACAAAAAGTGCTGCAGGTGCTGGATAAGGTGAATCGTCTGCCTGTAGAAGATGTGTTAGCGCAAAGTTCCGCTACCTTGGCACAAAGCGAAAAAATGCTGAAAAACGCTGAACAGCTGATCCAGTCACTGGACTTGCTGGTGAAAAATAACGCAGTGCAGCAATTACCTGCAGACTTACAACAAAGCCTGGCAGAGCTGCGCAAAACTCTGGCAGGTTTTTCGCCGGGTTCACCGGCTTATGAGCGCTTAAATGGAAATTTACAGTCGATGGATCAGTTATTACGTGATTTACAGCCTGTGATTAAAACCATGAACAGTCAAAGTAACTCTCTGATTTTTAATGCTGATCTGCCAAAAGATCCTGAACCTGAGAAGGGCAACTAATGCGTTATTTAGCTTGTGTAGTCTTAAGCCTGGCGTTGGCCGGTTGTGGCAGTTCTCCGTCTGAACTGCAGTATTACCGTTTACCAGCAGTTGCGGCCAAAGCACCAGTGGTAGATAGCAGCAAAGTGTTGGTGGTAGAGCCAGTGATGGTGGCCAGTTACCTGAACAGCAATGCGCTGGTGTATCAGAACAATGAGGTCAACCTTCAGCTGACCCGCACTCATCAATGGGCCGAAGCTCTGGATCAGCAACTGACCCGTAATTTGCAGGCGCATTTATCCGGCGCTTTAACGGACTGGCGGGTTACTCAACAGGTAAGCGGGGCGGGAGACAGTCGTCTGACGGTGCAGGTGACGCAGTTCCATACCACAGCAGATGGTGTGGTGCTGATCAGTGGTCAGGCACATTTACTCACAGGCGCTACCGTGAAGCAACTGCCTTTTGAGCTGCAATTAGCTATTGCTGATGATGGTTATGACGAAGTGGTCAAAACCTTAGGGCAAGGCTGGGGACAGGTTGCTACACAAATAGCAAAGGTCGTGGAACAACAATAAGTAGTAGTGTGGAATTTAGTAGGTGAATTCCGCACCTAATACCACGGCTTTTCGTGCGCCTGTGACTTCAGGAATATTACCTGGGATCTTGTGGTCATAGGCATAAGCCAGCCAGGCAAAAGCCATAGCCTCCACATCATCAGCTTTTATCCCTAAACTTGCAGTTTGCTGCAGCCGTACTGCAGGCAATAGCTGCTGCAAATCGCTGAAAAGTACTTTGTTATAAGCGCCACCCCCACAGACAAATAACTCCTCTATGGCTTCATTGACCAGTGCGATTTTAATGCTCTCCGCAGTAAAGCGTGTCAACGTGCGCTGCACATCGGCCGCGGCATAGGTATTCGCAAGTAGCTTATGGGCCAGCCACTGTGGATTGAAATACTCTCTACCTGTGCTTTTGGGGCCTTGTAACTGAAAGTATGGATCTGACAGAAGGTTGGCTAATAAATCTTGCTGTACCACGCCTGAGGCCGCATAAAGGCCATCTTTGTCATACAAACCTAAACCTTGTTGTTGGATCCAGTTATCCATCAGGCCATTGCCAGGGCCAGTATCAAAACCACGCACTGGCATATTAGGTTGCAACAAGGTGACATTGGCGATACCACCAATATTTAAAATGGCGCGATAGCTGTCTGGCTTTGCAAAAATAGCTTTGTGAAAAGCTGGTACCAAAGGGGCACCTTGCCCGCCATAGGCCATATCTTTACGACGAAAATCGGCAATCACCCGGATTTGCGTTTGTGCAGCAAGTCGGAACATATCACCAATCTGATAGGTAAAAGGAAACTGCGCATAAGGGCGGTGACGAATGGTTTGGCCATGACAGCCAATAGCGCTTATTTGTTCAGCTGCTACTTTGGCCTTAGCTAATAATTGTTTGACCGCATCTGCATAAGCTAATGCCAGTTGCTGCTCCACCAGACCCATCAATTCCAGCTCGTTGGGGCCGGATTGGGCCAATTGGCTTAATTGCTGACGTAATAGTTCAGGAAAAGGACAAAGCAGAGAGTCGAGTAATTCAGGTTGGAGTTTATCTTCAGGTCGCTGCCCAAAACGAACCAGCACCAGGTCGATTCCATCGAGACTGGTGCCGGACATTATACCTATGTACAAACTGGACATTACTCAGCAGCGGCTACTGTGATCCGCTCGTGGTTCTGCATTTGTGCAATCAGCTGTTTTGCTTGATTCACAAAAGCAACACGTTCGCTGGTAGACAGTGCATCTGCCTGAGGTAATTTCACAGTACGTGGATTACGGTGCACACCGCCGACCACAAATTCGTAGTGCAGGTGAGCGCCAGTCACACGGCCAGTGGCGCCTAAGCGACCTATGACCTGACCTTGTTTCACGTTTTCACCTTGCTTCACATCACGTTTGGATAAGTGCAGGTATTTGGTCACTATGTTGTTTTTATGCTTAATAAACACATAGTTACCATTCACGCCGTTACGGGTTGATGCAATCACTTTACCATCACCAGCCGCCATAATAGGAGTACCTACAGCAGCTACGTAATCAACACCATTATGTGGTTTAACTTTCTTTAACACTGGGTGTAAACGGCGAGGGTTAAAATTGGAGCTGACATACTGGAAGCTAACCGGGGCTCGTAAGAAGGCTTGTTTTGTGCCTTTACCGTCCGGCTTGTAAAAAGCGCCGTCCTTGTGACGAACTGCCTGATACACCTGGCCTTCGTTTTTAAACTGTGCAGCGAGAATATTACCGTTACCAACAAATTGACCGTCGGCATAACGGGTTTCGAAAATCACGCTGAAGCTGTCACCTGCTTTGATATCTAAACCAAAGTCGATGTCGTAGCTGAAAATATTGTTTGCCAGTGTCAGCATCTGAGCTTCGGTTAAACCCGCTTCCAGACCTGCGTTCCAGAATGAACCGTTCACTACACCACTGACCACTTCAGTGCGGGTTTCAACTTCTTTTAATAACTCTTCGGCTGCAAACTTGCCATTGGCAGTGCGCTGAACCCGCAAGGTTTTCAGGTTGTTGATTGGATAACGGATTTCCTGCAGCTTGCCCTGATTATCTAAACCAAACTCAATTTGCTCGCCTGGAAAAATGCGGGTTAAAGTTTTGACTGGTTTACCCAGCTCTAGCACTTCCTGCATTGCGGCTTGATCTAATTTAGCTTTGCGGAAAATAGCCGACAGAATATCGCCTTTTTTCACATCGACGGTCACCCACTCCAGTGAGTTATCTTCGTGTGGAAGAGTTGCCAGCTGTTCAGCCGCAATTTTCTCTTCCACCAAAGGAATATCAATACTGTATCTTTTTCCAACTTCCAACTCAGAAGTTTCTGTAGTTCTGGAGGCTGAAGCTTGTTCTGACGGGATCAACAGCATAACGGCAACAATGCCGCTTAAAGCGCCGATTAATAACCGATGTTTGATAGGCAAAGAAGAAATCATAGAAAGCGCATCTCTTATTATTATCAGACAAACCAATAAAAAAATGAGCATATAACGATTTTTTACCTGATGCCACACTTTTGTTGGTTTGATCTAAAGAAATGTTTCGTTAGAATGCAGGCTTGGAATTTTGCCAAATACAAAGATATTTAGGAGTAGACCATGGCTCACTGGGAGCAGGCGCTGGCTGAGATAAAACGCGGCTGCGAAGAGATTTTGTTAGAAGAAGAACTTATTGCCAAGTTAAAGGAAGGAAAACCTTTAAAAATCAAAGCAGGTTTCGATCCAACTGCGCCAGATTTGCACTTGGGCCATACGGTTCTGATCAACAAATTACGTACCTTTCAACAGTTGGGTCATGAGGTTATTTTCCTGATAGGCGACTTCACCGGCATGATTGGCGATCCAACAGGTAAAAACGTCACACGTAAGCCTTTAACCCGCGAAGATGTGCTGGCCAATGCGCAGACTTATAAAGAGCAGGTGTTTAAAATTCTTGATCCGGCAAAAACCCGCGTGGCTTTTAACTCCGAATGGATGGAAAAGTTAGGTGCGGCTGGCATGATCAAACTGGCAGCACGTCAAACAGTAGCCCGTATGCTGGAGCGTGATGACTTTAAAAAGCGTTATGCTAATAACCAGTCTATTGCTATCCACGAGTTTTTATACCCACTGGTGCAAGGATGGGACTCTGTTGCTTTAGAAGCCGATATCGAAATGGGCGGCACCGATCAGCGCTTTAACCTGCTGATGGGTCGTGAGCTGCAAAAAGACGAAGGTCAGCGGCCGCAAACTATTATTATGGTGCCATTGCTGGAAGGCCTGGACGGTGTGCAGAAAATGTCCAAGTCTTTGGGCAACTATATTGGTATCACAGACACGCCGGGTGAAATGTTTGGCAAAGTGATGTCCATCAGCGATGAGCTGATGTGGCGTTATTACGATTTGCTGAGTTTCCGTCCTATCGCTGATATTACGGCACTGAAGCAACAAGCGGCTGAAGGTCGTAACCCACGTGATATCAAAATTGAGTTGGCTAAAGAAATTATTGCCCGTTTCCATGACGAGGCGGCAGCGGATGCTGCTGAGCAGGATTTTATCCAGCGTTTTCAGAAAAACGCCTTGCCGGATGATATTCCTGAACTGACCTTGACCTTAACATCAGACAGTATCCAGATTGCCAACTTATTAAAAGAAGCAGGTCTGGTTGAAAGCACTTCAGAGGCTTTGCGTATGATTAAGCAAGGTGCGGTCAAGCTCGATGGTGAAACTAAGGTGGAAGACAGCAAAATGGAATTTGCCAAAGGCAGCCATCACATCTTCCAGGTCGGTAAACGTAAGTTTGCTAAAGTCAGTCTGGTCTAAGCTCTGATTTATTCTAACAAAACCGGCTTTGATGCCGGTTTTTTATGTTGTGATTAGCTGGCTTGTTGTAAACGGGCAAATAGCAGCTTTTGTAATTCCGCCTTAAATTGTGACGGGTCAAATGGCAGGTGCAGCCAAATAATATCCGTACTCAGCTTTGGCTCTGAGTCTTCAGCACAGAGCAGAGCAAGTTTCACCTGATGTTGATTAAGCTCGTTGAGCAGCATGGGTAAATCTATTCCTGGCTGGTCAGCCATCATCATGACGAGTTCAGTTTTATGTTCACCCATCATCAATAAAGCTTCTACAGCGTTACGCGCATATTTTAATTCAATTGGAAAATGCCACTGCTTACACAAGGCCTGAATTAATTTGAAAAGATTTGTATCCAGATCTACGCATAACAGACGTGTCAGCGGCGGGGACTTTTGTCTTTTATGTAACAAACCCAGCAGAGACTCCTGCACTATACGTCTGTGCCCCCCTGGTGTTTTCCATGCACTCAATAAGCCTTGTTCAACCCAAAGCTGGATAGTGCGCACTGAAACTCCAAGCAGGGTAGCTGCCTGACGAGTAGAAAGAAGTTGATGTTGCTCTGACATAGTATGCTTTCTGATTTGATTAATTTTATCATATTTATCAAATGGGGTGATGTCAATGAAGTCTGAAGCTTTTGTGACTGATAGCATGTTTTTTATACATATTACCTTGCGCTTTTTTTAAATGACGCTAATTTGATATTAAATTGATATCAAATTAAGGAGCTGAAATGAAAGAGTATCTGGCAACAAGCCGCAGTGGTTTAATGATGTTAGCTGTGCTTCCGGCAGTCTTTGTTTTATCTGGTTTTGGTCTGCTGGTCTTAGGTGGGCCACTAAAACTGGTAGCGATACTGGCGCTAATTTTTGTGGGAATTGGTTTTTTTGGCTTCTACATGGTGCAGCCCAACCAATGTGCCGTACTGCAGCTGTTTGGCCGTTACGTCGGCTCTGACCTACAAACAGGCTTACGTTGGGCAAATCCTTTTTACAGTAAACAAAAAGTGTCACTGCGGGTTCGTAACTTTGAAAGCGGCAAATTAAAGGTGAACGATCACAGTGGCAACCCGGTGGAAATTGCGGCCGTTGTGGTGTGGAAAGTGGTAGACAGTGCTGAAGCTGTGTTTGAAGTGGAAGATTACGAAAACTTTGTCAGTATCCAAAGTGAAGCAGCACTGCGGTTTTTGGCGTCCAGTTATCCCTATGAAGCGGCAGACGACATCGATATCAGCCTGCGCAGCAATGGCCCTGAAGTGACCGATTTGCTCAAAGGTGAAATTCAAGCTCGATTGGATAAAGCCGGTGTTGAAGTGCTGGAAGCACGGATCAGCCATTTGGCTTATGCGCCTGAGATTGCCAGCGCTATGTTGCAACGTCAGCAAGCGCGTGCTGTGGTGATGGCTCGTCAGCAATTGGTTGAGGGGGCTGTAGGTATGGTTGAACTGGCATTGGCGCGTTTATCTGAAAAAAACATGGTGCAACTGGACGAAGAGCGCAAAGCCGCTATGGTCAGTAACTTGCTCGTCGTGCTTTGTGGTGATCATCAGGTGCAACCTGTGATCAACACTGGCACTTTGTATTAAGCGGAGAGCAGTGTGTCAAAAAAAGCTTTTGCGTTACGTATTGATGAAACAGTGCTGCATGCTTTGCAGCATTGGGCTGACGATGAGTTTCGCAGTGTGAACGGTCAGATAGAATATTTGTTACGAGAGGCACTTATTCAGTCCGGACGGCTAAAGAAAAAACCTCCGGCAGAATCAGTTGCAGAGCCAGATTAACGCAAGGCCTGCATCAGCAGTCTGGCTTGTTGTTTGGCATGCTGAGCCACTGTGGCATCGGCGTGCACTAAAGCCATACTGATGGCGCCTTCTTTTAGCAACATCAAACCATCCAGTAATAAAGACTGAGTTTCCTCTGATAGCTGACAACTCTGCAGTTGAGTGTTCACTAAGTCTCTCACCTTGCGTTTATGCTGGGCGCAAAGCTGCAATACGGTGTTGTCTGGGCCATGGTATTCTGCTGCGCAATTTTGAAAATAGCAGCCAAAAAAAGGTCCTAAAGGCTTCGCCTTGCCTTCAAACCAAAAACCCAAGGCATCAAAGAGTTGATCTACCGGGCTTATGTTTTCACTAGTATTAAACTGATGCTCCAGCCACTGATAAAAGCGCTGGTGCCGAAGTTCCAGTGTTGCCAATAACAGCTCGTCTTTGCTGACGAAATGGTGATACAGCGTTTTTTTAGCCACAGCAGACTGTTCTAAAATCTGATTAATGCCTACAGCATGCACACCGTGACGATAAAACAAGCTTAAAGCTGTTTCAACAAGTTGTTGTTTTTTATCCGGTTCCATACATGTCCTCACCATAGTAGAGACTTAGCTTGACACAGGTAGACCAGTCTGTCTACAATACAATTCGTTGGTAGACAAACTGGTCTACTTTAAGAGGTGATACTGTGACTGAACATAAAGTCTGGGTGCAAGCTGTGTTAGCGGGTTCTGGTGCAGCATTAGTGATGGCATTGTTGGCTTTGCTGCAACAATGGCAGCAGTTATGGCTGGTGGCACCTTTTGGCGCTACCGCAGTGATTTTGTTTGCCTTGCCCGGTAGTCCGCTTGGTAAAGCAAAAAATGTAATAGCGGGGCATCTTTTAGCCGCGTTGATTGGCCTGACTTTTGTGCATAGTTTTGGTTTAACTGTATGGAGTCTTTCTATTGCTGTCGGGTTAGCTATAGGTTTGATGGTACTGCTGAAAATTACTCATCCGCCTGCAGGTGCTACTACTTTACTGATTATGCTGACAGCGCCGGACTGGTGGTTTTTGTTGAATCCTGTGCTGACAGGTTCTGTGCTGATGGTGGTGGTGGCTCATTATTATCATCAAAGTCACAGGAAAGGCCATCAACATTTGGTTAAACGTAAAGCTGCAGTAGTAAATACCAAAGCGGAAGACTGATAAAACTAAGCAGTAAACCCAAACCTACCAAAGCTGGCACTAAACGCAGTGCCAGCCCTGCACCAATAGCGATAGCACCGGCAGATACCATAGGCGGCATGGCGGCTTCAAATACTACGACCTGCAGCAACAAGGGCTCTGGCTGGAAAAAGCTTAAAAAAGTTAAGGCTAATACAGGCATCAGAAGTAGTTTAACTCCTAAGGCAAAAATTAAAGGTTTGGTGTCTTTGTTATCCAGTTGCAATCTGAACTGAAAACCTACGGCTATCATTATCACCGGCACTAAAGTTGCGGCCAGACTATCTAGCAGCTGGCTAAAAAACTGCGGATAAGGCCAGGATTTAAGGGCTAAGGCTACAGCCAAAGCGACAAAAGATGGGAAAGTGATTACACGCATCAGCATTTGCAAGGCGCTGGGGGTTGTTGCATTCGGGTTATACCAAGCCGCCAGCAAGGTGGAATAAGTCGCCAAAGCGACAAAAGAGCCCGCCTGATCGTAAATCATCGCAAAGGGCAGGGCTTTTTCACCAAAAAATGCTTCTACCATAGGAAAACCTAAAAAAGAGGTATTGCCCAAGGGGAGTACCACCAGCAAGGCCCCTACTGTGGTTTTCTCCCAGTGCCACACTTTACCGGCGAGGATCACTAAGCCAGCCACTATGATCAGTAGCACCCAGGGCGTGATAGCGGGCAACCAAAGCTGACTGGAAAATTCTAACAAAGGAATTTTTTGCAGTACCAGAGCAGGTAAAGCAACAAAAAGCACATACTGATTCAGCACTAAACCTGTATCTTGAGGAAATTGCGGCAGTCTGCGTAGCAGGGCACCAATAACCAGATAAATCAAAACTAAGGCAAAACTTTCCATCATCACTCCTTTATATACCCAAGTGACCTCAAGATGCGAGTTTCAGAGCCGCTGGGCGCTTGCAATGCAAGGCAGCATGGCGAAGCAATGTCGTCTACCTTGTGAGACAGGCTAACACCGCAGTGCAATCGCCCAGCGACTCCCGGAGGGCGGGTCTAAAAGACCTTTATGCGGCGTTAACTGTTGTCGCTTTAGAACCACTAGAGCTTCCAACAGCTGCCTTGCCTAAAGGACTTTTATCTCCCGCTGAATTCTGCATCTTGAAGTTACTTGGGTATACAAAGCAAAGTGTAATCTGAAGCTGCTTCTGTGCCTATGCGACTTTCGCCTGATAGCTGCTCTAGCAGGTTTAGCTGTCTAATCTCTTGCCTTAGCAACAACTCTTTGTCTTTTTTTGTCCATCGTTTCAGCTGATACTCCAATTTGCTGGCGGAAGAGCGACACGGCATAGGGTGAGTAAAAACTAACTCTAAAGGACCTTTGCCTTTAAGTGCTTTAGCCCCACCCGTTAATTCCCCTTTATGTTGACGTAAACGCCGTTCTGGGTCTGTGCTGATGCCTGTATACAAAGTGTCTGCTGTGGTGCGCACCATATAAACAAACCATGGGGATGATACTGCTGTCATGCCTTGTCCTGTTAGTTCTGCTACACTAGCGACGATTTCTACCCGTCGAACTTGAAGCTGCCAGCTTTGTTGGCTTTGTGCTGTCGTCCCATTCACATAGGTGAACTATGCTGCTTGGGTCTGACGCGCTTGCCGTCTCGCGGCAACTTCAATTGCCTTGGGTATAGATGTTTCAAAGCCGATACTTTAAAGGAAATTGCATGTCATTTGCCACGCTTGGTTTAGATCCCCGTATTCTTTCTGCTGTGACCAATCAGGGGTATCACACGCCAACCCCTATTCAGCAGCAAACCATACCCGTGATCTTGGAAGGCAAAGACGTATTAGCTGGCGCTCAGACGGGTACTGGAAAAACAGCTGCTTTTACCTTACCCGTATTACAGTTGCTCAGTAAAAATACCAGCAAAGTGAATAATCTGCAGGTGCGTTGTTTAGTACTGACGCCAACCCGTGAACTGGCGCAGCAGGTCGCTGACAGTGTCAAAGCTTATGGTGCGGACTTGCCACTGAAATACGCGGTTTTTTATGGCGGTGTGTCAATAAACCCACAATATGATCAGGCAAGCAGAGGTTTAGATATTCTGGTCGCCACACCAGGGCGTTTGCTTGATCATTTGCATCAGGGCACTGTCAGTTTGTCTGAGCTGCAAATTCTGGTGCTGGATGAAGCCGACCGTATGCTGGATATGGGTTTTATTCACGACATTAAACGTATTATGGCGCGCCTGCCCAAAGAGCGACAGACACTGTTTTTCTCTGCGACTTTTGCTAAAGAAATCAAAGAGCTGGCTGATACCTTATTAAAATCTCCTGCGCTGATTGAAGTCGCCAAACCCAACAGTACCGCAGAGAAAATAGAGCAATTGGCCTATCGTGTGGATTCGCAGCGCAAGCGTGAAATGTTGTCTTATCTGATTGGCTCACGGCAGTGGAAACAGGTGCTGATTTTCAGCCGTACTAAACATGGTGCTGACCGTCTGGCGAAACAATTACGTTTAGATGGGATTGAGGCAGGTGCTATCCATGGTGATAAAAGTCAGGGCGCCCGCACTAAAGCGCTGGATGACTTTAAGAACAATAGATTAAGTGTGTTAGTGGCGACTGACATCGCGGCTCGCGGTTTAGATATTGAAGAGCTACCTATAGTAGTGAACTACGATTTACCACAGGTGGCGGAAGATTATGTACACCGCATTGGCCGGACAGGCCGGGCCGGAAACTCGGGTTTAGCCATAAGTTTAGTCACGCCTGATGATCTGGTGATGTTACAAGCTATTGAGAAACTGACCAAACAAGTGATCACGCAACAGGTATTACCTGGGTATGAGCATGATCCGAAAATGAATCACAGCAGCAAAAAAGCCGATGCCGAAGAAGAACGGGTGCAAAAAGTCGCCAGCCGCAATAAACAGCTGGCTAAAGAAAAGGCTAAATTACGCTCACAGTTGCTAGGTAAAAAATAACCACCAGGCCGGTCAGCCGTCTACAGGCTCGACTGGCGTATTTAAGGTCAGCTGATAAAAGGCTAAATCTAACCAGCGGCCAAATTTGAAACCCGCCTGAGTGATAGTGCCACTGTGTCTGAAGCCATGTTTGGTATGTAACGCAATACTGGCTTCATTAGCCGCATCAATACCTCCAATCAACAGATGATAATTTTCCAGTTGCGCCTGCTGAATAATTTGCTGCAACATCAGTGCTCCATAGCCTTTCCCTTGCTGATCCGGTGCTACATAGACTGAGTGTTCGACTGAATATTTAAAAGCCGGAAAGGCTCTGAAGGTGCCATAACTGCCAAAAGCCACCAGTTGGCCCTGCTCATTCAGCAGTCCTAACACCGGGAAATTGCCTGCCGTTTTGTTAGCAAACCATTGCTGCATCGTGGTCATAGTACGTGGCTTGTATTCATACAAAGCTGTGGTATGCAAAATAGCGTGGTTAAAAATAGCCAGAATAGCTTCGGCATGTTCTTCATAATTACAGAGCACAAAACGCATCTGGTTCTCCAGTGATTGCTGCTGTTAGCTTCGATACAAAGTTTTAATCAGGTGGTAACCAAACTGGGTTTTCACCGGGCCATGCACTTCCAGAACCGCCTTTTTAAACACTACCTCGTCAAAAGCTCTGACCATCTGACCTGGTTTAAACTCTCCTAAATCCCCGCCTTTTTTGCCGGAAGGGCACAACGAATGTTTTTTAGCTAAGTCATGAAAACTGGCACCTTTGGCCAGTAGTTGTTTTAACTTCTCTGCTTCAGCTGCAGTTTTAACCAGAATATGGCAGGCACAGGCTTTGGCCATGCAGATTGCTCCTTCAAAACGAAAACTTATTGTATAACGTCAAGGTGCGCAGGAGCAAAACTAGATTGGAATTTGCTATGGTGAATTTTGCAGAATAAAAAACCGCCAGAGGCGGGTTTTTTATCGAAGGTTTTATTTAGTTTGGTTTATATAATTTCTCAACTACATCCAAACGAGCTTCCTTCACCAATCCTGATTTACGGACTGATTCAATTAACTCAGTAAGATTAGCACCAGCTGGAGCTTGCATAATGGCAACTTTATTGCCTATGGTCTTCACTGATTTTAAGCCAAACTCTTGTTGTAAACGTTGCAGTGCAGCAGCATCATTCGCCAATATAGACAAACGACCAGTGACAACTCCAAGTTCACCTGTCAGTAAATTTCTTACCACAGCGTCAGTTTTCACCACACCATCCGAATTCACTGTTGTTTGTTGTACTAAAGCGCGGCCAGACAAAGTACCTTCAGCGCTACCAGCAGCCAGACTGGCCGGAGCCAATGCTAAATCCGGTAACAACTTATAAACGCCAAAATCGGCATTTTCAACTTTTTTGACTGTTTTGCTTGTTACAGCTTCAGTTTTCGCCGGAGTCAGCTTTCTTAACTCTGGTGAAATTTCGGTAGCCTGTACTGAAGCCATAGTTCCGATAGTGGCCAGAGCAACTAAGGTTAATTTGAATTTCATAACTCTCTACTTCCTCTATTAATGGCCAAATACACGAATAGCTACGCCTTCTACAACTGAAGGTTCAGCGTTGTTGGCGTAACCGTCGACTCCTAAGTAACCGCCTGTAGCGGCATAATCAGAGCCGTTTGCATCCAGAACTTTAATGGTCCAGGTACCCTGAGCGTTTTCGCCATAAAAAGCGTTCGTCAGGAACACGGTATCATTCAGTATATAGCCTGGTTGGAAGAAGAAATCTTCTGTCAAAGCAGGGATGGTCAGAGCCTGTTTAGAAGATAACAAGACACTCTTAGTTCCTGCAGGTGAAGTGACTTCGATAGCTAAATCAATACCAGCTGTAGTTTGGAAGTAACCATCCACAGTGCTGAAACCATACTCCATATCTGGGTTAGAGACAGAAAACTTCAGCTGAGCCCCCTCAAGTACCATCTTGTCAGTGACCTCAAGCGTGACAGTAGCTCCAGTCACACTGTTATCCGGAACAGGTAACGCCAGAGAGGTTGGAGTTTCTGTAGCAGCATAAGACCCTACACCAATCCAATCAGAGCTGACTGCTTCACCTAAGTTCACTGTATAGTTTTTAGCCATAGCAACAGCTGCACCAGCGTTGACCCGACCAAAACCATATAAGTTATTGAAGTTAAAACCTGCTGCGTTTTCTACCCAGCCTTGGTGCGCTACGAATTCACCATTGGCTAATGCTAAGGATACTGGTTCATTGTCTGCATCAACCATAGTGCTGGTCGATACCAGAATGTGACGAATATCGCGGTAACTCAGCTCTGGGTTAGCAGAGGCGATCAGCGCTACTACACCTGAAGCATTTGGAGCCGCAGATGAAGTACCATTGAAGGTTGATGTGTAGTTACAGCTGGCGTTTTCCGGGTGACCTGGGTTGTTAAACGGATAGAATCCTGCAAAGAAGCCAGGGAAATAGCTGTTATCGAACCGATCGGCTCTGGTAAAGCTACTATAACCACGTAAACAAGTCATTTGGTCAGTAGTCACCATCGCAGGCTCAAAATCACCATACTCACCCGCAGGGGCAGATACCAATACGTTGGCACCAGCAGTGGAGTAGCTGGTATGTTTGCCATCGCTATTCACTGCACCAATACTGAAGTAGTACGGAGTTGCTTGTGAAGGTTCAAAGTTACCGTTGTAACAGGTTAAACCTAAGTCATTGGCACCGTTTACGTCACATAAATCGTTGTCAAAGTCTACACTGCCGTCAAGGAAGCTATTGCCACTGGATTTCATATTGGCAGCGCCTTTGCCTGAACGTAATTCGGTCGCACTGAATTCCTGTACTGCTTCTTCAAATTCTGAGTAAGCAATAGCTGCAGGTATGGTCAGACCGTAGCTGCGGTTAAATACTGCAACTGGTTCAGAAGTACTAATACCGCTGCCTGGTGCACCATGACTTAACAGAAAAGCTACGTTGCTCTGTTCTTCCAGGTAGTTCATACCAATCAGTTGCGCATTAGGCGCCACACCACGACCGCCCAAACCATTCCAGCCTTCAGCCGCAATCAAACCTGCAACGCTGGTACCATGGTCACCTGTAGTGCTGGTACTGGTTGGGTTAGTTGGATCTGTGACTCCCGGAATAAAGTTCAGTGAGCGATTTGGTATTACGTTGTTTCTCAGATCTTCATGAGCAATCTCCAGACCTGAGTCAACCACAACAGCGATAGTGTTGTTACCCGTTACGCCTGCAGCATAAGCCGCAGTCACGTTCATATCTTCGCCTTCTACCAAGATCTCTGGATTCTTACGCGATTCAACGATAGCAACTGCATCTTCCTCTTCCAGACCAAATACATCTGTCAACAGGGTTAAATATGTCTCGTATACTGAGTCGCTCATTGAAAAGGCTTTTTGGCCAGTGTTTTTTAAATGCCACTGTTGGTACGCCAATGGATCTGTCTCTGCCCCAGCAATAGTCACTGTCGCAGTAGCAGATTCGTTACCATCCGATACAGTATAGGAAAATACTTGCTCACCTGGAGCTGTTGGTGTGAATACGAAATTCAAACCAGTCACTGCTAGACTGCCTTTACTTAAGCTATATACACCGCCGGTAGGCGTCACTACGGTATTATTTTCAGTGATAGCTGTCAGGGTTAATGCGTCCTGATTTGCATCAGTGCCTGCAAATGCACCTGATACAGGGACCCACTCTTTGACTTCAATATTTGTCAGTGAGACGTTTGTTGCTTGTGGAGCAATGTTTTTATTTCCATCACCACCACAGGCTGCAAGAGCAACCAGCACAGCAACGGATAAAGCAGAATATTTTAGCTTAGACATTGTGTTGTTCTCTGTTCCGTGATTTCAAGTTTTTGTTATGAGCTTGTTGGTTGTTATGAGCGCACATAGACAACTAACTGCCGTTTCATCCTATCATGTTAATAAATTGAAACTCTAGTGATTTGTTTGTGTTTTTTTCAAGAGGGAATTGCGTTGATTTGTATGGTTTTTTGTTCTTGTTTGTTCTTGTTTGTTATTTTTGGATGTTTTTTGGCCAAAAAAAACGGAGCTTCAAGCTCCGTTTCGCGGGGAATTATAAATTAAGCAGGCTGTTGCTGAGTAATACAGTGCACGTTACCGCCACCTAATAAAATCTCCCGACCAGGTACAGTAACCACCTGATGTTTTGGAAAGACTTTAGTTAAGATGTCTACCGCGACTTTATCGTTGGCATCATCAAATACCGGTAACACCAAACCGCCATTGCATAAATAGAAGTTGATGTAAGAGCCTGCTAAACGGGCTTCAGATTCACGAGGTACAGCTGCGCCTGTTAAATCCACAGTGGCATATTCGTCTGCTTTGGCCAGCATAGGAGCAGGCACAGGCAGCTTGTGCACTGTGAACTTGCGGCCTTTGGCATCAGTGCTGTTTTCCAGCACTTCTAAAGCAGCACGCGAACGTTCGTACTGTGGATCGTTTTTATCGTCAGTCCAGGCCAGTAAAACTTCAGCAGGGCCAACAAAACAGCACATATTGTCGACGTGACCATCGGTTTCGTCGTTAAAAATGCCTTCTTTGAGCCAAATCACTTTATCGATACTTAAATAGTCCGACAGCATCTGCTCGATTTGTTCGCGGGATAAATCCGGGTTGCGGTTTTTATTTAGCAAACATTCTTCAGTGGTCAGCAAGGTGCCTTCGCCATCGACATGAATAGCACCACCTTCCAGCACAAAACCTTCAGTGCGGTAACGTGGCGTGCTTTCAATGTTGGCAATCTTTTGTGCGACCTGGTCATCTTTGTGCCATGGGAAGTACAAACCACCGTTTAAACCACCCCAGGCGTTAAAAGTCCAGTCAACAGCGCGCACTTCTTTGCCATTGGTGACAAAAGTAGGGCCAGTGTCACGGCACCAGGCGTCGTCTGTGGAGGTTTCAACTACCCGAATTGGGTGAGTGGTTGGCTCTAAGCTCAACTGCGCCTGAGCATTAGCAAACTGAGCGGCAGAAGCCAATACTGTGACCGGCTCAAAACGGGCAATAGCACGAATGACTGCACAAAAGGCTTGCTGTGCTGGCTTGGCGCCTAAACGCCAGTTATCGGTGCGTTCTGGCCATACCATCCAGGTTTGTTTATGCTCGGCCCATTCGGCTGGCATAAAAAAACCATCGGCACGAGGCGTACTCTTTAAGGTAACAGCCATCTTAGTTGTTACCTTCAGTTGGTATGGTTTTGCCATCTTTGGTTAAGATCGCGCCGTATAAGTCGATACGACGGTCACGGTACACGCCCCAGTTACGACGATTTTTCGCGGTTTCGTCTAAATCGAAGGTGTGAACTAACACAGCTTCGCTGACTTCGTCGGCTTCTTCTACTTTGGCGCCAAACTCGTTGGCAATAAACGAACTACCGTAGAAGGTAATAGCAAAGTCGTCTTCGGTTTCACGACCAATACGGTTCGATGCAATCAGTGGCACTAAGTTAGCAGCGGCATGACCTTGCTGAGTACGTTGCCAGTGTTCACGTGAATTCACTGTTTCATCATGAGGTTCAGTGCCGATAGCTGTTGGGTAGAACAGCAGTTCTGCACCCATTAACGCCATGCTGCGAGCACATTCAGGAAACCATTGATCCCAGCAAATACCTATACCAATTTTGGCATAAGCGGTATCCCAGACTTTAAAGCCTGTGTCACCTGGGGTGAAATAGAACTTCTCGCTGTAACCTGGGCCATCAGGAATATGGCTCTTGCGGTATAAACCTAAGTTACTGCCGTCGGCGTCAATCACGGCTACAGTGTTGTAAAAGCAGTTGCCGGCCTTTTCATAAAAGCTGATAGGCAGAACGACCTTCAACTTTTTGGCAATTTTGCTGAAATGTTTAATAGCCGCGTTGTCTTCGACACTAGTCGCGAACTCTAAATATTCATACTTTTGTTTCTGGCAGAAGTAGTTACGCTCAAACAGTTCCTGCAGCAGGATGATCTGGGCGCCCTGTTCAGCGGCTTCACGGACTAAGCGCTCACCACGGGCAATATTTTCTTCTACATTCCAGCCACCAATCATTTGGGTGGCGGCCACAGTTACCTTACGCATGCAAAGTCTCCTCAAGCCAGAGCTATTATTCAAAGTAGAATTCAAAACAGAATTCGGATCTAAAGATGCAGCTACTCTAGTCAGTTTTATGCTGGAGGGCAATCAAAAGCCAGGGCTGCAAGGGCGCGCAAAATGCCGTATTTTTGGGCTGTCGTCAATGAGTTTTACGTTGTTAGGGCAGAGTTTCAGGGCAGTTCGGGCTGCCCTGAATTAACTATGGGTGGATATGCATAAATATTGGGTTTTTAGTGAATGTCGCTAAGCTATTTGCTTTCCTTGGCCAAACGAGCCGCCAGCAACAACAGCTCAGGCTGTAAGCGGACTTTGTAATTAATATGCTGATAGCTGTACTGCACTAAACCCTCTTTGTTCAGGATATATACTGCAGGCACGGGCAGCACTACTTTGCCGCTGCTTGCTTCCTTATTTAGATTCAGTTTGTAGGTATTTAAATAGGTCGCGCTGGTTTTTTCATCCAGATAATAAGCCACACCAAAAGCAGAGCTTAAATTGAACTGACTGTCGGATAACAGGGTATAAGTAATGGCAGCGCCTTTGGTATCTCTTAAACTGGCCTGAATAGCAGCAGGGCTGTCTGGTGTCACTGCAATCAGCTGATAACCTAAAGCTTCAAGTTTAGGTTCAATCTCACGTAAAGCCGCCAGTTGCAGGTTGCAATAAGGACACCAGCCGCCGCGGTAAAACACCAGCACTGTGTCTTGTTGTCTTAGTACTGAATTAAGATCTACTGCTTTGCCTGTTGCATCCTGCAGACTGACCATAGGGGCCGACATGCCGTTTAATAAGGGTTTAATATCCTCAGGGCTTTGGGCAATGCGGGGTGCTGCCAACAGGCTAAAACTGAACAGGCTGAGGCTAAGTAACAGAATATGCTGAATTTTCATTTTGGTTTTTCCTTAAGTGATATGAGCTTATATACCGGAGTTGTCTGAAGAATCTTTCAGCGGCTGCTGAATAAATGACGAATAATTGCTGATATAGCGCAAAGTAAAAACCCAAAAGCAGGGTAGAATGTGTTGAAGTGAGCAGGAGGTTGTTGTGCTGGATATATTAATTGTAGGTGGTGGTATGGTGGGCGCTTCAGTGGCGCTGAAGTTAAGCCGTGCTGGTATGCAAGTGGGCTTAATTGAAAAGCAGCCCGTCGCGGCTTTTGACCCACAAAGCAGCATCGACTTGCGTGTATCCGCTATCAACAGACGAAGTGAGCAGTGGCTGACGGACTTAGGCGTCTGGTCTTTATTGCAGCAATGGCGTTTATGTCCTTATAAACGATTACAGGCTTTTGAAGGCGAACAGGCAGGTTTAACTTTTCATGCCGATGAAGTGGCGCTGAGCCATTTGGGCCATATCATCGAAAACAACCTGATCCAGCAGGCGCTTTGGGCTAATTTTCCAGCCAGCTTGCAACTGTTTTGCCCAGCCACTGTGACTGGTTTTGAGCAGCACGCTGACTATGCCAGTGTCAGCACCGCAGAATTTGGTGAGTTGAAGGCTAAACTGGTGATAGCAGCTGATGGTGGCCAGTCGCAGCTGCGCCAGTTAGCACAAATTGGCGTGTCGGGTTGGCAGTATCAACAAAGCTGTTTAGTGCTCAAAGTCAACACAGAGTACGAACAGCAAGATATTACCTGGCAGCAATTTAACGAGTCAGGCCCACGGGCATTTTTACCTCTGCCGGGTAAGCAGGGTTCTTTAGTTTGGTACGACCATCATCATAAAATCAAACAGTTAGCTGCATTATCTAAAACCGCTTTGACGGAACAAATTCAGCAAGCTTTTCCCGCCAAGCTTGGCAAAATTACAGTGGAGCAAGTGGCAAGTTTTCCTTTGGCCCGGGTGCATGCCAAGGACTATGTCAAAGGACGGCTGGTGCTGGTGGGCGATGCGGCTCATAGTATTAACCCGCTGGCAGGTCAGGGCGTCAATTTAGGTTTTGCCGATGCGATGTTGTTGTCTGAACTGCTGGAAAAGGCTTTTGCCCAACGCATGGATGTAGCCGAGCCTGAGTTGTTAAAGCAGTACCAAAGCACACGTCAGCGTGAAAATGCGTTGATGATGTCGGCTATGGATCTGTTTTATCAAAGCTTTAGCAGTAGCTTGCCGCCTGTGCGTTTTTTACGTCAGTTGGGCTTAGCCGCAGCAGAAAAGGCTGGCCCTTTAAAGCATTGGGTCAGCCGTTATGCGGTGGGTATCAGTTGAGCTACAACTTCAGTAAACGCACCTGATAAAGTCCACCTGCAATACTGCCCGGCTTGGCGACAAATTTGACGCGGAAATGATCGGCATTTTTTGGCAGCAGATCGTTGGGGATAGGGTAATCGACCTGATACCAGTTTGGTCCTCGGCTATCTTTCAACTCTACATCGGTCAGTTTTTTATCATCCAGCCAGATCTCAAAGGCTCGTCCGGTATCCAGACCAAAATACTCCAGCCGCAAGGTCAGATTCTGCTGGCCCTTGTGGCTTAACAGATAACTAAACCAGCTTTTACTGTGCCGCCAATGTCGGCCCAAATTGATACCTGCCTCACTTTGTTCACCCTGATAAAAATGATCCGACTCAGGTTGCTGTTCACCCGGATAGACTTTATCCAGCGTTTGTTGGTCCAGTAAAGCCGCGGCTTTGTCTTGCTGCTGTTGCTGCTCTTTTTGTTGTTGCCAGAGTTCAAGGCTGGTGTGCTGAAAGTAAATTTGGTATCTGCTGTCGTGTAGCCGGAAAAAGGGGATAAGCTCTGGCTGACCTTGTAAAAAGCCCTGGCCTGTACTGAAGCTCAGAGGTTGATTGGGCAGACGCTTTAAGCTGTTGAGGAAGTTTTTGCTATCACCAATATAAAGTGGTGCAGCGGAGACAGGGCAGGTTGGGCCCGACGCTATATGGCCCATACGGCTGTCGTCAGCAACAAAGCTCAAGCTTTCGTTTTTAAAAGGCGTACTACGACTGGCCAGCACTATAGGGCCGTACAATACCGCATGATAATCGGGCTTGGCTGGCATAGGCTCCAGACTTAACTGCATCGACAGCTCTAGTTTTACTTTGTCGCCTTGTTGCCAGGGGCCTGCCAGCAGAATATGTTCACCTGCTTTGGCTGTGACTTCAATTGCCTTACCGTTACGCCAGACGTTGACGGCACCAGCCCAGGATGGATAACGCAGCTGCAGGTTCAGTGTGCTTGCTGCGTCAAATACCAGTTCAGTGCTGTTTTGATCCGGGAATAGGGTCTGCTGGTGCAGTTTTATTTGTGGAGTGTTCATGCTGGAGGCTATCCACAAATTCACTTGCAAAGCGTTTTTATCAAAACTGTAAATAAATTCGCCATGTTTGCTATGGCTTTCTATGCCTGATCCCACACAACACCACATGCCTTGATCTACTTTGGAATAAACCCGGTAATGTTGCGGTCGCATAGAGGTAAAATACACAAAGCCGCCGTGCTCTGGATGTTGGCTGGCCAGAATATGGTTCCATAAGCCCCGCTCATAATAATCCAGGTATTTGCTCTGGCCGGTCTGGCGGTACAGCAGCATAGAGAGTTTCAGCATATTGTAGGTATTGCAGGTTTCAGGCCCTTCTATTTCATTCAGCATAGGGTTGAAGTCGTCTTTGGGGTGAAAATGCTCCCGCACGCTATTACCACCGATGGCGACAGTGCGCTGCTCGACCACTAAAGACCAGAAGTATTCAGCCGCTTTTAACCAGTTTTTATCGCCTGTTAATTCGGCAATACGGGCTATACCCACTACTTTAGGAATTTGGGTGTTGGCATGCAGGCCGGTTAGCTGGTCTTCGCCTTTTAGTAACGGCTCAAGAATACGTAATTCGGTAAAATCTTTGGCCAATTCCATATAGCTATTGTCAGCAAAAATAACAGCCATATCAGCCAGTACTTCGTTCATGCCACCATGTTCGGTCAGCAGCATTTGCTGAATTTGTTGCGCTGATAAATTCTTCACCAGATTTTTCAGCCAGTTGCCATAATTCAGCAGCAGGGTTTTGGCGCGTTGAACGCCTGTTTGCAGGTAGATATCCCGCAGGCCAGCAAAGGTTTTATGAATATTGTAAAAAGGCACCCAGTGTTGATTCAGGCTAAATAAATCGGCTTCAATCTGGCCTTGCTGTATTTGTTGCCACAAGGCTTTACTGCCGGGCACGCCGCCTAAATAACCTTGCTGAGCCTGCTGGATTGTCTCAAGTTCAGTCAGCAGATAATCCAGTCTGGCTTTGATCTGTTTATTGGCTGTAGCGCTCGCCATAAAGGCCAGAGCACTCAGGTAATGCCCCAGCATATGACCGTCTAAGCCGGTATTTTCCCAGTTGCCATAGGATTCTGTCTTTTGCTCAATACCCGCTTCACGGCGCAGTGGTGCCAGCAGTTTGTCCGCATCCAGCGCCAGTAAGTACTGCAGATTGGTTTGCTCTGAATATGAAAATGGGCCGTCGGTTAAGCGCACTTCTTTGAGTGGCACAGTCGTTAACGCAGCAGCTTGCAGGCAGAAACTGGTGACCAACAACAGGGAAAATAATAGTCGCATTGATGACACCTCTTAGGTCAGAGCCCAGGCTCTGACCCGCTAATTACTCCTGTAAAGAAGGGCGGCCAAATAGCGGCATCCCCTGATCATCCCAGCGCAGCGCTTTGACATAGGTATGGCGGTTTGGATCCCAGAGTGGATCGCCGACTATTTCAGTGTAGGTGCGGGCGTGATACACCAGTAAGTCCGTGCGGCCATCGGCGGATACCGTAAAGCTGTTATGGCCAGGGCCATAGACTTTATGTTCAAAGCAGCTTTGTAGCACTGGCTGTTTTAACTTATGCCAGCTTTGTGGGTCCATCAGGTTGGCATTTTCATCGGCCCACAATAGCCCCATGGCATAGTTTTCATCTGTGGCACTGGCAGAGTAGCTGATAAAAACTTTGCCGTGACGAATAAGCACGCTCGGGCCTTCATTGACCCAAAAACCACGGATTTCCCAGTCAAATTCAGGTTTACTCAAAAGTACGGGCTGGCTGCTGATTTTGTCTGGTGTATCCATAGTGGCTATGTATAAATTGCTGTTGCCTTCAATCTGATTGTCTTTTTGCGCCCATAGATAATACAGCTGGCCCTGATGTTCAAAAGTGGTGGCGTCCAGGCAAAAAGTATCTATGCCGGTATCAATCTGGCCTAAAAACTGCCATTGGCCCGAGGTAGGATCTGCGTCTTTGCAGCAAATCACATACATACGGTGCTGAAACAGTTTGTTTTTAATCTCGCGACTGGGCGCTGCGGCAAAGTAGATATACCAGGCACCCTGACGAAAATGAATTTCCGGCGCCCATATAAGCTCTGAATAAGGTCCGGTATCGGGTTTTAACCAGGCCGTGATGGGGGATGATTGCGTCAGTTCTTCAATGGTGCGAGCACGACGCAACTCGACTCTGTCATAGGCTGGCACAGAGGCGGTGAAATAATAATAACCATCGCTATGGCGATAAATGCAGGGGTCAGCCCGCTGCTCAATTAAAGGCGTTAACAATCGCATAAAAACTCCAGTGCGTTAGTCGTCTACAAAAATTTATTTAGCATTCACCAGCTGAACTTTAGCTGTTGCCTGCTCAGGCTTTGGGGGCTCAATTTGGCCTGCCACCATGTCCTGATAAAAGTTGTCGGTGATTTTGTATTTGTACATCAGAAGGCCCATCAACAAATGGAAGAAGCCCGGGATCACCGATAACATCAGTGCTATACCCAATAAACTGAAATCGCTTTGCATTTGATCGGGTTGATAATCAAAGAAGGCTAATAAGCTGCCAACGACAAAACCCGCTATGCCCATGCCTGCTTTCTGGCAAAAGGAAATACCACCAAAAGCTAAACCTGATACACGCTGACCGGTTTTGTGTTCGCCATAATCCACGGCTTCGGCAATAGCCGACCAGAACACAGGCGCGTGCAAATCCACAACAAAAGAGAGTAAAAAATACAACAAAAAAGCCAGCCAGAGATCACCGGGTTTGACCAGTACAAACAGCAGCACACTTAATACCGCCACCACAATCTGGCTGTGCCGAAATAGTTTTACTTTGCAATGATGTTTAGTGATCCAAGTCGATGCCACCATGGCCAGAATAGCGGCGACCACGCCAGTAGATAAAAAGGCGGACAGCAGAGCGGCGTCTCCACCCAGATAATACTTGGCGTAATAGGCCGCCACTGAGCCGCGAATGACATAACCAATAGTACCTGTGACACAAACAGCACACAAAATCAGCCACTGATCATTTTTTAATAACAGCTTTAACTGACTGAAAAAAGGTTTGGTTTCCACCTGATGCTGCAAACGCTCAGTGGTATTAAAAAAGCAGAATAAAAACAATAAACTGGCCATAGCACCCATCAAACCCATAGCGGCCTGATAACCAGCAGCCAGTTGGCCTTCGCCCCATTGAGCTGCGAGCACTGGCACAATAATAGTGACTAAAAAAGCAGCTATTTTGGCGAAAAACAAACGGTAGCCATTGGCGGATAAACGCTCTTTCGGGCAATCGGTCAAGACACCGATAATGGAAATATAGGGGATAGTGACAGCAGTAAACATCAGGGTGACAAAGATGTAGGTGGCATAGGCCCACACCAGTTTACCGTTGTAGTCCAGATCCGGTGTTGAGAAGGTTAAAAACACCGAGATGCCAAAAGGGATCGCCATAAAGAGGAAATAATGCCGGTAGCGGCCCCAGCGGGTGGTAAATTTATCGGTCAGCATGCCCATCAAAGGGTCGGTAACTGCATCAATCAGCCGCACCACCAGAAATAAAATGGCAACGTCTGCGGCTTTTAAGCCAAAGATATCGGTGTAAAAAAACGTGATGATAAGCATCATGGAAGAAATGACTACATTGACTGCCATATCGCCGGCGCCAAAGCCAATTTTCTCCATAATAGATAGTTTATAACCTGCCATTCGACTCCCCTGTGATTTACATCAGCTTTATGCTCAGTTTTTCTCATCCGCCATTAAAACGCGGCTGGGTCCTGATGCTAAAGCCTGTTTTATATCGTTTATGATCTTATAGTATTACTAATAAGTTGGGCTGGCAAGTCAGCAAAAGCTTGGTTTTTACAGCCATTAATTAGTGTTTATCTATTTGTTTTATATGGTTATTTATTGATTTTTTTTGCTGGGTTCAGCGCAATAGTGGGCAGTAGTGCTTCTGCATTTTATTGCTTGCTAAGTTGAACTTATGCTATTTGTAATACAAATTCAACTAAAACAGGATTCACTGTATGGGCAAGCCTAAATCTTCTATTGCTTTGCTTGGGTTGTCACTTTTTAGCGGCTGTCTGCTTTATGTCAACTCGTTGCAAGCTGAACAGGTTAGCATTCATGATCCGGTGCTGGCGAAAGAAAAGGGCCAGTATTTTTTATACAGCACAGGGCCGGGCATCACCTTTTATCAATCCAGTGATTTAACAAACTGGCGTTTAGGTGGTCGGGTGTTTGCAGCTGAACCGACCTGGGCCAAATCTGTATCCCCAAGCTTTGATGGTCATATTTGGGCACCTGATATTTTTCAGCATCAGGGCAAGTTTTATTTGTATTACTCCATCTCGGCTTTTGGTAAAAACACCTCGGCTATTGGGGTCACAGTGAACACTACTTTGGATCCTAACGATCCAGCCTATCAATGGGTGGATCAGGGCATAGTGTTACAGTCTGTGCCACAGCGGGATTTATGGAATGCGATAGACCCAGCAGTGATTTTGGATGAACAAGGCCAGGCCTGGATGAGTTTTGGCTCCTTTTGGGAAGGCCTGAAACTAGTGAAACTGGACCCCACTTTAACCCGTATAGCGCAACCTGAACAGTGGCATACGCTGGCCAAAGCAGAGCGGCCTGCATTTTTAGATGACGCTGAACCTGGCCCTGCTGAGCTAGAAGCGCCTTTTATCTACAAAAAAGGCCAGTTTTATTATCTCTTTGTTTCCTATGGCAAATGTTGTCGCGGTAAAGACAGCACTTACTATATGGTGGTCGGTCGTTCTCAAACCTTAACCGGACCTTATCTGGATAAAAACGGTAAGGATTTAGCCGCAGGTGGCGGTTCTGTTTTATTGAAAGGTAACAAAGACTGGCCGGGTTTAGGCCATAACTCTGTGTATGCTATGGATGGCAAAGATTATCTGGTGTTTCATGCCTATGAAATGGCAGACAAGGGTCTGCAAAAGTTGAAGATCACTGCATTGGAGTGGGATAACCATGGCTGGCCTTTGGTGAATGAAAAAGACTGGTTGGGCTATCAGAGTGTGCTGGTTCGCTAAATTCTGACTTAGGCGAAGGATCGCCGCCGCTGTTGTTTTCTTTTGTTTTTCGTTTTAGACTCATAAAGTCTTATTGTAATACAAATATAAGATTCAACAGATCAGACAGGGGTAGCTATGAATTTCAGTACAAAGCCTTTGCCCGGCTTCAAAGGGTATCGTCTGCCATTGGCTATCAGCTTACTTAGTGTGTTGGCCGCTTGCTCGCCTGAACCAAAAAGCAGGGAAGCAGTTTTAGTAGCTGCGCCACCAGTGACAGCAGCTGCCGCTGCTATTGAAGATCAAAGTTTTACCAATCCACTATTTGCCAATGGTGCTGATCCCTGGCTGGAGTATTGGCAAGGCAATTATTACCTGACCACAACCACCTGGACTTCTCAGTTGGTGATGCGTAAATCGCCGACTCTGGCCGGTTTAGCCAATGCCACTCCGGTCAATATCTGGTCTGAAACCAATCCAAAAAGTTGCTGTAACTTCTGGGCTTTTGAATTTCATCGTTTGCAGGGGCCTGACGGTCCTCGTTGGTACATGATCTATACCTCGGGCAAGCAGGAAAACTTAGATGGTCAGCATTTATCTGTGCTGGAAAGTGCAGGGGACGATCCTATGGGGCCTTATCAGTACAAAGGCTCGCCTATGCCTGATAGCTGGAACATCGACGGTAACTACCTAGAACATAATGGAAAATTGTATCTGTTATGGTCAGAGTGGGTAGGGGATGAGCAACTGAACTGGATAAGTCAAATGTCTAACCCCTGGACTTTAACAGGCGAGCGCATGGTGTTATCCCGACCGTCCCTTCCTTGGGAACAGTCAGGTCGTAAGGTGAATGAAGGCCCTGAAGTGCTAAAACATCAAGGCCGTACCTTTGTGATTTACTCCGCCAGTTTTTGTGACACAGCGGATTATAAATTAGGGCTGTTGGAGTTAACAGGTGCCAATCCGATGGACGCCAAATCCTGGACTAAAGCAGAGCAACCTGTGTTTGAACGCGGTAATGGCGTCTTTGGTCCAGGTCACAATGGTTTTTTCACCTCACCTGACGGCAGCGAAAACTGGCTGGTGTATCACGGCAATAATAAAGAAACTGAGGGTTGCAGCGCGACCCGCTCAGTGCGTGCTCAGCCATTTACATTCAAGCAAGATGCATGCCGGATTTTGGTACTCCAGTACCTGAAGGTCAGACGGTTGCAGCTCCATCAGGTGAAAATGGTCCTTTAGTTGTGGTGCCTGAAGGGGTGAAATGGCAGGTTGTGAATCGCGCCACTCAGCTTTGTCTGGCGTCCTCTGCACAAGGGCTAACAGAGCAGGCTTGTGATAAACAAGGGCAGTGGATTATCGACCTCACTACCAAAGGACGTTACCGCCTGGCCGATAGTGAGGGACGCTATCTTGGTGCAAACCGCGATTTATCGGCCTGGATCAATCAGCCAAGTCAGCAGTGGCAGCTAAAAGCTGGTCCAGATGGTTATCACCAGGTGCTTAACGCTGCAGATCAAAAGCCACTCGCTGTCGTAGACTGCAAAGCAGAAGATGCAGCTTTATGTCAGGACTGGTTGTTGCTGCCAATGGGTAAGACGGTAGTGAGCAGCCGACAAAGTGGTAAGGTGCTGAGTACAGAAGATTGTACTGCCGGGAACAATACTTTGGTCACACAGCAAAGCTGGACTCAACAAGGCTGTCAGCAATGGAACTGGAAAGTAGGGCAGGCGGGTTATGTTCAGCTGCACAACAGCCTGAACCCGGAACTTTGTCTGATAGTGAAAGACGATGCATTGGCACCTGGTGCTGATTTGGTATTAGGCAATTGTGCAGCAAAATCCAGTCAGTGGGCTTTGCAATTACTCACCAATGGTGCTGTGTCTTTGTTATCTCAACATACAAAGCAGGTGGTTGATCTGCCCAGTTGCAGTTTGTTCGACGGGGTTGGGTTGAAACAGGCTTCAGAACAGTCTGATGCAATTTGTCAGCAATTTCAGCTCAGAACTACAGACTAAAAGAATTCGGGCCAGAGTAAAATGCAGGGTATGACTTCATTTTACTCTGGCCCGGATTCAGTTATTCCCTGAATTTAGACGAGACGGTATTCAGCTCCTGAGCCAGACCGCGTAGTTGGTCTGAAATATCAGCTACTGTGCTTTGCACCTGAATAGTACGGCTAAATGAGTCGGCCATTTGGTGGGTATTATCCAGCACCAAACTTGCTACCATGGTTTGCTCTTCTGTGGCAGTCGCTATTTGGGCATTGACCATATTAATTTTGTCAATTTCCTGATTAATCAGCTCAATAGAGCTGCCTGCTTCGGCCGTCAACACTGCGCTGTTATTGGCTTTGGTGACAGCCTGGTCCATGAGTCGGACTGCACTATCAACGTTTTGTGTTAGCTTGCCTAACAAATCACGAATAGTAGTCACAGATGAGGCGGTGCGGGATGACAATAAACGCACTTCATCCGCAACTACGGCAAAACCACGACCTTGTTCACCAGCACGTGCGGCTTCGATAGCTGCGTTGAGTGCCAGTAAGTTGGTTTGATCGGCAATATCATTGATGCTTTTTAAAATACCGCCAACTTCCTGAGTTTGTTTGGCAAGGTCGGTAATCACACTGCTGGTTTGAGCAATTTCTCCGGCCAAATCTTTGGAAGCCTGCACGGACGAGGTGGTTTTTTCATAACCTAGTTTGGCAAGGCGGCTGGCATCATTCGCGCTGCCAGAGGCGGCATTGGCCGACTGGCTGATATCTTTGACGCTGCTTTGCATCTCTTCCATTGAGTGAGAGACGGTATCTGCATCATTTTTCTGTTGGCTTGTCATGCTATCTAACTCACGCATGCCTCTGGACAACTCGTCCGCCGTGCGGCTTACAGGGTCGACTAAATGAGCTATGGCCACAAAAGAGCTTTGTAGCAAAGCGATAAATTCGTTGAAGTTGCGGGCTACAGCACCAAATTCATCTTCAGAGTCTATCGCAAGACGGCTGGATAAAGAGCCTTTTCCCGACGCTAAAACCTGCAGCGAACTGGCCAGATCATTGGCTGTCTTACTGATGTTGCGGCCTATCACATGACCGACAACAGCCATAATAATCAATAGGATAGTTCCACATAACACAATGATAAGCACTGAACGCTCTGATGAGGCAGACATATCTACCAGTATTTGTTGGAAGTTATCATCTGTTTGTTTTTGGTAGGATACAAAACCAGTTTTAGCTGTTTCGTACAAAGCCGTTTTATTTTGAATAATGCTTTGTGCTGCACTCATATCCAAAGTGCCATCAATCATCGACTGCGCTATCTCTGCTGCAGCTGTGGCATAGGCGTTAAAATTCTTTTCCAGTGTTTCCAGTTGTTTCAGATTAGCGGTATCAAGTTTTTTAAGCTGAGCCAGATTAGTGACCACCCGATCTTCAGTGGCTTTGGCTGTACTGAGGATGTCTGGATCAGACAAAGAAACCGACTGAGTAAAAAACTCTTCAACGGCATTAAACTCCACCACTATTTGAGAGGCGAGTTTAGAACTGTCATACATTTTATCTTTAAGCAGCACAATGCTGTCGGCATTGCGGGCGGTAAAGTAAATGGACGACGTCAAAACTATCAAGAAAGCCAGAATTGCGATGGCAATAATAAGCCAGATTTTTTTTAATAAACTCAGGTATTTCAGCATAAGTAGTATCCAGAGTATGGCTTACAACAAAGGCAGGTGATGTGATCACCTGCCTGCCAGGCTTTAATTCAGTGTTAAAGCTACTTTGACATTACCAGTAACAGCGCCCGCACTGACATAGCCAATAGCTGCAGGGTTTTTTGCTACTGTATCCAGCACTTCCTGTTCTGATGCCAGTTCTTTTGGTGGTGTTCCTTTACCTGTGAATACCAGCTTAGACCAATAAGCTTTCATCTGGCTCGAAGAACGCCCCAGCGCTTTTTGATCAAAATCGGCACGAGCTGCAACTGTCTCTGTCAGATTTACTGGCTCAGCTGCTTTGCCATCAGTAAAGGTTTTAGCACGGCCGGTAAAAATTTTATTGATATCATCCTGCGACAAGGCTGCCGCATTGGATGGGTGAACTATCACTGCCACATTGGCAACTGCCATAAAGCTAAGAGCCAGAGCAGGAATTAAGATTAATTTTTTTAACATGATTGGATTCCTTAAAACACCAGATCTACGCCAACAACCAAGACGCTGTCTTTACGATCAGCAGTTTTATTGTCTGCACTGGTGTATTGAGCTTTAAATGCAGCTGATGGGTGGAAGTCATAACGCACACCAAGGTTAATACTGTCGCGTTCAAGTTGCTGACGATTTACCACGCTTGAGACTGCACCATAAATTGGTGACGCCGTTGGTATAGCTGCGTACAGTTCAGTTTTTGCTGTGTTATCTTCTTTTTCAAACGACACATAGGGAGTGATGGTATCAAAACGATGTCCGACAGAAATATAATAAGATTTCTGATCGGTAATAAACGAATCATCAACTGTCGCTTTCGTAATTTCTGATACCACTACCCAGTCATTTTTATCGATATTAAAGCCAACACCGGCGAAAGAGCTGGATTCATCCACTATATCTAAATCTTTAGCTAAAGCGCCTAAGCCAAAAGCGGTTAGTTGCGCGTACAAGCCAGACACTGGAGTATCCAGTTGGTTGATAGAGAACGTCGATTTACCGATCAGATAAGCCATACGGAATGAATAACCATCCTGACCTACTTCCCAGGCTACACCTGTCACGTTGTCAATTTGCGCTTCAGCCGTTGTACCACCTATTTCTTCTTCACCATCGTAACTGCCGATAATCAGCTGTAAAGTGGAATCAAAATTACCTAATGTGGTGGTATGGTACAAGGATGCACCTTCAATGGTATCAAAACCTAAACCGTACACGCTTTGCGGTACCCGCGACCAATCATAGGCGTAACCTACATCACGGAAGTCTGAGTATTTGTAAAACGGAGTCCTTAAACGACCTGCGTTCACACGCAGAGTATCGGTTAAATCGTAACTTAAAAAAGCCCATTCAAATTTAACATCCCAGTCGTCAGCGCCGCGGCCTAATAACTGAGCCGTCACTGAGAGTTTGTCGCCTAAGTCTGATTTCACTTGCAGTGCAGCCAAACTTTCGTTTTTAAAGCTGAAATCATCGTCGTAGCCATAGAGCTCGTCATCGTTGCTCAATGCCATACCGCCTTTGATTGAAGCAAAACCGTTAATGTCTACTGCGGCCTGACTCGCGCCGCAAAAAGACGCAGCTATAGTGGCTGCCAGTAATGTACGTTTTAACATAGGGTATCCTCATCAATGTTATATGTAGTGCGTGTTTTAAAGGCTAAGCAGCCTTAGCTTTTGAGAGATTTACTAGTCAACCTTGACTAAGTTTTTGTTTTCTATAAGGTGTAAAACCTCACATCTGGTCTGATGTCTATGTCCGAGTCGACTGCGTCAATTTTGTACCTTTTTATATTTGCATTAACTTTTGTCGTTTGAATTGTACAACCTGACGAATTGAATTACTAGTTTTTTCAAATTTATCATATTTTCGTTTGTGTCTGAGATGGAAAAAACCTGTGTCTCTGCCTTTTAAACATAGCTAAGAGCACAGGTTTTGTAGAGATTTTTGTTTGATTTACAACAGCTTTAGCTGAAGTTGTTGGCAGTTTTGCAGAGCAGGCAGAGACTGATGACTGGCGACGATAAGAATTTGCTGCGAACAGCGGCGACTCAAGATTTGAAACAGTTGATCCGCTGTGGCTGGATCCAGCCCAACGAAAGGCTCATCAAGTAAAAGGATCTGGTGGGGTTGTAACAGCAAACGCGCCAAGGCGATACGTCTGGCTTGGCCGCCAGAGACTGCAACCCCATATTCACCCAATTCAGTATCAAGCCCCAGAGGTAAACGGGTCAGCCATTGTTCTAACTGAGCATCGGCCAAAACCTGTCGCAGCTCTTCATCACTGGCCTGCGGTTTTGCCAGGCGCAGATTCGCAGCGAGCGACATATTAAATAAGCTGACCTGTTGCGATAGTAAACCTATGTGGTGCCGCAGTGTTGAGTCCTGATACAGCTGTAGCTCCTGACCATTGAGCAGAATGCGGCCTGACGCAGGCTTCAGCCAGCCTGCCAGAGTACAGAGAAAAGTAGATTTTCCCACGCCTGATGGGCCTTGTAACCATAACATCTCACCGGATTTTAACTGATAATTCACAGCAGATGTCTGCTGTACAGCGTCGGGATAAGCCACACTCACTTGCTGTAGTTCAAGGGTTAAAGGCCCGCTAAGATGATGTAAAGAACCTTTTGGTGTCTCAGCTTGTATCTGATCCAGCCGTTGTTTTGCCATCAGACTGTCGGCCAGGTGGCGGTACAAAGTTGCTAAGGGTAACCAGAGCTCTGTTAAAGCTAAAGTCGACATCAACATAGCCACTAAAGCGGCAATACTGATCTGTTGCTGCTGCAGTAAAGGTAAAGCTGTCCACAACAGATGAAAAGCCATCAGTGCCAAAATACTCAAGAGTAAAAACTGACAACACAGATCCAATACGCTCTGGCGCCATACCAACTTCTGATACTGCTGCTCTGTCTGTTGCCATTGCTGCTCTGCTGCAGTCCAGCCCTGATGCAGTTGTAACATGGTCAGGGCGGATAAAGGTTCCAGTAATTCCTGCCTGCGTTGGGACGCCATTTCGACTAAAGTACAAGCCCGGCTATACCCTAAAAGTACAGCGAACACAGGCACTAGTAGCAAGCCAAGCAGATAACAGAAAGCAATTTGAGCCAGGTCGTTTTGCCAAAACCATAATAGAGTTAACCAGCCTGCGCTTATCAGACAAGCCCAGAATACCGGAGCTATTACGCGCAAAGGCCATTGATCCAGCCGGTCTATGTCGGTGATCAAGCGCTGCAACAGATCGGCTGATTTGGCATCAGGTGTATGGCTGCTGGCTAAAAACCGTCGCATAAACCACAGCCTTAGTTGTTGTAGCAACAGCAAGATGGCGTTGTGCGAGCTTAAGCGCTCAAAGTAGCGGCCCGCAGTGCGGCTGATGGCAAAAAAGCGAATAAGAGCGGCAGGGCCAAAGTAGTTAAAACTACCAGCACTTGCCAGTTGCAAACCAGCCAAAGCAGAGGCGGTAATAAACCAACCGGAGACAGTGAATAACCCCATAATACTGGCCAGGGTTAAAGCCCCTAAGGTCAGACTAAGTAACCACCAGTGCCAGTGTGGACGCATCAAAGCGGAGAGTTTCAGTTGATCTTTCATTGGCTTTCCTGCGCATAACTGGCCTGATAGAGCGGATGAGCCTGAATTTCTGTCACTGTGCCTTTGGCGACAATCTGTCCCTGTACAATAAGCCATACCTGATCCAGCCAGTCCAACTGCTGCAACTGATGAGTGGCCAGCAACAGAGTTTTGCCGCGGCTTAACTGTTCAAGCTGCTGAAAATAATGCTGTTGTTGCTCTTTTGGTAGCATGGAGGCTGGCTCATCCAACAACCAACACCAACTTTGTTTCAATAAAGCTCTGGCCAGCGCTAGGCGTTGTAATTGCCCCCCCGACAAGCCAATACCACTCTCGGCAAGTACAGTGTCCAGTCCCGCAGGTAAGGCAAAAACAAAGTCTGCACATAAAGCTTGTTGTAGTACCAGTTTAAGCTCATCTTCTGTGGCGCTTGGTTTAGCCACTAATAAATTGCTGCGCAAGCTGCCACTTAGCCACTGACTTTGTTGAGATAAATACAACAGTTGTTGTCGCCATTGAGCTAGATTCAGATCCGTCAACTTCTGATCGCCAATCTTGATCTGTCCTTGCGCCGGTTGCTGAAAGCCCAATAAAGACTCAAGCACACTGGTTTTTCCCGCACCACTTGGCCCAGTTAAAGCTATACGTTGCGCCGGTAATACCTTGGCCTGAATATCTGTCAATAATGCAGCCCTGTGCTCTGAGCCTTGCAGGCTAAACTGCTGAAATTCAATGCAGACAGCTTCTGTCGGGGCAGGAGAGTCGCCGCCTCTGCAAAGAGGTACAGTCCAGATCGGTGCCAGACTGGCAAAAGCGGCTTCGGCTTGAGCTTTGGCATGATAGTCTGAACCTAGCTGGCGCAGAGGTGCATAAAACTCTGGTGCCATTAATAAAATAAACAGGGCGGGTTGGTAAGAGACAGGGATCTCTGCTTTGGCCCATGGCAACTCGCCTAATAACCCCAAGCCCAGATACAAAGCCACTAAAGCTATGGCTAAAGAGGCAAATAATTCCAGCACAGCGCCGGATAAAAAGGCTTTGCTTAACACAGACATAGTGCGGGTTCTGTAGTCTTCACTGGCGTTATTTAGCGATTTAATACCAAAGGTTCAGCTTGTAATTGGCGGATAAGTGCAGCGCCTCGTAAAAACTCCAGAAAACGTCCGCCCAACAGACCTAAAGCCTGAACTTGCTGCTGACTGGCCTGTGCAGCTCTTTTACCCAGTAAAATCATAAAAATAGGGATAAGAGGGGCAGTGGCCAATAACAGTAGCGCTGCCAACAGACTTTGAGTGGCTACAGCAACAGAGATAAATAAAGGGCAAAGCACAACCAGAAAAAGCTGTGGATAATACCGACTGATATAAGGGTCAAGCGCATCCACTTGTTCCAGCAAACGGGTGGATAAATCGCCGTCAGAGGCGATACGTTGACGCAGTGGCCCGGCTTGACTAATAAGTTGAAGTAATTGGTGCCGAACAGATGTACGTATGTTCTGGCTGGCAGAGAGGCCAAGCAGATCTTTAGCCGCTAACAACAGAGGGCGTAGCAGCCACAGTACTAAAATATGCAACAGCAAAGAGCTTGGAATTGGTTGCTGATGTAAAGCCAAATCACATAAAGTCGCCAGCAACCAGCACTGCCAAATCATCAGTAATGAAGCCGTTGCTCCCAGCGCTATGGCCAGGTGCAAACGGCTTTTTTCTGACTGGACTATTTGCCTTAAAGACAACACAAGCGTCAAATCCTTATTTACTCTGATGGCTCGTTTTCTTCGCCAGGGTAGCCATTAAATTCCAGCCACATCGCATTAATAATGCCAAAAGAGCAGGCCAGTAACACGCCTAAAATCCAGGTGAAATACCACATAAACTGCTCCTTAATACAATGAATGAGTGTTGCTGCTGATCGTATTGCGATTCAGGCGGCCCCACATTTTCCAGTAACACCAGGCTGTGTAGCCCAGAATGATAGGTACAAAGATACAAGCGACCACAAACATGATTTTTAAGGTCAGTTCGCTGGAAGTTGCATCCCACATCGTCAGGCTATGGTTTGGCATGCTGCTGGATGGCATAATAAAAGGAAACATTGACACGCCGCAGGTCATAATCACGCCTACAATGGCTAGCGAAGAAGCGACAAAAGCCTGCCAGCCCTTAGCCATTTTGCTGCAAAGCGCACTGACCAGGAATGCAGCTACACCTAGCAAAGGAAAAATCCATAGCAGCGAGTAGCTTTCATAATTGCTTAGCCAGGCACCGCTACTGACTTCCACTGTTTTCGTTACCGCACTATTAATAGCATTGCTGTCTATGACGCTGGTCACTTTATAGCCCATACCAGCGGAAGCCAGCCAAACTCCGGCAGCGATAAACAGCACCGCAGCTAGGCTCGCACTGATCAAGGACACAGCCTCAGCTCTTTGACGCAGTGGCGCTTCGGTTTTCATTTGCAGATAGCAGGCGCCCTGGTTGATAAACATCAGCAGGCTAAACACACCAACCAACAAAGCAAAGGGGTTTAACAAAGCCCAGAATGAGCCTGTGTAGTAAATCCGCAGCAGTTCGTCAAAGTGAAAAGGAACACCTAGCAGCAGGTTGCCAAAGGCTACACCAAAGATAATGGGGGGGATGGCAGAACCCGCTGTTAAAGCCCAGTCCCAGTTGCTACGCCATTTAGCATTATCCAGCTTAGAGCGGTAATCAAAACCAATAGGACGCAGGAATAAAGCGGCCAGCGTCAGCATCATCGCCAGATAAAAACCACTGAAGGCTGTGGCATAAACCGGAGGCCAGGCAGCAAATAAAGCACCACCAGCGGTAATGAGCCAGACCTGATTACCATCCCAGTGTGGCGCAACTGCATTGATCAGTATGCGGCGTTCTGTATCGTCGCGGCCTATCACTTTTAACAGAGCACCGACACCCATATCAAAACCATCTGTAATGGTAAAACCAATCAGCAAGACGCCAACCAATAACCACCAGATAAAGCGTAAAAATTCATAATCCATATTAAACCTCCCGGGCCTGTTCGCCGTGATACTTGCCGGTATGGATAGACGCAGGGCCTTTGCGGGCGAAATGCTGCATCAACCAGACTTCGATGATCAGAAACACTGTATAAAGCGCGGTGATAGCCAATAAGCTGATCCAAATTTCTGTGGCGCTTAACTGAGAGGCTGCTAAATGAGTCGGCAGAATTTCACCTACAGCCCATGGCTGACGGCCATATTCAGCGACAAACCAACCGACCTCACAGGCAATCCATGGCAGTGGTAAAGAAAACAGCGCAGCTTTAAGCAGCCAACGTGGTTTTTCTGGCGTACGCTTGGCACTGTGATAAAAAGACAGGGCAAACACCAGCAGCATAATAAAGCCAGCAGCGACCATCACACGGAAGGACCAGAACAAGGGGGCTACTTTAGGTATGCTGTTTTGCACAGCTTGTTCCACCTGCTCTGCAGTGGCATTGACCGGGTCGTCTGTGTAGGCCATCAGCAATAAGCCATAACCTAAATCATTTTTTACCGCATCAAAAGCTGCAATATTTTCAGCTGTTTTTTCACCCGCGCGCAGTTTTTTCAACAAGCCATAAGCAGTTTGCCCATTGATAATGCGTTGACGATGAATTTCTTTCAGCTCTGCAAGCCCCATCACTTCTTTGTCCAAAGATCGGGTGGCTATCAGGCCCATAGCGCCCGGAATTTTCAGCGCATAGTCTGTGGTTTGAGTTTCTTCGTTTGGAATACCGAATAGGGTGAAATCTGCTGGTGCTTCGTGGGTTTTCCACTCAGCTTCTACTGCAGCCAATTTCACTTTTTGTACATCACCTAACTCATAACCAGATTCGTCACCTAACACAATGACAGACAAAGCGCTGGCTAAACCAAAAGCTGAAGCGATGGCAAAACTACGGCGGGCAAAAGCTAAGTCGCGACCTTTGAGCATATACCAGGCCGAAATGGCCAGTACAAACATGGCGCCTGTGACATAACCTGCTGAGACAGTATGAACAAACTTCACCTGTGCGACAGGGTTAAACACTACTTCACTGAAGCTGACCATCTCCATACGCATGGTCTCGAAATTAAATTCTGCGCCGACCGGATGTTGCATCCAGCCATTGGCGATTAAAATCCACAGCGCTGATAAGTTCGAGGCTAAGGCGACCAACCAGGTGACGGCTAAGTGTTGGACTTTGCTCAGCCTGTCCCAACCAAAAAAGAACAAGCCGACTAAGGTAGACTCAAGGAAAAATGCCATCAAGCCTTCAATAGCCAGAGGTGCACCAAAAATGTCACCGACATAATGCGAATAATAGGACCAGTTGGTGCCAAACTGGAATTCCATCGCTATACCAGTGGTCACACCTAAAGCGAAGTTAATGGCAAACAGCTTGCCCCAGAATTTAGTCATGTCGCGGTAAATTTCTTTACCCGTCATCACATAGACTGACTCCATGATAGCCAGCAAGAAGGTCATACCCAAAGTTAAGGGTACAAATAAGAAGTGGTACATTGCCGTAGCGGCAAACTGTAACCTTGAGAGTTCTACAACATCCATTCGGATTGCTCCTCCATATGGAACTGTGGGTCTGGGCCGTTGTTTTGCTTAAAGCTCCAGTCAGTAGCTAAAACTCATACATCAGAATGAGTGAAGGCCAAATTACGCCTTTTGTTGCTGGCTGGTGTTGATGCCGATCAAGAAAAATCGATGCTTCAGTTCAAATCCTGGAAAATTTGATAAAAATCGCATCAGTTATTCTGTTACCATCAAATTCCATATCAGGGGAGTGAAGGCATTAAAGATGAAAATTTTAGTGATTGGTGCGGGCTGGTTAGGGACTCAACTGGCAACTCAGTTAAAAACAGATGGCCACGAGTTATGGCTTAGCAGTCGCAGTGCAAGCAAATCTTCTGTGGTGACAGAACAGTTTGGTCATTTTGTGCTGGATTTAGCACAATCTGTGCGGCCTACTGCTGAGTTGGGGTCTTTATTCAAAGATGCTCTGATCCTTTGTACTGTGCCTGCCAGCCGCTCTGATGGTGAGGGTTATATAAGAGCGCTGACTCAGTTAGCGACTTTGATGAAACAGTTAGGTGCTGCAGCTTGTATTCATTTAAGCAGCACTGGTATTTATGAAGGTTTGACAGGCAATGTGGATGAGAAAAGTCAGCTACAACTCGCTGATCCGCGTATTGCATTGCTGGAAGCTGGTGAAAAATTACTAGCAGCGGCAGTGCCTTGCTGTACGTTACGTTTGGCTGGTTTAATTGGTCCTGGCCGTCATCCGGCCCGATTTTTATCCGGCAAGCAAGCAGGCGCGGCTGACGTGGCTGTGAATATGGTGCATAGCAGCGATATCTGCAGCGCTGTTTCTGCGATAGTTCAGCAGCAGTTATGGCCAGAGCTGTTTAACTTATCCTGTCCTGAGTTTTGCTCAAAAGCGGAGTTTTACTTAACGGCTTGTGAACTGGCCTCCTTGCCAGCTCCGCAGTTTGAGTCGAGCAGCACAGCGACACCAAGCCGCAGAGTACTCAGCACTAAATCTCAGACTATCACTGGTTTTCACTATCAATTTGAGTCAGCCTTGGCGGCTTTACCTTTTTGCAGCTGAGCTAAACTCTAAACTTCTGTAGCCGGGTAACCGGCTTCATCCAGCGCTGCAATAATCTCCTCTGCCGTTACTATGCTCTCCACACTGACCTGTTGCTGTGCTAAGTCTACTGTCACTTTGGCATCGGTCTGTAGCGCTGCGATCGCTTTATTGACCATACTGATGCAGTGATTGCAAGTCATACCTGTAACGTTCAATTGAACTTTCATTTTATCTTTCCTCTTTAGCGAATGGGGGGCCCACCATGATCTAAGTTTGACCTGTGGTAAGGTCAACTACTATTTTTTATTTTTTTGGTTGACCTTACCCTGATGGCAAGCTTTAGCCTTATTGCTATCGGGTCATCGCACCTTTTTATCTGGAGTCATAGTATGTCTGAACAGATCCAACTGAATATCAATGGAATGAGCTGTGCTTCCTGTGTGGGGCGTATTGAAAAAGCTTTAGCCAAAGTGACAGGTGTTGAACAAGTGAGTGTCAATCTGGCCAGTGAAACGGCCACAGTCAGCGGCTTGTCTGTGTCAACTGACTTACTGCTAGCGGCGGTGGAGAAAGCTGGTTATCAGGCCAGTCTGCCAGAAAAAAAGATCCAGGCTGAACAGAAGCAGACTGCTTTTTATCAGCAGGAATGGTGGCCTGTGCTCGCAAGCATGGTACTGACCTTACCTTTAGTACTGCCTATGGTTGGTTTACTTTTTGGTCAGGACTGGATGCTGGCTGCGTTTTGGCAATGGCTGCTGGCTACACCAGTACAGTTTTATTTTGGTGCACGTTTTTATAAAGCGGGCTGGGCAGCAGTGAAAGCTGGCAGTGGCAATATGGATTTATTGGTGGCTATAGGCACCAGTGCAGCATATGGCTTGTCCTTGTATTTGTGGTGGAGTTTTACTGCGCTGCATGGACAACACGGCGCGCCTCATTTGTATTTTGAAAGCAGCAGCGCGGTTTTAAGTCTGGTGCTTTTAGGTAAATATCTGGAACATAAAGCGAAAAAACGCACCACTGATGCACTAAGAGCACTGGAAAACTTAAAACCTGCAGTAGCCACTGTGTTTCAACAGGGACTCTGGGTGGACGTTAAAGCAGAGACTGTGCAACAAGGCGATTTGGTGTTGGTCAAACCTGGCGAGCGCGTTCCGGTGGATGCGGTGGTGGAGCAAGGCCAAAGCCATGTCGATGAGGCCTTGATTAGCGGCGAGTCTGTACCTGTCAGTAAAATGCCGACCGATAAAGTGACAGGAGGCTCTGTTAATCTGGATGGTGTACTACAAATCCGTGCTACTGCAGTGGGTGCTGAATCGACTCTGTCCCGCATTATTCAACTGGTAGAGCAGGCGCAGGGAGCCAAGGCTCCAGTGCAGGCCTTAGTCGATAAAATCAGCGCTATTTTTGTGCCTGTGGTTTTACTGATAGCCCTGGCGACCCTGGTCGGTTGGGGTCTGCTGACAGACAACTGGGTGACGGGTATTTTAAATGCAGTTGCTGTATTGGTCATTGCTTGTCCTTGCGCACTGGGATTAGCAACACCAGCAGCTATCATGGCGGGCACAGGTTCAGCCGCGCGTTCAGGTATTTTGATCAAGGATGCGATAGCGCTGGAGCACGCGAAGGCTGTGACTTTGGTCGTATTTGACAAAACCGGCACCTTAACTCAGGGCAAAGCTGTGTTGCAGCAAGTCAGCAATCTGGCTGATGAACCTGATGCATTACTATGGGCTGCCTCATTGCAGCAACACAGCGAACATCCGCTGGCTAAAGCTGTAGTGAGTTACGCCACAGCGCATCAGGTGGCCGCTTTGGAGGTGACTGAGTTTCAGGTGATCGCAGGCAAAGGGGTGCAAGGCAAAGTACAAGGGCACAACCTGGTCCTTGGCAGTAGTCACTGGATGCAGCAGTTGGGCATAGAGTTGCCAGTGGATCAGATTAAAACCAGTGGCGCTTCCGTGTCCTGGTTAGCTGAGCAACAAGCTAACGACAGCTATAAGTTAGTCGCACTGTTTTGTTTTACCGACGAATTAAAGCCTGATGCAGTGCAAGCTGTGAATTTGTTAAAGCAACAAGCTATTGCTGTCGCCATGCTGACAGGTGACAGTAAACAAAGTGCGGCACTCATAGCGCAGCAGCTGGATTTAACTGACTGGAAGGCAGAGGTGTTACCGGCAGACAAAGCTGCGGTCATTCAGAGCTGGCAGCAGCAGGGTTATCGGGTGGCTATGGTTGGCGATGGTATTAATGATGCCCCAGCTTTGGCCCAGGCGGATTTAGGTATAGCGATGGCGAGTGGCACTGAAGTGGCCGTCAGTGCTTCGGCTATGACCCTAATGCGCAGTAAGCCCTCTCTGGTGAGTGCAGCGTTGCAGATAGCGCGGCTGAGCTACCGTAAAATTCAGCAGAATTTGTTTTGGGCTTTTATTTTTAATGTGATCGGTATTCCTTTGGCCGCTTTGGGTTATTTAAATCCGGTTATTGCTGGAGCCGCTATGGCGTGCAGCAGTTTATTTGTCATTAGCAATGCCTTGTTGTTACAGCGTTGGAGAGCTGAGGAGTAAAATGATGGCAACTTTAGTGACCATAGGCCAGGCGGCTAAACAAACCGGACTTTCTGCCAAAATGATCCGGCATTATGAAGAAGCGGGTTTGCTTAAAAAAGCCAACAGGACAGATGCCGGGTACCGCTTGTACAGCAGTCAACAGCTGCAACAACTGAGTTTTATTAAACAAGCCCGAACTTTGGGTTTTTCTATAGCTCAGGTCAGTTCTTTACTGGATTTATGGCGAAATCCACAGCGTAGCAGTAAAGAGGTCAAACAATTGGCTGAACAGCATCTGGATGAAATTAAACAAAAAGTCGCCGAGCTGCAGCAGATGCAAAAGGTATTACAGCAATTGGCGGATAGCTGTTGTGGGGATGATCAACCCCAGTGTGCAATTCTGGATGGCTTACAAAAATAAAAGTTCGAGCTTTTTAAAAAAAAGATCCCGACTTTTGTCGGGATCTTCAGCTAAAAGCCCAGGGATTAAGGCTGATAAGAAGTTGTTAAAGTGATACCTGATGCCGCTGTGTAACCACGAATACCAATATGGTAAGTGGCTGCTACAGGGTTATTAAAGGTACAGCTTTCTGTATTGCCATTGAGGTATGGACGGCAATCATAGGTTGACGTCGTCGGTTGTGAACCACGACGGACATATAGATCCGCATCACCTGTACCGCCAGAGGTATTGACAGTCAGTACTCTCATACCCGCTGGTACTACGACTGTGTAGTATTTCCAGCTATTTGCACCGACACTGATGTTGTTGATGGCCGAGGTTGCTCCTGTACCACCGCCGCCGCCAGTGCCTGATGCAGCAGCTACAGCAGCTGCTGCATCAACAATACCAGTACCACAACTGGTACAAGTCGCAGGGAAAGAACGGGTAGTGGTTTTCAGGATGTTTTCAATTTCATCTGGTGTTGCCGCTGGTTTTTTCTGGGCAATTAATGCCGCTACACCAGCCACATGAGGTGCAGCCATGGATGTACCTTGGCTGTAACCGTAGCTGTCTGAACCCGGTGTAGTAGTTCCAGTGTTGTAAGTCGACAGAATACCATTTGGATCATTAGCCGAGTTCATCGCGCCACCAGGTGCAGCGACATCAATAGAGGTACCGTAGTTTGAGTAGTAAGCACGACCACCGCTGCGATTGGTGGAGGCTACGTTGACCACACCAGCGCAGTTACCTGGGTTGAAGTTGTTGGCGTTACCGTTGTCGTTACCTGATGCAATGACAACCACAGTGCCACGTGAGCGGGCTGAATTAATAGCAGCCTGGGTGGTAGAGTCACATGCGCCTGAACCACCTAACTCATGTTGATGACTTTTGCGGGGTTAGCGTTCGCCGGAACACCGGACACTGTGCCACCTGAAGCCCAGATAATACCGTCTGCGATATCTGAAGTATAACCACCACATTTGCCCAGTACACGCACTGGTACTACTTTAGCTCCATAGGCAACACCAGCTACACCTGAACCGTTATTGGTCACTGCAGCGACTGTACCAGCGACGTGCGTACCATGCCATGAAGAATCTTGTGCTGGGTTTGAGCCGCCGCATTCATTGGCCAACACCCAGTCACCCGGATCCCTCGCATCAGAGTCACGAGCATTGCCATCGTTACCGACAAAACTGTCAGAAATCATGTCGTAGCCAGGCAGGATATTGGCATTTAAATCAGCGTGCGGACGGTAACCTGTGTCTAACACAGCCACTACCACACCAGCTCCTGTGGCATTATCCCATGCAGTGTTTGCACGTAAACCGCCTGTAGACTCGTAGTAATGCCATTGACTGGTGTACTGGGTATCGTTTGGTATTGCTGCGATTTGTAACATGCGGTCTTCTTCAACCGATTCTACCATTGGATCCTGAGCAAGCAGTTCGATCGTACGAGCTGTTTCAGCTTTTGACAGACGGCGCTCCGCTTTGACTACATGGCGGTTGGCTACCGCTAAAGAACGCACAAAGCGCATAGGCTCACCAGCTCGGCTGGATAATTCAGAAGCGGCATGAGCTTTTAACTGACTAACTGAGTTTGTAGCAGCACCGGTTAAACCCTGAGCAGATAAAGTCGCTGCACTTTTGTATTTCACGATAAAACGGGTTGGTGGCTCGATAGCTTTGGTTTCGTTGATCTCTACAGTGATACCAGATTTTTGGGGGGCAGCCTGCACAGCAGTCGCCACCAAGGACAGCGCGGACAAAGTAAGCAATGAGACTTTGGATAAGTTAAATGTTTTATGTTGCATTTTGTTCTCTCGGATTATTGTTATGTGAATTGCCTCATCCATGGAAACCCTGTCCCTTATTTAGTTAATGTACTGGGCAGGCAATAGGATGATTGGTCAATAATTTGTTAATGTAAATAGGTTTATATTTATCAAATTTAATCTTTTGTTTTCATTTTTTCGGTTTTATCAGAGTTTTATGCGATAAGTTGCTTGTGTGGAGCGGCGAAAATGCTGGGTTTGATTACAATTTGTAACAAGTGTATGTTTATTGAAAAAAGTTATTAGATATATATAAAAGGTATAACTAGTGGTGTTTTATTGGTCAGTTGTCTGTTTTTTGTTGGTCTTTGCCACTACCGGCAGAGTAACTGGCAGTAAAAAAGCCCTGAGATCAGGGCTTTTTCATTCTGTTTAATGGTGGGAGTGTGAATTCGGTTTTCTTACCTTCAGTGTATCTGTACTTTCTGTGGTATCCGCTTTTGCGGATGTCACTTCTGGTACTTCTCCTGTCCATTCCTGAGCTATAGTACCGGCTGGATGTGGATACCAGCCCGGATCTTTGTAATCGCCAGGTGCCTGATCTTTCCGGACTTTAAACACGCTGAACATACCGCCCATTTCCACGGAGCCAAAAGGTCCATCACCTGACATCATTGGTAAGGTATTAGCCGGTAGCGGCATCTTCATTTCAGTCATATCTGCCATACCACGTTCACCCATGACCATATAATCCGGCACCAGTTTATTGATTTTTTGCATCAAACCACTGTGATCCACCCCAATCAGCGTCGGTACGTCATGGCCCATCGCATTCATCGTATGATGCGATTTGTGGCAATGGAAAGCCCAGTCACCTTCTTCGTCCGCCAGTAATTCAATTTGTCGCATCTGACCTACAGCCACATCTGTGGTGACTTCAGGCCAGCGGGCAGAAGGCGGTACAGGACCACCGTCTGTACCTGTGACCGTAAATTCATGACCGTGAATATGAATAGGGTGATTGGTCATGGTCAGATTACCCACCCGGATCCGGACTTTATCGTTTTTACGCACCACCAAAGGATCGATGCCGGGGAAGACGCGACTATTCCAGGTCCAGAGATTAAAGTCGGTCATGGTCATGATTTTAGGCGTGGCACTGCCAGGCTCTATATCGTAAGCATTCAGCAGAAAACAGAAATCGCGATCCACCTCGTCTATATGCGGATGGGCCTCTTTTGGGTGAGTGATCCACATACCCATCATACCCATCGCCATTTGTACCATTTCGTCGGCATGAGGGTGATACATAAAAGTACCAGGGCGGCGGGCGATGAACTCATACATAAAGGTTTTACCGGGCTTGATGGCGCGCTGATTTAAGCCGGCGACTCCATCCATACCATTAGGTAAACGCTGGCCATGCCAGTGGATAGAGGTATGTTCGGGTAACTTGTTGGTAACAAAAATCCGCACTCTGTCGCCTTCCACCACTTCAATAGTAGGGCCTGGCGACTGGCCGTTATAACCCCATAAATGCGCTTTCATCCCTGGTGCCAGTTCACGCACTACAGGCTCTGCCACTAGATGAAATTCTTTTACGCCATTATTCATCCGCCACGGCAAAGTCCAGCCGTTTAGCGTGACAACAGGGTTATAAGGTCGGCCAGTGTTGGGTATTAAGGGATCCATAGTGTCAGCGGATTGCTGGATCACAGGTTCAGGCAAGGTGGCCATTGAGCTTTTGCTGACTGCGGCTACACCTACAGCAGCTGTAATAGCACCGACTTTTTTTAATAAATCACGACGGGTGAGCATCACATTCTCCTGTTAATGACCAGCTGCAGTAGCTGAAGTGTTGATAATTTCCGTTGCTGTTGGCAGCTGCAGTGTTGGGCTGCCCCACAGCGCTTGTTGTAAAGCCAGTTGTGAGAGATAAAAATCGCGTTGTGCTGTCATTTGTCCTGTCACAGTGCTGACCTGTGCCTGAGTGTCGGCAATCAGTTCAAATACACCAATCAGCATGCCGTTATACCGCAGTACATTTTGCTGATTGATTTTCTGCGCCAGTGGCACTAGCTGGTCCTGATAATGCCGGGCAACCTGATAAGAATGCTGCTGCAGGCTGTAAGCCTGACGTACTTCAGACAACGCTTTTTGTTCCAGAGCTTTGGCTTGCCACCAGGCTTGCAGGTATTGCGCCTGAGCTTTGTTGATACGCTGTGCGCCAGAGTCAAACAAGGGTAATTCAATGCCTAAAGCCACTTCACGTTCTGCACTGTGTTGCACTGATCCTGCAATTTCACCAGATAAACCGCGGACAAAACGGCTGTTCTCATTTTGCTCAAGTTGTAACTGTAGTTGCTTTAATCTGACTTTAGCTTGTTGCAGATCCAATCGTTGTTCCAGCGCTTGTTGTTCTAACTGATGTTGTGGTTGCATTTCAGTCGGAATCGCAGGCAGGTAAGCGGGTAATTGCAAGGAAACTGCAGCGTCAGACAGACCAAGCGCAAGAAGAAGGCGCTCGCGACTTTGTTGTTGCTGTTGTTGTGCTGTCGCCAGTTGCAGACGAATTTCTGCGGCAAACTTTTGTTGGCGTGCGTGCTGCAGTTCACTGTAGTTGCCGACCTGATACATGCGACTGGCCAGTTCAGCCGAGGCTTCTATTGCTTCCTGTACTGTCTGCAAATAGCTAAAACGCTGTTGTGCCACCACGGCTTCAATAAAAGCGCTGCGACTTTGGCTTAACAATTCCTGCAACTGAAGAGCCACCTGCTGTTGCTGTTGCACAGCCTGTTGTTCTGCTATGGCCTGATTGGATTTGAAAAACAGAAAGCCAAATAAGTCAAAAGAGAAATCAAGTTCTGTGTTATAGCTTTCTTCTTCGCGGCTGCGGATCACTCTCAGGCCCGGATTAGGTAACAAACCGGCCTGAGCCAACTCAGCTCGGCTAATGTCCAAAGATGACAAACTCGCCAGAAACTCAGGGTTGTTTAATACCGCGATACGACTGACGTTTTGCAATGACAAAGGCCCGGCTAATAGTCGTTCCACTTCCTGTTCAGTCTCTGCTCTTAACGCGGGGTCTACCGGAGCCAGAGTCAGCTGTTGCCGTTCGGCTTGTTGTATCAGCGCATTATTTTGTTGCAGCTGAGAGGTCCCGGCACAAGCGCTCAGTAAAACCAGCGCGGCCAAAGGCGATAATTTAGTGATGATGCTCATGCTGATCTCCTGCTGCTGGTTTTGGTACTGTCTGCTTGGAAGTTGCATGGCCCGAATGCTGCGAGTGATCCATGTCGGGCTCAGCCTTATGTCCGTTGTGGCCCGAATGCTGCGAGTGGTCCATGGCAGCATGACCACCTGCTTCCTGAATATAAAATTGCCAGCCACCCAGTTCCGCCACCTTTTTATTGGCCTGGATCCAGTCAGATGCTTTTTCTTCAGAGCTGGTGAACAGCGGGGGCAATTGTTGTAACACTGATACCTCTGGTGAAGCGAAAGAGATACCCGAATGAGTCATCAATAAACCGCAGGCACAACGAAGTGCTTTGTTTTTGACAGAGTGCATAAGAAAACCTGTTTTACACTGAAAAACTATTGAGAAAGGCTGGATGCAGAGCCTTCACCTACTAAAAAGTATGATCAGCTGTATAAACGAGGCGGACGTTCCAGACCAGAACTGGTTAAAGGGAATAAAAAGGAAGTTGAACTGAAGATCCGCTCAGTTTGATTTTTTTCGGGCGGTATCCCGCAGGGATCCATCATCAAGACAGCAGAAGCACAACTGATAGCGCAGCCTGAGCAGGAGCTTTTATGTCCGGCATTGGAGAGGTCTGCGTCCTGATCTTGCTGTTCCATCATCTCTGCATGCTGTTCGGTGCTGTGAGCCCTATGATCAGACATCTGATGTGCTGTAGTACCCGAATTCTGGTGATGAGAAGAGGAGGTTGAATGAGAGCCGTGATCTGGCCCACAACACAACATAGCGGCAGCTGCTACTCCTTTAAACAAGAGTAAGCTAATAAGCACCATTAACCTGAGCCAGGGCGTTTGTCCCTGATTTCTGTTCATGTTTTTCTGCTTGCTTGTGCCATAGGATAAAACTGACGTCACCCTAATACAAAACAGCTTGAAACTCAAGAGCCACAAGACTCAGAGCCGGGCAAGCTAAGTATTGACGGAATACAAAAGCGGCGTCATTGTAAACAAAACACTAAGGAAACAACTCGAGCTTGCTATGTATTCAGATACAATCCGTGCTTTTCATGCAGAAATAAAACAAGCAATGACAGCCCGCCGTCGACAGCAGTGGCAACAGGCCTGGTTTCATCTTGAGCGAGCCCATATTTTAGGCCAACAAGATTTTATTCTGCATATGCATACTCACTGGCAGATGTTAAAGCTGGCCGCCGATCAAATAAACTGGCTGGAAGTTCGTGGTCAGTTGTTGCGTCTGATTCTGACTCCCGTCGGCCATTTAACAGGGCGTTTGCCTTTGGGTAACCCAGGTTCCAGCCGTTACTCTGTATTGGAATCTGTGCCAGTGCCTGATGATTTACAAGCTTTATTAGAAAAGTCTGAGCAAGACCAGCGGTAAGGTGTAGTGTTTCTTTTTGTGGTATGGTTTGAGGTAGATTTTTTGTTGTCAGCCAAGGAGCGAAAGCATGCAGGTTGCCCAAATTCCGCTTAATGAGCAGGAAAGATTAAAAGCACTGCTGAAGTTACAAATCCTGGATACTGAACCTGATGCCACTTTTGATGCCATTACCTCTTTGGCTACTACTTTGTTTCAGGTTCCGATAGCCCTGGTGTCTTTGATTGATGAGCAACGACAGTGGTTTAAAAGTAAACAAGGGCTGGAGGTCTGTCAGACTGATCGCAAACTAGCGTTTTGCGCTCATGCTATTTTGCAGCCAGATATTTTTATCGTCGAGGATGCATCTAAAGACGAACGTTTTGCCGATAATCCGCTGGTGTGCACTATCCCCAATATCAGATTTTATGCCGGATGTCCGTTAATTGATGAAGCAGGCTTTGCACTGGGCACTTTATGCGTGATTGATGGAAAACCACGCACTATGTCTGAGCAGGACAAAGCTGTGTTGCGAAAACTGGCGGTATTGGTGATGGACAGATTGAAGGAGCACAAACAAAAACTTCAGACTGAACATAAATTGCAACTGCTGGACTTACTGCTGGATTCTATTCCTGATGCCTTAGTGGCTTGTGACAGTGAGGGGCATCTGGAGCAATTTAATAAAGTTGCCCGCGACTGGCATGGGGTGGATGTTCGCAAGTGTGAAGCACAGCTGTGGAGTCATCACTATAACTTGTATGAAGAGAATGGCCATACAGTGCTGCCCGTGGAACGAATACCTTTGCTCCGGGCTTTTCATGGCGAGACTGTGGTTGGACAGGATATTTGTATTAAGAGTAAGGGGCAGCCTCCACGTTGGGTGAGTTGCCGAGGAGAGCAGCTAAAAACACGCTCAGGTCAGCTGTTAGGGGCTTTAGTTTTGATGCATGACATCAGTGAGCAAAAGCAACTGGAACAGATGAAAACTGATTTTATTTCTACCGTCAGTCATGAATTACGTACCCCTATTACTGCCATTAGTGGTGGTTTGGATTTAGTGATCAATCAGGTTTTAGGGCCTGTTCCTGAAAAAGCTTTAGCTATGCTGAAGGTGGCCGGCCAAAATAGTAAAAGACTGCAGTTACTGGTAAATGACTTACTGGATATGGAGAAACTCAGCGCAGGGAAAATGGATTTCTGTCTGCAGCCTTGCGATTTGGCTGTCGAATGTCAGCAAGCTATCGCACAAAATCAACCTTATGCCGATAAGTTTGGTGTTCACTTGCGGATACTCAATACAGAATCTGTTCAGATGCAGCTGGATAACCACAGGCTGCAGCAGGTATTGAGTAACTTATTATCCAACGCTATTAAATACTCAAAAGCTGGTGCTGAAGTCACACTGAGTTACGCTCAGCAGGGTAACAAGACGCGTATTCAGGTCGAAGACAAAGGTGAAGGCATACCGCTACATTTTCAGGAGAAAGTCTTCCAGCGTTTTGCTCAGGCGGATGGCTCTGATTCCAAAGCCAAATCTGGCACAGGTTTGGGACTTGCGATCAGTAAAGCCATTATTGAGTCTATGGGAGGCAGCATAGGTTTTCATTCAGTGCCTGGACAGGGCACAGTATTTTTTTGTGATTTTCCCTGCTCAACACAAACTTAATCTGCTGTTTGATAGCTTGCCAGTATATGAGTCTCCAGCACTGCAGGTTCAAAATACTGTTGCCGTATCACCAGGTAGTCAGGATGGCTGAAAAAGCTGTCCATCAGCTGTTGGCTGGCAAATGAAATAGTGAAGACTCTGTTGATGGCGGAATCTGCAGGTCGAAGGCTTTTTTGTACTATAAAATCACAGCCAAAGTCTCCTTGATGCTGGTGCAACAAAGGTGTCATTAAACGGCGATATTCAGCATAAAGTTCAGCATTTTTTACCTGAAGTCCAACCAATACTTCAACTCGCATCGTTTTGTCCCAGTTCGATAAGAGCTGTTACTTTAAGCGGCATCAGGCGGTAAAACAAGTCAGGATTGTCTTATTGTCAGTCCCCATCATCCGCTAACAACTTAAATAATTCCGGAATAGAAGTAGCCTGAATTTTTATCGCGCAAGTTTGAGCCAGGGCAAAAAAATGAGCCTGAACTAAGGCTGTCAGCTCTGGTTGCGTAAATTGTTTGCACGGGGCAGGTAAGTGGTTATGTTGAACTTGATGCAACAGATAAGCTTGTCCTGTTGCGTCAACCACCAGATCCTCAGGAGTTAAATAGGCCTGTTGCAACTGATACTGCTTAATAAAACTGCTCTGCGTCGCTATATAGAGCAGCTCGTCCTGATTTGCTAACTTAAAAATAACGGGGTAGTTCATTGTCAATAACTCTTATCCGGATTCCGCCCATTGGACTTGCAACACGTAGTTGCCATTTACATGGAGGCAGGGAAGAGATAAAGCAAGTGAGGTTGCAGCTAGGCGACAAGGGAATGAGTCCCCATGAACATAGTTCACGCTATGATTGGGGCGAAGCTCTTTTTAAAAAGCCAGGGCAGTCAACAAAGCTGTAGCTTCAAGGGCGAGGGCTAAATCGTCGCAACAACGTTCCCGACAGTTGCGACATACCGCCCATCCCTGGACATAAAAAAGCCCCTTGCAAGCAAGGGGCAAAAGGCGCGGATGAGCCTATGGGTTAAACTATGTCTGTGACATTCTGCAGGAACCTCACAACAGTTACTGTTATACGCCCTTTACTTTGTCAGTAAAAATCGAATATAACTTCCAATATGTTCGTAAATAATTGAGTTAATATGACCCCCGTTAATTACAACCAGCTGTATTATTTTTATCTGGTCGCTGAGCACGGCAGTATTGCCCGGGTCAGTGAGTTGTTGCATATCACGCCGCAAACCATCAGTGGACAAATCAGTGCCTTTGAACATGGTATTGGTACTGCGCTGTTTTCCCGACAGGGTAAGCGACTGATCCCAACTGAGTTAGGCGTTGTAGTGCAACGTTATGCCGCTGATATCTTTCAATTGGGGGATGAGCTTAAAGCTGTACTGACCCGTCAGCACAGCAGTTGGCAAAATTTTAGTGTCGGTATCACAGACGTTTTGCCTAAGGCTTTTGTTTATGAAATGCTCAGACCTGTTTTGCAGTTGCCAATTAAGCTGATTTGCCGTGAAGGTGAGCAAGCCGGATTGTTGTCTGAACTTGCGATCAATAAACTGGATATGGTGTTGTCGGATCAACCTATTCAGCCTGGCAGCCATGTCAAAGCCTACAGTCATTTAGTCACCGAATCTCCAATGGCCGTTTATGCCTGTGAAGCTTTAGCTGAACAACTCAGCGCAGATTTCCCGCGTTCCCTGCACGATCAACCTTTTCTGTTACAAGGTAAAAAATCCATAATCCGCCAGCAGTTAATGGGCTGGTTTAATGAAGTGGAGGTGCAGCCGGATGTCGTAGCTGAATTTGATGACAGTGCCTTGATGCAGGCTTTTGCCCAGCAGGGCTTGGGTGCTTTTGCTGCTCCCTTATTGCTGGAAACTCAACTGCTGAACAACTATCGTCTGTTAAAAGTCGGAGTGATCCACAGAGTTACAGAACGTTTTTATGCGATATCGCCTGAGCGTAAACTGACTCACCCGGCCGTATTGCAACTGGTCAAAGCATTGCAACAGGATGGCCGGGCTGATGTTGAAAAAACTAAAAGTTAAGCCGCAGAAAAAGGCTGCAGTTGTTGTTGGGTGCGTTTAGTTCCGGATAACAGCTGCTCTGTGGCCTGATCTATAGCGGCCATCTGTTGATACGCCAGATTGGTGCCTTGTTCAATTTCTGTCAGGTGATGATGGTTTTGTTCTGAGCTATGCGCCAGTTGCTGCACATGCTGCTGAATATGATTCAGTTGCTGCTGGGCATTTTTAAGTTGTTGCTCCAGTTGACTAAAATCACCACTGGTTTGCTGGATCTGTTGCTGGGCTGCGCCAGCTTGTTGTTGCAGTTGCTCGGATTCGTTCTTTGTATCGCGAACCAATACATCCATTTCATTCAGGAAACCAGAGATTTGGCCTGTAGCGCTGTTGACTTTAGCTGCCAGAGTGCGCACTTCGTCAGCGACCACGGCAAAACCACGACCCGCTTCGCCCGCCCGTGCGGCTTCAATAGCTGCATTAAGTGCCAACAGGTTGGTTTGATCGGAGAAGTTCTCCACCATCAACAAAATCTGCCGCACGTTTTCGGCGTTTTTCTGCAAACCTGTCACAGTGCCACCAAAGTTAGCTAGTAGCTGCTCGATTTTATGCAGTTGGCTGGTGAGCTGATCCAGTTGAGTACTGGCGGTTCTGGCGTTATGGACTGTGCTACTGGCAACTTGTATCACCTGATCGTTGCTTTGCACTATTTCGGCTAAACGTTGCAAGGACTGATCACTTTGTTGGCGGATTTGCTGACTGTTTTGCTCAGCTCCCTGCAATTGATGTCTGGTACTGTGCACAGCTTCTGCCACTTGCTGGTTGACTGCAAAGTTGCTGGACGCTTGCTGATGAATACCTCGTAACATCGCGGATAATTGCTCAACAAATAAATTGTATTGCTCAGACAAAGTACGAAATTCATCAAAAGTAAAAGCAGGTAAACGGGTTTTTAGATCGCTGCCTGCCTGGTTGGCGTGCTGCAGAGCGTCGACCAGAGCTTTGACCGGACGCACAATGAGATGCATCAGATAGCCGATAGTGAATACAAAAGCGCCGGTACCAAGCACCAAAATCCACCACCAGCTTTGTCCTGCGCTCCCTTCATCCGGGTAAGCTGCAAACATCGCCAGCCAGAAAATCAACGTTAAAAAGCCAATATTACCGACAATTTTTAATGTCAGGCTGTAGAAAAACTGCCGCTCAACTGCATTGTAAATATCGTTAAATAAGCTCATGTCCTGACTCTCAGTCTTAGTTCCAAACCCAATTGCTGATGTTGAACTTTAACCTCTTGTGACAGAGGCTTTATTGTCCTATGTCATACCATACCCAGTTTTTAGCTATTTTTTAAGTGCATTCGAAGGATTGTTTTTATACAATTAGTGTATGAAATGTATATGAAGCGTAGTTATGGGTATAGTAAAAATATCGGACGACCTGCATGATGATTTGCGGGAAGCCAGCAGGGTGATGGCGCGTTCCATTAACGCTCAGGCTGAATTCTGGATCCGGGTCGGCATGTTGGCTGAGCTGAACCCTCAGCTTAGTTACCAGGAATTGTGTCGTAAATTATTAAAAAACAAATCTACAACTTTGCAGGACTTACTGAATGAACTCGATCCATCTGAAAACCCCGGCTGAACTGGACCTCCAACACAAAGCCGGACAGTTGCTGGCTCAGGTCTTTCTGATGCTGGATGAGCTGGTGCAGCCTGGCATCAGTACCATGCAAATTAACGATGCAGTGGAGGATTTTATCCGCGGGCCTTTAGCGTCAAGACCTGCCAGCAAAGGTCAGTATGACTATCAGTATGTACTCAATAGCTCTATCAATGAGGTGGTCTGCCATGGCGTGCCCAAACCTGCTGATATTTTAAAAGAAGGCGATATTGTCAATCTGGACATTACATTGGAAAAGGATGGTTTTATCGCCGACTCCAGCAAAATGTATTGCGTAGGTAAGGTCAGTCCTGTAGCACAGGCTTTAGTGGATGTAACTTATCAGGCGCTGTGGCAGGGCATTTATCAGATGAAACCCGGCGCCCGTTTAGGTGACATAGCGGCTGCCGTACAGCACCATGCTGAGCGGCATGGTTATTCTGTCGTGCGTGAATACTGTGGTCATGGCATAGGGCGTGAGATGCACGAAGAGCCACAAATTTTGCACTACGGTAAAGCAGGCACAGGTCTTACTCTAAAGCCTGGCATGGTATTTACCATTGAACCTATGATCAATCAGGGCGACAGAAGAGTAAAACAAAAATCTGACGGCTGGACTGTGGTGACCAAGGATAAGAAGTTATCAGCCCAGTGGGAGCATACAGTGGCTGTGACTGACACCGGTTTTCTGGTGTTAACACTAAGACCAGATGAACAACACTTAGTGCAGGCAGGCCAGCGATGAGCAAAACTATACTGATCACCGGCTGCTCCAGCGGTATAGGCAAAGCTTTGGCGTTAGAGGCTAAACAACAAGGCTATAGAGTTTTTGCCACAGCACGAAAAGAGACTGATCTGCAGCAACTAAAGCAGATGGGTCTGGAAACTATAGCACTGGAAATGACCAACCCAGATTCTGTGAAACAAGCTGTGGTGCAGTTGCAGCGACAAGCAGGGCGTTTGGATATTCTGGTGAATAATGCTGGTTTTGGTGTTATGGGGCCAGTGCTGGACGCCGGGGCTGAAGGCTTACGTCAGCAGTTTGAAGTCAACGTATTTGCGGTGATGGATTTAACTCAGGCTTGTTTGCCTTTGCTGTTACAAAGCAAAGGCCTTGTCGTCAATATTGGCAGTGTATCTGGGATAATAACCACACCTTTTGCTGGCGTTTATTGTGCCTCTAAAGCGGCGCTACATAGCTTGTCTGATGCACTGCGAATGGAACTAGCGCCTTTAGGTGTGCGGGTATTGACTGTGCAGCCTGGAGCTATTGCTACTGGTTTTGCCCAAAGAGCAAAACTTGAAGCTGAGCAGTTGTTAAAAGCGGATTCACTCTGGTGGCCTATGCGTGATGGTGTGATGCTGCGCGCTAATGCCAGTCAAAACCAACCTACATCAGCAGAACGTTTTGCCAAACGTTTAGTACGAGAGCTGAATAAAGCCGATTGCAGCGGTGCTGTGGGTATAGGGCATGGTGCTTTCACTTTACCTCTGTTAGCCAGACTACTACCACGAAAACTACTTGATAAAATATTGAGTCGCAAATTTAAGCTGGTGAGCTAAGCATTAGAGAAGATCTTTCTGTGGATCAACAGCTTAGGATTTGTTCGAAAAATTGTGCAAATTTTCATCGAAAACTGCTTGCCTGCTGCTGAATATTTCACCACTATGACTGTCGCTTTTCTGCAGGGAGTGACTTATATGACATCTAACTTTATGCGAACTGTGCACTTGAAAACTGCACAACAATTCAAAGAACAAGGCCATGATGTGCAATATGTGGTGAAGCATTTCCACAAAGTGGGTATCCCGGAAGATGAGATACCGGAACTCTTGCCGCTACTGGGTTTTAGCTTTGAAGTCGACCCCTTGGCACTGCCAAACAAGGGCCGTAAAGATTAATTATTCAACCAACAACGCCACTTTTCAGTGCGTTGTTGGTATGTTGCACCAGTGCTAGTCGTGCATCTCATCTGCGGCAGACTGCATATCCGCCATTTGTTTCGGCGTTAGTTCAATAGCTAATACTTTGTCTACCCGTTTGCCATCCATATCAACAATTTCCAATTGCCAGTTATGCAGCAGCACTTTATCTGCAGTCTGTGGAATTTTGCCCATTAACAGCATCAATAAGCCATTTAAGGTCTGATAGTTACGCTGGTTTTCTTCAGGTAACTGATGTAAACCTAAACAGTCTTTTAGATCGATAATAGGTAGCAAGCCGTCCAGCAAGTACGAACCATCATCACGCTGCACCACCATTAAATCTTCGCCGTCATCCGGGTTCAGTTCACCTGTTAAGGCTTCCATTAAATCCTGCAGCGTCACCATGCCTTTTAAGTCGCCATATTCATCGACAACAAAAACAACCTGACGTGCTGTTGTACGGAAATGCTCCAATAATTCCATGCCAGTTAAACTGTCAGGCACATAATGACAAGGTTGGACCAATGACGACAAATCCGTAAGCTGACCTGCGACAGATTGTGCCAGCAATTGTTTGGCGGAGACTATCCCAATCAACTCATCTGCGCTCTGTTTGCAGACCGGAAAGCGGGAGTGTGGCGATTGCATCACGCGATGTAAGTTATCTTCCATACTGATGGCAGTGTCTAAAAAGATAATGTCAGAACGGGGTACCATCAAGGATGAAATCGAACGTTCATCCAGACGGAATACGTTCTTCACCATCGCATGTTCATTGTGTTCAATAGCACCTGAACTGGAGCCTTCCAGTAACATGGCCTGAATGTCTTCATGGGTCACATTGGATTCAGTGCTGTGAGCAAAACCAAAGAGCCGCATCAGACCGTGAGTTGAGCCGGATAATAACCAGACAAAAGGTTTTGTCACGATAGCCAGTAACAGCATAGGTTTGGCCATTAAGCAGGCGATAGATTCGGCACTGATTTGACCCACACGTTTAGGTACTAACTCACCCACAACGATAGACACATAAGTCACCACTATAACCACTAAAGCTGTGGCAAAAATGCTGCTGAATTCTGGAGCCATACCCAGACTTTGCAGCCACAGAGCAAAAGGTTCGGCAAGAATAGATTCACCGAAGATACCGTTTAAGATACCTATAGACGTAATACCAATCTGGACTGTCGATAAAAATTGAGTAGGGTCTTCAGCCAATTTCAGCGCTATGGCGGCGGAGGATTTGCCTTTTTGTGCCAGAGCTGTTAAACGCGATTTTTTGGCGGTGACGATAGCAATTTCAGACATGGCAAAAATGCCATTTAATACGATAAGTCCAACAAGTATAAAGATTTCCATGGGGTCTCATTGAGGTTATGAACTGCGACGGATTATATAAACAAAAGCAGGGGTTGGATAGTGCTCAAATCGGGCAGCAGATACAGATCATCTAAATGTCATACTGGATACAAATAAAAACAGGCCCTACTGGGCCTGTTGTGACGTTTTTGGCTAACTCATTGATGTATTTGTTTGTTTTTTATGCGGTCATGGATAAATGAGGCGACCACGTAAAGTACAACCACAGGCAACAAACCGTACAAAATACCTTGTTGTAAGTCTGGCAGATAAGCCTCCTTTAACGCCATAGCCACCAGATACCAAGTGTAGGCGATGTAGAGCAGCATAAAGAGTAAACCTTCGATGCGGTTCAGCACTGAGCCGATAAAAAACAGCGGTACACAAAGCACTGCCACACCTACCATCACCGGAATATCGACCATGGCCATTTGCTCACCAGCCAGCAGGGGGAGAGGAGACACCAGACCTGAGATACCCAGTACACACAGGATATTGAATATATTGCTGCCTACGACGTTGCCGACAGCTATATCACGCTCACCACGAATAGTTGCCACTATAGAGGTGACCACTTCAGGTAAAGAGGTGCCAGCCGCCACTATGGTTAAACCTATAACAGCTTCATTGATACCCCAGGCCCGAGCAATTTCCACTGCACTTTCGACCAGCCAGCGTGCGCCTAATACCAGCAATATCAAACCACCTACGACCAGCAAAACATTTTGCCATGCCGGTGTATTGGACTTGAGCATAGCTTCCACTTCTTCATCAACAGTGTCAGCGCCTTTGGCTTTGCCCTGACGGAATAAAAACCAGGTGTAAGCTAAAAGGCCAGCAAATAAAATCGCTGCTTCCAGTTTGCTGACACTGCCATCTAAAGTCATCAAAAGCGCTATGACAGACACCAGAACCATAATAGGCACATCCTGGCGGATCAACTGACGTGAAATAATCAGAGGCGAAATCATCGCCGCAGCGCCTAAAATAAACAGCACATTAAAGATGTTACTGCCGACCGCATTGGCAATCGCCAATTCTGCCTGACCAGAATATGCAGCTTTTACACTGACAGCTAATTCAGGTGCACTGGTACCAAATGCGACCACTGTTAAACCTATCACTAAAGCCGGGATTCCAAAAGATCCTGCTAAACGTGCAGCCCCTTTGACTAATAAATCAGCACCAACGACCAGTAATACCAGGCCAACCAGCAAAAAAATCCAGGTCATGCGTTACTCCATCTGATGATTTTAATTGGCCGCTAATGTAGAGGAAAAACATGGATGTTGGAAGAGCGAAGCCGGATAAAGTCTTGCCAATAGTTTGGCAAGACCCGGCTGAGCGCCAACGGCTCTGACCGTTGGCCAGGTTGTGTTCGAATAGTGCGCAAAGGACTGCAAAAAAAGGCCCGCTGTTCAGACGGGCCTTTGTTACAAAACCAGCTGCGGCTTAGTACTGCAAACTGATTTTATAACCTGTTTCAGTATCAGGATCTTTTTCTGCGACCAGCAGGTAAGAACTGCCCTGAATAAATTCAATTTCATCAGTTTGCGCCAGCAGGGTTTTGTTGTTATTTAAATCCTTGCGCACCAGTAACACCCTATAGCTGTCTAGCGGCAGAGTAATGCTCGCGCTGGTGGCATCGTTGATGCTGCTGATGTAGTACAAGGTGGTTTCCATGGTTTTGCCTGGTGGCACAAAATAGATGCTGACGTTTTCAAAGTCAGGTATCACGTTCACCACATTAAAAACAAAGTCGTATACTTGAGGAGTCGCGCTGTCAGTGACCGACATCACTGTTGGCTGGTCATTTTCGTCACGGTAAAAGATCAGACTTTTGCTTTGACCCTGATTTAAGGTTAACAAACCGTTTGGAATTTGGCTGGACCCTTCGTTTGCTGTTAACGTCACTCTGTAATCACCATGTGGTATTTCAACATAAGAGGTCAGAGTATCCGCTGCTACATCAGCAAAAACCGGCGTACCATTGGTGCTGCCAGCATAAATTTGAGCCGGATCTAAATCGTTCAGACTGTTGTATACCCGGAATTGAGCGTTGCTGTTTACGTCTTCCAGTGGATAAACAGTAGTGGTATTGCCTATCACATCTAAAGCAATTTTACGTTTAAGCGGGCCTGCGTTGTCACGCAAAGCCAGAATATATTCTGTTTCGTAGCTAAAGGAGTACACCGGGCTTTGTAATACAACTTCTTTGCTGCCTGAGTCTGTCAGGTACAAAATGTAGCTGCCAATATCAAAAGTAACTGCTTCACTAAAGGCGTTTTGTCCTACGGTTGCAACAAAATCGGCGTCATCAAAATCTTCAGTGGAGCTGCTGATGTATAGATCCATGGTTTTATTTTCCGCCAGTAAATTGGCAAAGTAGACTTTAAACTGATCATCCAGCCCATCATCCCGCAAAAAGCTTAAATTCAGCAGTTTTGGCGCTTCGTAGTTATCTACCATAAAAAGCACAGTTTTTTGACTGGTTTTCATGCTGACCTGATCTTCCAGCACAGTCTGCACATCGCCACTGTTATCGGTGTAAGTGAAAGCTAAATCATAAGTTTCAGTATCTACAGTAGTTAAAGCTGTGGCGTCACCAAAAGCGGCACTGCCTAAAGTACTTTCCACTTCATCACTGTCTGTTAAGGTCAGTGTGGTGGTCGCGCTGTTGGATGAGCCGTTATAAAACTGCAGATAACTGCTTGGGTAGGTATCGTTGCCTTCTGATGAGCTACCGCCACCGCAGGCACTGAGTACAAAAAGGCTGGTAATTGGAATGATGAGCTGACGTAACAACATAGTGGTTTTCTTATCCTGTGAGAAATAAATACCGTCATCAGAACAAAAAAAATATGCCGGGTTCAGCTCTTTACCCGGCATTTACTTTGCTTAACCTAACTTAATATCAGCTTTACTCAGCTTTGGGTTTAGCCTCTTGCTGTTTGGCCCACAACTGTGCATAAAGCCCTTGTTGGGCAAGCAATTGCTGGTGGGTGCCAGCTTCAGCCACTTCGCCTTGTTGCAGCACTAATATCTTGTCCGCGTCGGTAATAGTCGACAACCGGTGCGCTATCACCACTGAAGTATGGTGTTTCGCCAGTTCACGCAAGGCTTTTAAAATAGCGGTTTCTGAGTGTGAATCCAAAGCTGAGGTGGCCTCATCAAAAATCAGAATGGGGGAGCCTTTTAACAATACTCTGGCTATGGCAATACGTTGTTTTTCTCCACCTGATACTTTTAAACCACGCTCACCGACTAAAGTTTGGTCGCCTTGAGGCAAACTTTGAATAAAGCTGTCCAGATGGGCCAACTTGATCACCTGATCCACTTCAGCCTCGCTGGCTTCAGGTTTACCGTAACGAATGTTTTCTCTGATGCTGGTGTTAAACAACACTGTATCCTGCGGCACTATGGCGATGCTTTGGCGTAATGAGCTTTGAGTCACATCACGTAAATCCTGCCCATCAATGCATATACTGCCGCTTTGGATGTCGTAAAAGCGGTACAACAATCTGGCTATGGTACTTTTACCTGCACCCGAAGCACCAACAATCGCCAGTTTCTGCCCAGGCTCTACCACAAAACTTAAGCCATTCAGAATAGGGCGGCCCGGCTGATAACTAAAATGTACTTGATTAAACTCAATACGACCTTGCTGCAACTGCAGCTCTGGTGCATTGGTTTTGTCTTTGATTTTCGCCTCTTTTTTCAAAAGGCCAAGCATATTTTCCAGATCGGTTAATGAGCGGCGGATTTCCCGATAGACAAAACCTAAAAAATTCAGCGGGATAAAAAGTTGTAGCATGTAGGCATTGACCATGGCCAAATCACCTAGCGTCAGCTCTTTGTTAAGCACTCCTTGCGCCGCCATCCACATCATTAAGGTAATGGCCAGCGCTATAATCAGCGCCTGACCAGAGTTTAACGCCAGCAGCGACATACGGTTTTTTAGCTTGGCAGTTTCCCAGTTGGCTAAAAACTGATCATAAGTGCGTTCTTCATAAGCTTCGTTATTGAAGTATTTGACGGTCTCATAGTTCAGCAAGCTATCAACAGCCCTGCTGTTGGTGGCTGAATCGGCCTGGTTAGCCTCACGGATATATTTATTGCGCCATTCGGTGACATAAAAAGTGAAAGCCACATACAAAGCTACAGCGACAAAAGTTAACACGGCATACCAGTAGGAAAACAGCAGTGCAAAAATCACCGCCACCAGCAGAATTTCCAGCAGGGTAGGCACAATGTTAAACATTAAAAACCGCATCAAAAAACTGATGCCGTTGGTGCCTCGCTCTATATCACGACTGATGCCACCGGTCTGACGGTCCAAATGAAAACTTAGTTCTAACTGGTGCAGATGATTAAATACCCGCAGACCAACTTTACGCATCGCATGTTCAGTCACTCTGCTAAACAATGCGTCACGTACTTCACCAAAAAACACTGAGCCGAAACGTAAAGCGCCATAAAACAACAGAAAGGCCAGTGGTAAAGTGATGACTGAGTTTAGGCTGGGATCTAAATCATCAATGATAAGTTTTAAAGCGTAAGGCAGATATAAAGTGGCTGCTTTGGCGGCAAGTAAAGCCGCTAAAGCCAATAATACCCTGCCTTTAAAGGCCCAGATATAGGGCCACATATACTCTACAGTTTGCTTCAGATTAAGAGCTTCGCTCTGCTTTAGTGCATCTGCTCTTTTCGCCACTGTTCCCATACCACGCATAAATCAGTTTTTCCTGAATAGGCGTGCCGGATACACACCTTATTGATAAGTACAAAGATAAGCTGTATCAGCTGCAACTTTTAATTGAAACTTCACCTGAGCAGGCACTTCAAATGAAGTTCCGCGCGCGAAGGTTTGCCACTGGGTCTGACCAGGTAATAATACGGTTAAAGCGCCGCTAATCACAGTTAAAACTTCATGCTGACTAGTACCGAATTCATACTCGCCCGGCGCCATTACACCCACTGTTGCTGGGAGTTCTTCGCCTTGAAAAGCTATGGATGTCACCTTGCCGTCAAAATAACTATTTACCTTAAACATCTGTTTTATTCCCCTGAAAAAATACTGCAACCAGTTAACCCGATTTCGCTTTTGAAATAAAGAGATTTCTGGGTGTTTAGATGTCTATTTCTGTATTGGGGAATTCAGTTTTGGTTCGGGCTTTTTTTAACAACTGTTGCTATACCTAAATAGCGATATCACAGAATGGAGTCTAAGTATCTGAATTTAATTCTCAATCAGCATTGGAGTCTGTATGCAGATCACAAAATTTCTTGTACCGGCTTGCCTGATATTGGGTTTCAACCCATCGGCTCAGGCCAATTTGAGTTCCACTGTTACTCTGACTTCTAACTATTTATTTAATGGTATTACGCTGACTCAGGATGATCCGGCTTTACAACCCAGTCTTGACTGGGTGTCCGATTCCGGTTGGTATCTTGGTACCTGGGGATCCAACGTCAGTTTTGCCGAAAATACCGACCGGGAAGTTGATTTTTATACAGGCTATTACACCGATTTAGGCAACAACTGGGCAATGGATCTTGGCATAGCGCATTACACTTATTATGGCAGCAGCGATAGCAGCGCTTTCGATTATCCGGAGGCTTACATCAAAGTATCTTACAGAGACACTAAACTCAGTTATTGGTATGCCAAAGATTATTTTGGTGCTGGTGGCGGGCATTACATAGTGATGTTGACGCAAAATGTGCAATTAACACAGGACTTGACCTTACAGCTGTCGGCTGATCGTTCCACTTCAACAGATACCAGCAAATTTTTACGTGATAATGACGGCACCTACTATCATTGGCGTCTTGCATTACTGGGTGAATGGTTCGGGGCAAAATGGACAGCTGCTTTTGATGATACCGATTTGGAGCTGGATGATTTAGGTGAACCTACCTTTTCGTTGTCAGTGGCAAAAACATTTAATTGGTTCTAGGTGGCGATGATGCAGTTAAATTCCTTACGTTTTAAACTCACTTTTGGTGTCGCACTGTTACTTTCTATCAGTATAGGCAGCATGGCTTTTATTGGTTGGTATTCAATGACCAGCAGCAATAAATCAGCCGTGACTAAACTCACGCAGTCGGTACGCACCTTAGCCGAACAAATTCTGACCGAAGCAGCACAGCGCACAGCCCTAGAGACCAGTAGTGTACTGGATCGCAACTTTGATACGGCGAAGAACTTTGCGGCTTTATTATCTGGTACAGCACTGGGTAGTGGGCAGACCCCCTACAGTCGCGAGCAAGTGAAGGCAATGGCGGGTCACATCCTCGCCAGCAACACAGGTATTTCATCTTTATACAGTCAGTTTGAACCCAATGGCTATGATGGGGCTGACAGCCAATTCTCAATTGCCAATGATCACAGCTCGAAAACCGGCACTATGGAAATTTACTGGGTACGTGAACAAAATCAGCTGAAGTTTGTGCAAACACCAGATCCTGCAGTGAAATACAAAGAGACTAAAAACGAATTTGGTGTGCGGGAAGCCGAATGGTACCTGTGTAGCCGTGACAGTAAAAAAGCTTGTCTGATGGAGCCTTATTTATGGGAAATAGCGCCGGGTAATCAGGTGTTGTTAACTTCTTTGGTCTACCCCGTAGTGACTCAGGATCAGTTTCGTGGCGTTTCTGGTGTCGATTTAAACCTGCCTGTACTACAACAATTACTGCAAGCTCAGGCTGATTTATTATACGGCGGCAAAGCGCAACTTTATTTACTGAGTAAATATGGCTCAGTAGTGGCCAGTAATAGATTTCCCGACAAACTGGGGCAATCTATTAAAAGCCTGGATGCTGAATTAACTGCTCATCTGGAAAAACAGCAGGCTGGTGTGAGTTTATACAACGGCTCGATGCTGGTAACTCAGCCCATTAAACTCGACAGTACACAATCTGGCTGGACTGTCGTTGTGGCTGTGCCTGAAGTCACAGCCTTAGCGATGGCAACTCAACTGGCAGAGCAACTGAATGCAGATTCTGCTCAAACTACACAAAGTATGATTGGTTTGGGAGTGATCCTGTTATTGGCTTTTGTGCTGTTAATGGCTTTAGGCTTAAAAACGGCGACTGCGCCTATATTGCAAATGAGCATGCTGATGAAAGAGCTGGCGGGGTCGGAGGGCGATTTAACCCGGCAGTTAACTCAAAGCCAGCATCAGGAACTGAATGATATGGCCGATGGCTTTAATCTATTTACGGCTAAATTACGCTCCATGATCAACAACTTAAAAGAATCCTCCAAGCTGATGCAGTATCAATCCGAGCAAATGGTCAAAACCACGGATCAAACCAATAGTTCGGTCAGTATTCAAGCCAGCGAAATTCAGAATGTGGCTTCTGCCATGCATGAAATGTCAGCCACAGCCCATGAAGTGGCTAATCTGGCCGGAAGCACAGCCCAAGGCGCTCAGGAATCACTGGAGGCGTTAACGTCGGCCAATCAGTTGTTTCAGAATACAGTTGAGGCTTTCAAAGCTGTGTCTGTTGAATTTAATCACACCAGTCAAGGTGTTAATGAGGTTGCGCAAAGTAGTCAGAAAATTAACGGCATCATTGATGTGATCCAGGCCATAGCGGAGCAAACGAATTTACTGGCATTAAATGCTGCTATTGAAGCGGCACGGGCAGGGGAGCAAGGCCGGGGTTTTGCTGTGGTTGCTGACGAGGTTCGTTCACTGGCTGCCCGCACTCACAGCTCTACCGACGAAATTAAAAACCTGATCCATGCTTTGCAGCAGCAAGTTTCAGCTGCAGTACAGCAAATTCATACTAATACCGCTAAGGTGATCAGCACTTTGCAAGAAGCTGAAAGTTCGTATGAAAAACTGTCACTGGCCACAGCTGGTATTTCTACCATAGCGGATAACGCGTTTCAGGTAGCGTCAGCGGCTGAGGAACAAAATCAGGTCAGTGAAGAAATTAACCGGAATATTACCGCCATAGATGACGCAACTAAGGCATTGAATCAACTGGCTAAACAAAACCTGCTGATCAGCAAAGAGATTGACAGCATTACCGGAGCCATGGATGCTCAACTGGCGCAATTGCGTTGCTAAGTTGAGGCAAAACGAGTGAAGAAGTGGTTGTTTTTGCTATGGAGTGTATCTGCATCTGTGCAGGCCGTCGTAGCTGAGCCTGTGCGGCTGGCCAGTTTAGACTGGCCACCCTACACAGGACATCAGCTTGAACAGCAAGGTGAAACTTCAATACTGCTGCGGCAAGTCTTTGCGGCTATGCAACTGGAGTTACAGACAGAGTTTTTACCCTGGTCCAGAGCCATTCGCGCCAGTGAAAGCTCAGGCGCTTCATACGCAGGCTATTTTCCAGAGTATCAAACTCATAACCCCAGCTTTATTTTGTCGGATAGTTTAGGCAGCAGCGAGCTGGGGTTTGTTGAATCAAAAGCAAAACCTCTGGGGCCACTCACTGCTGTGTTGCTGCCAAATTTTCAGTTAGGTGTGGTGCAAGACTATGTCAATTTAACAGTGGTTGATCAAATGATTGCCAGAGGCCAACTGACACCCCAACTGGCGTTTTCTGATCGGCAAAACATTCTTAAAGTCGCTTTAGGTCGGCTGGATTTGGCGGTGATAGACCGCAGGGTTTTACTTTATTTGCTTGAGCATGATGCAGAAGTTAAACGTTTGGCGACAGATAAGGTGCAATTTAACGCCAGTTTAACTGAACTAAAAACCTTACATCTGGCATTGCGAAACGAACCAGAACATAAGCTATTGATAGAGAAATTTAATCAATATTTACAAAAGGTTAAAGCTGATTCTGCAGTAACGAATTAAGCTTGGTGGTTTCTGGAATAACTATAGTTTGGCTTTACATCTATTGGTTGAACCTTATATTTTGGATACTTAGTGATGCTATTTTTAGTGGCCAAGGCTTGCTACCAAAGTTAAGGAAAGGAATTCAACCATGAGTAAAACATCAGGCTGTTTAGGTCTGGAAGTTCCTGGCCATGATTTTCCGTTTTATAAGGCTATTCCTGTGGGTTTAACACCAGGCCAATAGGAGCTGTTGATGCTTGCCGTGGCTGCAGGTTTTGCCGCTCTTATTGGTGTAGCTCATCTACTTCAAGGCGATCTCGCCGCTTTTATGCCTGCCATACTTTTTGTTTACATTCCGTTGGGTACTTTGTATGTGCTTAGTGGCACCAGCTTCAAGCTTTATTTTATAAAGTAGGATGGCGGGAACTGCGGCTCATGTTGGGTTTTGCTTTGCTAAATCTGCTGGTCACTTTTTCTGTCGCTCTTATTGTAGAAAATTTCTGGATTACAGAATCCAATCCAGCCTTTGCAAAGCTCAAAGAGGCCTCTAATGATCAACTGGTATTGTTTTATCTGTACACTTTTATCCAGCTGATTGGTGAAGAGCTGTTTATTATTTTGCCTTTTTTGGCGTTGCTCTGGTTTTTGACTAGCTGTCTGCATTGGTCCAGAGGCTAAGCTATTTGTGCTGCCTGGATACTGACGGCGATTTTAACTGTTTAGTAAGTAGTCTGACAGCTATAGGTTAAGATTCTGAACCCTCAGCCATATCGTTAAATATCAGGTGAGAGCAAAGGGCAAGATCTGGTCTTTATAGGGCTAATGTGATCGTAGTTTCTTGACATCCTTTTATTTATCAAATGATAATTAATTTCATTTGAAACATTGGAGGTGGTTTTGCGTAACATTATTGCATCATTTATTTTGGTTTTGGTCCCACTACTTAATGCTGCTGCGGCAGAGATCGTTGCTACCGAAGTTTGCACTGGTTGTGATGTAAATCAAATTAAGCAAAATGCACACAACTATTCGTACCCTCAGCTAGCCAAAATGCAATTAGGTGATCAGATACTTTATCATTCACTGGATTTGAACACCTATACAACTACGTCTGTTCGATTGACTGTTCATGAGATGCCTTTTTTACAAACGACTAAAAAAATCTTTATGCAAGAAGTCGTAGCTACAACTCCAGCTTTAACACAGCGTATGCAAAATCTTAAAGCTGCCGTGGCTGAAGCTACCGATGCAAGCAACAGTATTACTATTCCAGCATCACTTATTTCACACCCTTGGGAATGGGTAAATTGCGCTTATTGCGAAAATGATGTGAACGACTTTTTAAAATCCAGAACTAATATGAATCAGGCTTTGTACAATATCGAAGAAATAGCGAAGGCAATAGGATTATTGAAAAGCAACTTACCTAACACTTATCAAATCGCAATGGAAAACGGAGGTTTTGTCAGAATTAAGTTAAGCGTCGATGCAAATGGCAAACTCTATATCAAAATTTGGCAAGTGGTAGACAAAAATAATAATACGGTACCTCTGATGGCAGTTGGTCTGGCAGGAATGAGGATTAAAGTGGATGGTGATGCCGCGCTAATTAACTACTGGATTAACGCTTTTAGTCTGGGTGTATATGATATTCCAAGGGGAACGGTAACGATAACTGACTGTAAGTCATTACCGAGTTGTGGCAAACCAGGTACCAGTAAAGACGACTGATATTAAAACCTTTATTTAGTGACAACTGGCGGAAGTAGAGGTTACTTCCGCCTGAATCCAAAAAACAAAGTATCAATCAATATCCAACTCAACCCATCAAAACTTCAGCACCACAGACTCCTGCGGAGCCAGTTCGATTTGCACTGAAGCTGCATCGCCTGTCACTTTTAAAGAAGCTTTACGTTCAGATAACAGATCTTTTAGCTCATAATCGCCTTTACCCAGCTGCCATTGTTGCAACAAATCAGCAGGCAATTTCAGCGCAAAACTTGTGGCCGTCGTGGCGAAGTTACTGGCCACTATCACTTTGGTTTTCTCGTTAAAACGAGTGAAAGCATAGGTTTTATCGCCATAACCTGGAGTTGCTTTGTTGATGTTATGCAGCTCCCGGTAAGCGCCGTTAAATACTGCTTCTGTTGCCGATAAGGTCAGTAATCTGGCATAAAACTCACGTAGCTGTTTTTGTTCGGCCGTCAGTTTGCCACCATCAAATTTGCCGTCATTAAGCCAATTCTGATGAGCAGGTACGCCAGCGTAGTCAAAAATAGTGGTGCGGCTTGGGTCGCCAAAACCTGAATCTAAAGCACCGGCTTCCCCTACTTCCTGGCCAAAATACAACATAGTTGGAGAGCTGCTGATTAACGCCGATACCACCATAGCGGGCTTGGCTTTGTTGGCATCACCGGCAAACTCAGGCGCGGCAATACGCTGCTCGTCGTGGTTTTCTAAAAAGTGCAGCATATGGTGTTCAATATCCGCCATACCTTGTTGCACCTGAGCTATGGCATCTGTGCTGCCTTTACCTTGCATCACCAGCTTTAAGCTATCGTACATTTCTACTTTGTCGTACAGATAATCCATTTTGCCGAGGTGAATATAGTCGCGGTACAAGGCCGGGTTATAGACTTCAGCCAATAAAAAAGCGTCCGGGTTCTTGGTTTTAATGCTGGAGTTTAAAAAGCTCCAGAATTCGACCGGCACCATTTCGGCCATATCAAAACGGAAACCATCGACACCTTTATCCAACCAGTAGAAGGCGATATCACGGAATTTCAGCCAAGAGTTAGGCAGGTCTTTACCTTGCCAGAAGGCCGCGTGTTCCTGCACTGATTTATCGGCGTAGTCGGCCGGTAGGCGATCAAAATCGTAGCTGCCATCTGGTTTAACACCGTAGTTTACTTTGACGGTTTCGTACCAGTCGTTAAAGTCAGGCTGAGCTAAACGCGAGCCATTGCCTGTCCATTTCGCCGGATTTTCATCAAATTTGCCGTCAGACAGTGGATGTGCTTCGCCGCCCAAAGGCTGATAGCCATTTAGTGGCTTTGGCACCTGGAACGGCTGGCCAACCACGTAGTAGAAGTTATTGTCTCGTTTGTATTCAACACTGATGTCATCATTGGCACCAAAATCTTCAATGCCGGCAGGTTTATCCAAAGATTTGTAATGCCGTGCCACATGGTTAGGCACTATATCAATAATAACTTTTAAACCCTCTGCATGGGTTCGTTCTATTAGTGCTTCGAATTCCTGCACTCGTTTGGCCGGGTCTACTGCTAAATCCGGATTGACACTGTAATAGTCTTTCACTGCATAAGGAGAGCCGGCACGGCCTTTGACTACATCCGGGTCGTCCAAACTTATGCCATAAGCGCTGTAATCTCTAATCACGGCATGGTGCAAAATGCCGGTATACCAGACATAAGTTGCACCCAGCTCTTTGATGCCTTTGAGTGCAGCTTGGTTAATATCGTTAAATTTACCGACACCGTTTTGTTCTATGGTGCCCCAGGGCTGATTGGTGCTGTTGCTATTGCCAAATAAGCGGGTAAACATCTGATACACCACTACTTTGCCTGCTGGCGCTGCGACAGGCTCACTGGCTGGAACTGGCTTTTCTACAGCTACTTGTTTAGTGGCGGTTTGAGGTTCCACTGGTACTTTACCGCAAGAGGCCACTGCAGCAAGAGCCAGAGCACTGAGCAGCAGGGTGTTGCTTTTGGAGTAAATAGATAGACGCATCTTTGTCTGGTTCCATGTCGTTTTTCCTTATGCTAACACAGCCACTCTGTCAGACTTTTTTCCTGCATACGTTTTCATAAGCTGAGCCTGTAAAGCGCTAATAGCTTATTTCGCCTCTATCCGCTTTAAACGTTGGATAAAGCGCTCTATATGTTCTTCGTCTTTGGCATCTATATGATATTTCTGGTGAAAACCCAAAGTGACAGTGACTTGGTCTGCGACAAAATATAAATCGTAGCCATCAAAACCACTGGCTATGGTCATGCCGTCCAGCTCAAAACCTCTGCCAAATGGCGTATCCACATCAGTGCCTTGTTGTTCCACTTTGCTAAATACTTTCATTAGTAATTTAGCATCTATTAAATTTTGCATTTCCTTTCCTCTGGTTGCCCGGCTTTTGCGTTAAGGCATTTAATAAAGGTATAGTGCGGTTACGAAAAAAAGGAGTCCACGGATGCAAATAACTAAAAAAACATTATTTATCAACGCCTTTTCCTTAACGTCCGCTGTCACAATCAGTCTTGCTTCATGGTCTGTTTCTGCTGCACCAAGCCAGGCGCAACTGCAGTTTTTTGACCAGTTAAAAGCGCTGTGTGGCAAAGCTTTTGCTGGCAAAACCACTCTGGATAATCAGCCAAGCGCTGCGTTTAGTGGCGATATGGTGATGCATGTGCGCGATTGCAGCGACACACAAATTCAGGTGCCTTTTGTCGTTGGTGAAAACCGCTCCCGCACCTGGATTATTAGCAAAACCGACACTGGCCTTAAGCTACAGCACCAACATAAGCATGAAGATGGTACAGATGATCAGTCTACTCTGTACGGTGGCCATACTTCTACAGCTGGTTGGGCTGAAGCTCAGAGTTTTCCGGCAGATGACTACTCAAAAGATTTATTTATCAAAACCAAAACACCACAGTCCGTCGGCAATACCTGGCATATGTACTTATACCCGAACGAGAGTTTCAGCTATCGCTTAACCCGCGAAGGCCGTGAATTTCGAGTTGATTTTGATTTAAGCAAAGCTGTTGCTTTACCAAAAGCCAACTGGGGCGCTGGAAAATAAATCAATTGACGGCGAAATCACCGCTAACGGGGCAAAAGCTGCGATAACTGCTCTGGTCAGTCGCAGTTCGCTTGGTTAGTATCAGAGAGTATTTACACCTAAGAACTCAACCCAAAGTAATTGGAGTTGCAGTGCGGCGACAAGAGCGTGAGGCCCCAGGAGCATAGTTAACCTATGTGACTGGGGCGAGAGCGCGCAGTCAACAAAGCTGCAGCTTCAAGTACGAAGGGTTTAAAATAATAAATCGGGAGTGTTATGAAGCCACAATTTTGGTTTTCAGCCACAACTCTGACCGTGATGGCTGCTTTAACCTTAACAGCGTGTTCTAAACCCGCTGAACAGGAACAAACCGCCAGCACTGCAGCAGTTGAATCTGCCAAAGCCGCCACAGCTTTGGTTGGAACTGAGTTTAACTCAGCCTACAAAGACTACTTAAAAACTCTGGCTTCTGATGAATTTCAGGGCCGTATGCCTGCAACGCCGGGCGAAGAAAAAACCATTAACTACATTTCAGAGCAATTTAAACGTATTGGTCTCAAAGGTATTAATGGCGACAGCTACCTGCAGCCTGTGTCTTTAGTGCGTATTGATCCTAAAGAAGTGTCTGGCCTGAAACTCTCTGGCGATAAGCTTAATGCAGAGCTGAAATACAAAGAGCAAATGATGGCCTGGACCACGCAAGTGACAGAACAGGTTGAAGTCAAAGACAGCGAGCTGGTGTTTGTGGGTTACGGCATAGTAGCGCCGGAATACGACTGGAACGACTATGAAGGTCTGGACGTCAAAGGCAAAACCGTCGTGATGTTTGTTAACGATCCGGGTTTTGCCACAAAAGATCCAAACCTCTTTACCGGCAATGCCATGACTTATTACGGTCGCTGGACCTATAAGTTTGAAGAAGCGGCTCGCCAGGGGGCTGCAATGGCCTTGATTATCCACGAAACTGAACCTGCATCTTACGGCTGGCAGGTGATAGCGGGTGGCTCGCCTACTAAGTTTGACCTGATTAATCCTAATAAAAATATGGATAGATCCAAAGTAGAAGGCTGGCTGACCACTGAGTCGGCGCAGCAGTTGTTTGCTGCTATGGGCACTGACATTGAAACCATGCGCCAAAAAGCACTGAGCAAAGACTTTGCCCCTGTGCCTATGGGCGTAACAGCTTCGGTTTCAGTGAAAAACAATATCAGTGAACTGACGTCAAACAACGTGATGGGGTATATCGAAGGTTCAGAAAAACCGGACGAAGTGGTGCTGTATATGGGCCACTGGGATCACTTGGGTGTGGATTTTTCTAATCCAAAAGACAAAGTCTTTAACGGTGCACAAGACAACGCCAGCGGTACTGCTGCTGTGATAGCTCTGGCCGAACATTTTGCCAAACAGCCGAAGCCAAAACGTTCAGTGGCTTTCCTTGCGGTCACCGCTGAGGAACGTGGTTTATTAGGTTCAGCCTGGTACGCCGCTCATCCTGTGTTCCCACTGAACAAAACTGTTGCCGGTATTAATATGGACGTGATGAATGTCTATGGTCCGATGAAAGATATGGTAGTGGTGGGGCATAACAACTCAGAGCTGGAAAATCTGCTGACGAAATACACCGAACAACAAGGCCGTTATGTCGCGCCTGAGCCAAGTCCTGAGCACGGTTCATTCTACCGCTCAGACCACTTCAATCTGGCCAAAGTTGGTGTGCCAATGCTGTACGCTAAAGGTGGTATCGACAGTTTTGAGCATGGTAAAGAGTGGGGCGCAGCCCAGAAGAAAGACTACAACGTCTGCTGTTACCACAAAGCCGCTGACGAATTTAATGACAGCTGGGACTTACGTGGTGTGCAGCAAGACATGAATCTGTTCTATCAGGTAGGTAGTGAACTAGCCAACTCAGATCAGTGGCCAAACTGGTTTGAAGGCCGTGAGTTCCGTGCTATACGGGATGCATCTCTAGCCGCCAAATAAGTTATCCCCGTCGTTCTTGAAGCCGCAGCTTTGTTGCCGGCGCTCACAGCCCCAGTCACATAGACAGCTATGTTCCTGGGTCTTGCTCGCTTGTCGTCGCGCTGCAACTCCAATGACTTAGGGGATATTCCGGTTAACCGAGCGCAGTGTCAGAGCCAAGGCTCTGACACTGCAAAAGGGGATCTATGAATAAGTTAGCAACCACTTTGGCTTTGGGTCTGGTTTTTAGCGCCAGTGCCGCAGAACCGGCATTAGTTCAAACCGACTTTAACGCTAATTTCGCCCGCTATTTTGAAAAAGTAGCGTCGGATGAAATGCAAGGCCGGGCTCCGGCCACAGAAGGTGAAAAACGCACTGTCGCCTATCTTGAATCCGAATTTAAACGTTTAGGTTTAACGGCTTACAAAGACGGTAGTTACCGTCAGGCTGTACCTGTGGTGCAAATTGACCCTGTGTCCGTCTCCAGCATGACCTTGACTGGCGATAAAACCGCAGCTTCGCTGGTGTACAAAACCGATATGATGGCCTGGTCGACCCGCATGGTGCCAGAGATTAACGTTGAAAACAGCGAAATGGTGTTTGCCGGTTACGGCATAGTGGCGCCTGAATACAACTGGAACGATTACAAAGATTTAGATGTAAAAGGTAAAACAGTGGTCGTTCTGGTGAACGACCCGGGTTTTGCCACTCAGGATCCTGAACTTTTTACCGGTAATGCCATGACCTATTACGGCCGTTGGACATACAAATACGAAGAAGCGGCTCGTCAGGGCGCAGCCATGCTGTTGATCGTACACGAAACTGAAGCGGCCAGTTATGGCTGGAATGTAGTGGCTGGCACCAGCCCGATTCGTTTTGAACTGGCAGATGCCAATAAAAATATGCACAAAGCTCAGGTCGAAGGTTGGTTATCTTTGGACGCGGCCGAACGTTTATTTGCCGCCAATGGCAGCAGCTTAAAACAGATGAAAGCCAAAGCCCTAAAGCCCGATTTTAAAGCCATACCACTGAATGCCAAAGCCAGTATCCGCATTAAAAACAACTTACGTGAAATTGATTCCAACAACGTCATAGGTTTTATTCCTGGCAGTAAAAAGCCGGATGAAGCCGTGATTTATATGGCGCATTGGGACCACTTTGGTCTGGATTTCAGCCGCAGCGATGACAAAATTTTTAACGGTGCTCAGGATAACGCCGGCGGTATAGCAGGATTATTAGCACTGGCTGAGAAGTTTAAACAAGGCCCGGCACCAGAGCGCTCCATTGCTTTTGTGGCTGTCACCGCAGAAGAGCGGGGGTTGTTAGGTTCGCGCTGGTATGCCGAACATCCCCTGTTTCCGGTGAATAAAACTGTGGCCGGTATCAATATGGACATTATGAATGTCTACGGCCCAATGCGTGATGTGATGGTATTTGGTTATGGCAGTTCAGAGCTGGAGCCTATTCTGGGCAAATACGCCAAAGCGCAAAACCGCTACATAGCGCCTGAACCTACACCACAGGATGGGTTTTATTACCGCTCAGACCACTTTAATCTGGCGAAAAAAGGCGTGCCTATGTTGTATGCCCGTGGTGGTATCGACAGTGTAGAGCACGGCAAAGACTGGGGTCTTGCACAACGCAAAAACTACGTGTCTGATTACTACCACAAGGTGAACGACGAGTTTGACCCCAATTGGGATTTACGCGGCTCACAGCAGGATCTATTCCTGTTTTATCAGGTGGGTTTAGAAGTGGCCAACAGCCAAAGCTGGCCTAATTGGTTGCCAGGAAAAGAGTTTAAAGCGATACGGGATCAATCACTGCAGCACTGACTGCTCAGATGAAATTTTCAGGCCACAATTCACTGTGGCCTGAGTTTTACTGGATCAGCTTTTAGAGGCATCCTGCATTGTGGTGACAGCCAGTGCATCAGCCATAGTATCTACGCTATAAATCTGCATAACGCCTTGAGTGGTTGCGGCCTGCGCCAGAATATCCTGTTGCCGCTGATTACTGACCGCGTTCTCAAACAAAATCCCGGTGGAATGAGCCATACTCTGGTACAAAGTTCCCATCGCCATGGCTGGACTTTCAGGCACAACTTTGACATTGCTTTGAGTTACGGCATCTGTGATTTGTTCATTGACTGAAGTAGCCATTTTTATTCTCCTTTATTGAGTTTATTCTTACTACTGTTATTACCATGAGTGTCTAGTTAACCCGTTGTTTTATTATCAAAAGCTGTTGCGACAGCGCTGGCCGCAGCCGTCAGCTCCCGCGCAAAACCTGTTAAACCTTGTAGTGCGTCTGTGACAGCACTTAATGCTGCTTTGCCTTGCTCTGTGGTTGTTTCCTCTGTGGCCAAATGGGCCGCTTTTGCCAAGGCCACGAATAGAAGTTGTTCGCTACCCTGCAAAAAACAGCGCATATCCTCCAGCATCAAAGCCGCGGTCTGGTTGGCCATAAGTCGGCTTGCTGCTGAGGCAAGTTGTGGATTGGTCTGAAGCAATTGCTGGCATACAGCCTCAAAGGGTTCGATACTTCCGGCTGGCTCTGAATGAGGATCTGTTGTGGTTGTCATCTGATGTGGTCCCGTTTAGCTTTTCAGCAGTTGAATAGCCTGAGCCACAATAGCCGGATTGAGCTGATTGAGATTCTGCTGGTTACTAACGGCGTTATGCATCGCAAGCCCTAACGCATGGGCGCTGAGTTGATACAAAGTAGCTATCGCCTGACTCGGTGCATTGCACAGCACTGTCGTATTGGTTTGGGTGACCGCGTCGGTAATTTGTGGATTCACAGTACTCATGGTTTCTCCAGTAGGTGGTGCGGACTGATAAAAGCTGCTTTGTGCCGCTTTTGATCTATGGCTCAAGACCTTGTCACTAAAAGGCGGTCACAGCCGGGCCGTTAAGACTATAGATTGTAGTTGATATAGGTGCAAATCTGCCGTTAAAACTAACAGTTTACCTTCAATCGGAATTTATCTTTCGAGATGAATATTTCTTTGTTTCTGAGTTGACAGTCTATTAATCATACAATAGCATGATTTAAGAAATGATAAAAAAATGCCTCGAAGGTCTGCTGTGTTTTGACTGGGAAGGTGTACTAAAACCACGACAAGGGGAGAAGAAGCTCATGTTTAAGCGATCCGTCTTAAGCAGTGCAGTGTCTATGGCTATTGTATTAGTAAGTCAGCCAGTGCATGCAGCGCAAGAAAATAACAAAGCAGCAGAAGTTGAAATTATTGAAGTCAAAGGTATTCGGGGTAGTCTGAATAAAGCGCTGGGTGTAAAGCGTCACAATGAACAAATTGTGGATGCGATAGTCGCAGAAGATATTGGTAAGTTCCCCGACAATAACGTAGTGGAGTCTTTGCAACGCGTGACAGGTGTGCAGGTGACAAACCGCGCTTCAGGCGAAATTTCGGCTGTCTCCATTCGTGGTTTAAGTGATATTACCACCACAGTGAATGGCAGAAATATTTTCACCGCCTCAGGCACAGCCGTTGCTCTGCAGGATATTCCTGCCAGTTTATTAAAACAGGTGGATGTGTATAAAACCCGTTCCGCCAGTCAAATTGAAAGTGGTATTGCCGGTTCTATTGACGTCAAAACACATCGGCCTTTTGATTTTGACGGTGCTAAGTTTATTGCCAATGCCCGCGGTATTTATACCGAACAAAATGAAGAAATTAATCCAACCTTTAGCGCTTTAGCCAGTAATAACTGGGAGTTGGACTCTGGTCAGTTTGGCGCTTTGGTGAATATCTCCTATTCCAGAATGCGTTACCGCGATCAAAGCGTGACTGCTGGCGCTATGCTGCCCTTTATGACAGAAAATCCGACAGCGCCTTTTACCCCTTACGAGCGTATTTTTCTGGATAAGCCAGGGGTTGCTGAAAATCCTATCTGGCAACCGGGTTTATTAGCGGGTTTACCATCAAACCAGGGCGCTACGTTGGATATCAATGGTGTGGCAACCCCTTATTTACTCAGTCGTGATGCGATATTCCAAAGTGATTTCAGCGGTGAGCGCGAACGTCCTGCCGCCAATATTTCCTTGCAGTTCGCTCCCAATGAAAAGTCTGAGTATGTATTCGAATCCTTTTATAACGGCTTTCGTAATGAAGGTTTTAACAGCCTGCTATTCTCCTTTGCTGATGGTTGGGGTGGTTATGCAGGCATGACACCAGCGCAGGCTGCCGCTGCGGCTAATGTGCAGTTGCATCCTGGCACTAATATTGTCAAATCCCGTTCAGTTAACGACCCTTGGGTTTTTACCAGTGGTGACTTGTCCACAGGCAAAACCGACAGTTACCTGCATGCTTTAGGTGGTAAATGGGAGCTGTCTGACTACATGACGTTAAAATCTGAACTGGTGGTTCAGGACAGTGAATACAACAGTGATTTTTTTGCCATGCGTTTTGTGCGGCCGGGTAACAACTACAAACTGAATGTCGATTTTAATGAAAACGGTGGTATTCCGGGTTTTAACTTTGAAGACAATCCGGCGACTACAGCTGTGGATGAGTCTAGTATGGCGGATGCTTCGGCTTATCGAATCGATGGCATGTACGACAATGCCAATAAAGACGAAGGCGATGCGGTGACTTTTACTTCTGACTTGTCCTATCGTCTTGATGGTTTTTTTACCACAGTAGAAACAGGTGTGCGTTATGACAAGCGTGGCGCGACCACATCATTCAGCCGTCAGGATCGTTGCTGCGGCGGTGAGGTTAATGTAGGCACTATAGACGGGCTGGCATCGATCAATTCAGGATTTATGGACGGTGAAGCCAATGTGCCAACCAGCTGGGCTGTGGCTAATGGCTATTATATCCGTAATAACGCTGACGAGTTCCGCGCTCTGTATGGCATGAACAAACTGGATTTACAGCGCTCCTTTGATATTGACGCCACCACTTTGTCCTTGTATTTGCAGAGCAAGTTTGAAACCGAAGTGGCAGGTCGTGCATTAAACGGTGAAATTGGTGCGCGTTACACGGGCATAGACACAGACTCCACTTTCTATCAGGAAAGCGCGCCTGGAACAGTGCAAAATACTACTGCTGGCGAGAGTAAAACCCGCAAAATTTTGCCTAGTCTGACGGCTCGTTATCAGCTGACGGATGATGTGCAGGCCCGGCTTGCTTACACCGAAACTTTACGTTATCCAGCCTTTGGTGATTTAAATCCACTGATCATCTACAACGAGGATGTCACAGGCATAGGCTATGGCACGGCTGGCGGCGGCAATCCGGATTTGAAACCGACAGAGTCGAAAAACTACGATCTGTCGCTGGAGTGGTATTTTGCTGAAGCCAGTTCTTTGTACGGTACTTTATTCAGACGTGATATTGATGGTTTTGTGGTGGGCTTCCGCCGCTCTGTTACAGCGCCAAAATCAGCAACCGACTCAACCCCTTATAAGTTTGTACTGACGCAGCCTTATAACGCCTCTAATGGCGAGTTGTCTGGGGCTGAAATTGGTCTGGTCTGGTTCCCTGACTATTTACCTGAAGCTTTAGATGGCTTTGGGGTACAAGCCAGTTATACCCGTTTGTCATCTCAACAAACCACACCAGATACGAACAGTGAAGGTGAAATTACCGGCTACAGAGACACCGATCTGTTTGGTGTGTCAGACTCGTCTTACAGTGTGGTGCTGGCATACGATAAAAACGACTTGGGGATGAGATTATCCTACTCCTGGCGCGAGGGATTCCTGTCCAACTATGAAGCGGCTTTATTTGCTAACCCGCTGGAGATGCGTCGTAAATCCGAAGCCAGTATGGATTTCCAGTTAAGTTACAAACTGACAGAGCAGTTTGAAATTACTCTGGATGGCACTAACCTGACCAATGAGCTTTATCAGAGTTACTATGGTAATGACGCGACCACAGGCAATTTCGGCACTGCGTTATACAGCCGTACTTTCGCCTTAGGGGTGCGCTACAGTATGTAAGTGAAGCCCTTGCATCCACCATCAAAACACCGGACTTGTGCCGGTGTTTTTTTACGCACGTCACAGCTTGGCGTCAATACTGTCCTCGAAGTAGTGCAGCATGACAAAGTGCAGAAACTTAGATCCGGCAAATTCTGCTCCTCCCCACTGTGTTTATTTTTCAGTAGTCTGGTATTCTGAGCAAAGAATTTGTTATTGCAGCTTTTATCGTTTTCATCAGCGGTACATTGTGGTTCATTCAGGCATAAGGCAGGATATGAAACAGCGGACTTTTTTTGATTTATCAGCCAGCACTGATGTGATTGTTTTAACTGCTCATCAACTTAAGCGATTAAAGCAAATTGTCTGGATTTGTCTGACTGCAGTGATCTGTGGTGTCTTGCCGTCAGGTCCTAAATCCTCAGCCATTTTATTGGCCACAGCCGTTGGCTTAGTGTGCATTCTGATTTTGCTTTACCGGGCTAAAGTCCGTTTTGCTACCGATGCTTTGTTGTGGTTGTTAACCCTGATGATCTGTAGTCTGATCAGTATTAATTTGGGTATTTTCGACCTGATGTTGCTGGGTTACCCATTGGTATTGGCTTATGCCGCTATGTACAGCGGGAAGCGTTTTTATTGGTTGCTATTCGGTTTTATTTTGCTGTTTTGTTCTGCTCTGGCTTTAGCTACTTTGTATGGCTGGATTGAGTTTCGCCAGCCTCTGCCGACAGTTAACTCTTTTGTTACTTTAAATATTCTGCTGATTGTCAGTGGCTTAAGCATGAGGTTGATTGCCCGGGATACCAAAGACGCTCTGCTGCAGTTAAAGCAGGAAAACGAAAGAGTCGTCAGCTCTCAGTTGGAAATTCAGCGTTTGGCTCAGCACGATCCACTGACTGGCTTAGTGAACCGCGCTCAATGTGAACTTGCCTTTCAACGAGCCGTGGCGGCCAAACCTGAAGCAGAAGTCGCTTTACTATTTATTGATTTAGACAACTTTAAGCCTATTAACGATGCGCTGGGGCATCAGGCTGGAGACGAGGTTTTAAAGCAATTAGCGGTCAATTTGCAGCGAGCCTTGTCGGAGCAGGACCTGTTAAGCCGTTTTGGTGGTGATGAATTTGTTGTGCTGTTAACCCAATGGCAACAGCGGCAAGAACTTGAACTTTTAGTGCAAAACTTATTGCAACATTGCCAACAGGAAGTTCTGGTGCAGCAACATAAAGTGCAGCTATCGGCTTCTGTTGGGGTGGCATTGTCGCCACAGGACGGTACTGACTTTCACCTGCTGTGTAAAAAAGCTGATACCGCTATGTATCAGGCGAAGAAGATGGGGCGTAACAGATTTTGCTGGTATCAGAGCGAGATGGAACAGCAGCAACTGGACAAATTTAATCTGATGATGCGCTTACGTTTGGCCGTCAAACAGCAACTATTCTCTGTGCTGTATCAACCTGTCTATGACATCAAAACGAATACAGTATTTGGAGCAGAAGCTTTATTGCGCTGGACTGATTCTGAATTGGGTGTGATTGCGCCGTCCGTCTTTATTCCTCTGGCTGAGGAAATGGGCTTGATTCAAGAGTTAGGGCTTTTTGTGTTGCAACAGGCTTGTGCTCAGGCCGTCGCATGGCAAAACTCAGGGTATGCGCTTCGTATTGCCGTCAATATCTCTGTCATGCAATGCAAACAGGGCGATTTACCTGCTCTGATCCGGCAAGTTCTGCAGGAGACTGGCTTGGCCGCACATTCACTGGAGTTGGAGCTAACCGAGTCTGTACTGATTGATGATACCGCTTTGGTAAAACAACAAATACAACAGTTATCGGCTTTGGGTGTGCATTTTGCAATCGATGATTTTGGTACCGGCTATTCTAATTTAGGCTATTTAAGCCAGTTTCAGCTCAGCAGTTTAAAAATAGATCGATCTTTTGTTAGCCGTATCTCACATGACGGCAAAGATTTGGCTCTGGTCAAAGGTATTATTCAACTGGCAAGCAGCTTAGGTTTGCATACTGTGGCTGAGGGCGTGGAAGATCAGCAGAGTCTGGAGTTATTACAGCAAGCAGGTTGTCACTATGCTCAAGGTTATTTATGGTCTAAAGCTGTGTCGCCAAAGGAATTTGAATCACTACTAACTCAGTAACAAGGGGGGACAGATGATACTAGCTATGTGTAACTAATATTATCTGGCCCCAGCTTCATGTTTGGGTTTTTAGACTGGTTTCACCTGATGCTCTTCTTCGTCATCCTCTTCGTCCACTACCTTGTCATGGCTGTGATCTTTGGCGATCAGCATATAGACAGAAGGTAACACAAAGAGTGTCATCAAGGTTCCGATCGTCATCCCCAGTACCAGGACTATACCTATAGAGTTACGTGCAGCGGCACCTGCGCCTTCAGCGAAAATCAGTGGCGTGTGACCGGCGATAGTCGCAATGCTGGTCATCATTACAGGACGCAACCGCAGCACTGAAGCTTCACGAATAGCTTCCAATTTAGACTTACCTTGTTCCTGCAGCTTGTTGGCAAATTCCACCACCAGAATACCGTTACGGGCTATTAAACCTATCAGGGTGACTAAACCCACCTGCGAGTAGATGTTCAGTGTGCTGGTAAAGCCGTCGGTGAAAAATGGCATAGGCGCTGGTATTTTCAGGAAGGTAAAGACCAGGGCACCAAACAGAGCCAGCGGTACTGAACCTAACAAGATGACGATAGGGTCACGGAAGCTGTTGTACTGAGCCGCGAGCACCAGGAAAATCATAGTCACTGCCAGAGTAAAGGCTGGCAGGAAGGTATTGCCCTCCCGTTTTAACTGGCGGGATTCACCTGTGTAATCTATTGAATAACCGCTAGGCAGTAACTTCTTCGCTTCGGTCTCCAGGAAGGTTAGGGTCTCATCCAGAGGTTTAATAGTCACACCACTGATTTTCACAGCATTTAACTGCTGCATACGGTTGATGCTGCGTGGCACAGTGCTGTGAGTCAGGCTGGCGATTTGATCAACCCGAATCATTTGGTCTTGTGGGCCTTTGATATAGAGATTGGTTAAATCATCAGGAGTTAAGCGTTCTATCCTTTTTACCTGCGGTACCACTTTGTAACTTTGTCCTGACATGTTAAAGCGATTGACGTAACCACCACCTAACAAAGTGCCTAAGTCCTGCACTACATCACGCATATTCAGGCCTAGATCCGCCACTTTATCGCGGTCGATATTCAACTGATACTCAGGCTGATCCACCTTCATATCTATCACCTGGAACGGGAACATACCACTTTCACGCATCACTTTTTCCAGTTTCAGCGCATAGTCGTAAATCTCTTTTGACTCAGCCGTAGAGGCAATGACAAATTCAACAGGGAATTGGCCACCACCAGGTAAAGCAGGTGGAGTGATAGGTAAAATTCTAACCCCTGATATTTCTGCCAGTTTTTGCTGTACTTCCGGCATCATCTCAAAGACTGTACGCTCACGTTCAGCCCAGGGTTTAGTCACCATGCCGCCAAAACCACCAGTAGGGAAGGTGATTTGGAAGGTAAAGTCAGTTTCAGGCACGGACATAAAAGCTTCGTTCACGTACTTACCGTAATAAGAGGACTGATCCACTGTTGAGTTAGCGGGAGAGTCGACTATGCCGAAAATAACGCCCTGATCCTCTACTGGTGCCAGCTCTTTGGGTGACATGCTGTATAAAGGTACACACAGCAGCATAATACCAACCCAGAATACATAGACGCCCGATCTGTTATTTAAACTACTTTCGAGCTTACGGCTGTAAAAGTGTTGGAAACGGCTAAAAATAGCATCCAGTGGTGCTTTATTGCTGGTATGAGGTTTTAACATCCGCGATGCCATCATGGGTGACAACGTAATAGCGACAATGGCAGAAATAGCCACAGCACCTGCCAGTGTAATGGCAAATTCACGGAATAAGGTCCCTGTTAAACCACCTTGTAGACCTATAGGCACATAGACAGAAATCAAAGTCACTGTCATCGCAATAATAGGGCCACCCAGTTCGCGGGCCGCGACTAAGGCTGCTTTGAAAGGTTTCAGGCCATTTTGAATATGGCGCTCTATGTTTTCCACCATAACAATGGCGTCATCCACCACCAGACCCACTGACAAAACGATCGATAGCAAGGTCAGCAGGTTTAATGAGAAGCCAAACAGCTTCATAATAAACATGGCGCCAATCAATGACAGCGGTATAGCCACTATAGGAATAAGCACTGAGCGGCTGAACCCTAAAAACAGGAAGATGACTATGACGATAATCAGTAAAGTTTCGCCCAGTGTTTTTACGACATCATCAATAGCAGCTTCAATGTATTTGGTGGCGTCGTAAGACACTTCACCTGTTAAACCACTGGGCAGCTCAGCTTTAATTTGCTCCATCTCTTTGGTCACTGCTTTAATCACATCCAGCGAGTTGGCATTTGGCGCAACAAAAACGCCCATAAAGACAGCGGTTTCGCCTGAGTAGTTAACGTCCGTGTTGTAATCGTCAGCACCTAACACCACATCTGCTACATCAGACAAACGCACTATACCGTCGCTATTCTGACGTAAAATCATACGCTTAAATTCATCAACACTTTTCATGTCGGTGTTGGCGCGCAAATTCACCTGGGTGTAAGCGCCCCGGGTCTGACCTATGGTGGCCTGAATATTATTGTCAGTCAGGGCAGTGCGCACATCAGAAGCGGTAATACCTAAAGCCGCCATACGCTCTGGTTTGAGCCAGACCCGCATTGCAAAAGTGCGGCCACCCAGGATATCTGCTTTTTGTACACCACTGATGGCAATTAAACGCGGTTGTACAGAACGGCTTAAAAACTCAGTAATTTGGTTTTGCTCCAGAATGTCTGAGCTGAAGCTTAAATAAGCCGCAGCAAATTGGCTGTCGGCGGCTTCAATAGCAATAGCAGGCACTTCGGCTTCTGGCGGTAAATCTCCCCTTACCTGATTGACCTTAGCACTGATTTCCGTCATGGCTTTGAGCGGGTCATAGTTCAGGTGTAAATGCGCTGTGACTGTCGACACGCCCATAGTGCTTTGCGATTCGATATAGTCGATACCACCAGCTGAGGCGATAGCACGCTCTATAGGGGTGGTAATAAAACCACGAACCAAATCAGCGTTGGCACCTATGTAAGCCGTAGTAATTTTGATCACAGCTATGTCTGAACGTGGGTACTGCCGTACCGTCATATTGCTCATCGACTGGAAGCCAGCGAGCAATATCAGCAGGCTGACCACTATGGCCAGTACAGGCTTCTTAATAAAAATATCGGTAAAATTCATAATCTGCTCATTCTTAATGGCTGGTTATTAGCAAGTACAAATCAGGTATCAGCAGGTGTTGGTGTTGCTTTAAACTCTGGTGGTTGAGTTTTACTCAGCACCACAGCCTGGCCGTTAAATAATTTAAAGGCTCCAGCGCTTACCACTTGCTCACCGGCTTTTAAGCCATCAATCACTTCAACAAAATCACCACGGGCTTTACCGAGACGGACAAACTGTTGACGGGCTTTTAAGCCGCCTTTGTCATCTTTTTCTACTACAAATACGGTGTCACCAAAAGGCGCGTAAATAATGGCAGTGCTTGGTACCACCAGCAGTTGATGTGGTTCTGTTAAGGTTACAGTGGTAGAGACCGCCATACCTGGAATTAATACGTCAGAGCTGTTGTCCAGAATGGACTGTACTATTACGTTTCGGGTGCTGGTATTAATTTCTGCACCTATCGCACTGATCTCGCCTTTGACAATCACAGCTCCGTCACCGACAGACACTTCTACAGGTAAACCTTTAGTGATCTGGGTCAGCCAGTGTTGCGGCACAGGGAAGTTGACCCGCACTTTATTGGTGGCCTGCAATGACACTATCGGAGTTCCTGCTTGTAAATCTGTGCCTAAATCCACCTGACGAATACCAATACGGCCATCAAAAGGCGCGCGAATGACTTTTTTCTGCAAGGTGGCTTTTAAGTTATCGACCTGAGCTGCGGCGCTGTCCAGTTGCTGTTTGGCATTATCCAGTTCGCTTTGAGTGGCAATGTTAGTGCTACGTAACTGCACTAAACGGTCATAACTGGTTTTCGCCAGTTTTAAGCTGGCTTCAGCTGAACGCAACTGAGCCTGCTCATTGGTGACATCCTGTTCAATCAATACTGTGCCTGCAGTGACTTGCTGGCCATTACTGAAACTGATTTTTTTCACCCGACCCGGTACCTCAGCCGCGACAATAATACCTTCGTCCGCCAGCACCGTGCCTATCGCATTGTAGGTATTAGGCCAGCTTTGTTGCTCTACAATAAAGGTGCTGACATGTTCTGGTGGCGGCACAAAAGTTTCACCTGATTCGATCATGGCTGCAATCTGGCCACCTTTGACCCCTGCAAGCACCATAAACACACAGATCAGCCAAGTACGGCAAATAATATAGATTTAAATCTTTTCATAGCGGTAACCAGATTAAAAGTTAATAAAGACCCAAGAGTTTCAGCGCTGATACTACGAGCTGGCAGCACTCCCGGATTAGAGCCACTTATAGTGAAAAGCCCGGAATAATGGTTCTGAGCTTATACCTGACTTACAACATTCAGCGGGCTGACTAGTGTGCCACGTTTTCCTACAAATTGTGACGATTAGTCATAAATTAATAAAAATTTAAGAAAATGAGTGCTGGTTAGCTCTGAATGGCATTGGTCAGTGCCAGTAGTTTTGCGCTTTGCCTGGGGTTGGAACAGTAGCAAAGACGCAAAAAACCTTGTCATAGTGTAGCGAGCAAAAGCGCTTTCACCTATCGGAAAATAGATTAAATTTGTAACCAAATGACAGGAATGTTAAGCGTTATCACAAAGTCTGGCAGCGTTGTTGGAGGAAAATAAGGCCACCTTAGGGTGGCCATCTCTACATAAACTCGATCAGAGACTGATTTTTTCTACCGGGTAACCCAGTTTCTCCAGCTCTGGTGTTAAGCTTTTCGCATCCCCCACCACCAGAATAGCCATCTCTTTGGTGTTTAAATGTTTGGCAGCCAAAGCGTTAATTTGCTCTTTACTGATACCAGACACAATCTGATTACGTTCACGGACAAAATCAGGCGTTAAGTTAAATTCCAGAATTTGTGCCATAAAGCCTAACTTAGCATTGGGCGTTTCGTATTTTAGTGCATCCGACTGATTAATGGCCTGACGCATAAAAGACAGTTCATCATCGGCAATACCTTTTTGCTGGAAAGCATCCAGTTCATTGATAAATTGACGAATAGAATCAGCCGTGGCATCGGCACGCACAGCCGCAGAAGCAGTGTAAGTACCTGCAAACTTGTCGGCGATAAAGCTGGCGCGGGCGCCGTAGGTGTAGCCTTTGTCTTCACGCAGATTCAGGTTAATGCGGCTGTTAAAGGTACCGCCTAACACAAAGTTCATCAGGCTTGCCTGATAAAACTCGCCAGTAATGTCCTGGGTCAGTGAACGCTTACCAATACGAATTTCAGACTGGGGGGCGTTAGGTTTATCCAGCAAATAAATAGTGCCAGGCTTGGCTTTCATCTGGCCTGTATTGATCTGAACAGCCGGACCTTTACCTTGCCAGTCAGTCAACTGAGTTTTTAACTCTGCAGCGACTTTATCCTGAGCTAAATCCGATACCACAATCAGCTGACCACCGGCTGGCTTGAAGTAGGTTTGATACCAGTTTTTCATATCATCCAACGTCAGTTTGCTGACAGATTCCAGCGTGCCTTCATTAGGTAAAGCCGCGATACTGCCATCAAACATTAGTTTGTTGTAAGCCGTTGCCGCTATATAAGCCGGATTAGTGGCGCTGTGCTGAATACCCTGCAAGGTTTGCTGTTGCAGGCGACTGAAGTCTTCGGCTTTAAAGGCTGGATTACGTAACTTTTCCTCCAGCAGCCTTAAGGTTTGTGGCAGGTTTTTGCTGAGGCTGGAGACAAACACATCGATGTAACTATCGCCAGAACTGATGCTGATGCTACTACCCAGCTTTTCCAGCTCCAGGCTCATTTGCTCCGTGCTGTAGTTTTGTGTGCTTTCATTCAGAATGGCCGCCAGTAAAGCACTGATACCTGCTTTATCAGCCGTTTCGTAATAGCTGCCGACCGGGATTTTCAGCAATAACGAAGTGGTCGGTGTTTCTGTGCTTTGGCTGCCTAATACCTTGATGCCGTTACCTAAATCCATGCTCCAGGTGGCTGGCAATTCCACAGCTGGGTTCACGCCAGCCATAGGTTGTTTACTGCGGTCAAAAGTGTCCACTGCTTTACGTACTTGTAAATCTTCAGCTCTGGTTTTTGATGGGCCGCCAAAGTCGTGTTTTACCGGTGTGAAATTATCTGCTTTGGCGATCAGTTGCTTCTGGCCTTTTGGCACCACGCTCATCACCACAGAATGTTGATTTTTAATGTAGGTGTTGTACACCCGCATTACGTCTTCTTTGGTTACCGCATTGTAACGGGCTATATCGTCCGCAATGGTATCTGGTTTGCCCTGGAAGGTTTGGCTTGCCGCCAACTGACTGACTTTACCGGACACACTTTGCAGGCCAAAAATACTACTGGCTTCTATCTTGGCTTTTACTTTTAACAAATCGTCGTCTGTGACGCCACGCTGTTCAAATTCGGTCAGGCTGGCGCGGATCACTTGCTCTATATCGGCCAGAGTTTTGCCTGAGGCCGGATGAGGCAGGGCATATAAAGAAAATTCACAGGCCAGCTCACGACAGGGGTGCGATACAGCGGCCTGCACCGCCAGCTGATTTTTCACCAGATTTTTGTACAGCAGCGAGTTATTACCGCCGCCTAAAATTTCCGACAAAATATCCAATGCGGCTTCGTCTTTATGAGTGGCATAAGCTGTTGGATACGCAATGTAGACCAGCGGTAAATGCACATTGTCTTCCATCGAGATATAACGGGTTTCCGGTAGCTTCACGAACGTTTTAGCTGCATCCGTTACTTCAGGGCCACGTGGAATAGAGCCAAAATACTTTTGCACCAGAGGTAACATATCTTCAGCTTTTACCGCTCCACCTATGGTTAAAGTGGCATTATTGGGGCCATACCAGCGCAGGAAGAAGGCTTTGACGTCATTGACGTTAGCGCGGTTTAAATCGTCCATGTAACCAATCACTGGCCAGGAGTAGGGATGACCATCCGGATATAAAGCTTGAGAGACTCTCTCGTTTAAACGGCCATAGGGTTGGTTGTCTACCCTCTGACCCCGTTCGTTTTTCACGGTTTCACGTTGTACTTCAAACTTCTTTTCTGTCACAGCGTCCAGTAAAAAGCCCATCCGGTCTGCTTCTAACCAAAGCATTTTTTCTACTTGATTGACAGGTACTGTTTCAAAGTAATTGGTACGGTCTGAGTTAGTGGTACCGTTTAAAGTGCCGCCAGCTTCGGTAATGATTTTAAAATGTTGTTCGTCACCAACGTTTTCAGATCCCTGAAACATCATATGCTCGAAAAAGTGGGCAAAACCTGATTTACCTAACTCTTCGCGGGCCGACCCCACATGATAGGTCACATCTACATGCACCAGTGGGTCTGAGTTATCCTCATGCACTATCACAGTCAAACCATTGTCCAACTGATACTTTTTATAAGGAATATGAATGCCTTGCTGCGGTTTGGACTGATCAACTAATGTCACACCAGCAGGTAAATTTGTTTGAGTCTGAGTGCCGCAAGCGGCTAAGGTAAAGGCAAAAGCTATGGCTAGTGCCAGTTTAGATTTGTGCATAAGTCCCTCCGTGTAAGTGGCCCGATTAAAACACGTTTCGCAGGGGTTAAAAAGATACAACTATGTAACAAAGCTATACAATGAGGCGGTGCGGGGTTCGATAAAAGTACTTTTGCCGCTATTTATCTCCAACACAGGATACTGAATTCATTCATAATTCAGCCTGTCTGGCTTAAAGTTCTGACAAGCAAAGAGGATATCAAGTGGCGAAGCTGCTTCTGGCATAAAGAAATCGACCTCCTGGTTAAAATGGAACCTGCTGTTATTACTGCTGGCAGGCTGCGTATTTGCTTTCATTCAGTTGCAGTTCTGGTGGACTCAACTCAGTCCAAAGTGGCAAGGTTTGGAATGGTCATGGGGCTCGGCGCGTGTGGAGCAGTTGTCCTTGCAACTGCCGTTCTCTGGCCAGCAGCAGGTACAATTGGAACAATTAGAACTCGGTTGGACCGGCTGGCCCTGGCCTTTGGATGTGCTCAAAGCGAAATCGCTAAAAGCCCAATTGGATGTGCAACTGGCCGTATCCAGCGAAACAGAGCAAGAAGCTGCGCCTGCAGTACCCACATTACCGCTCTGGTTGCCGAAGGTGTTGTCCTTCGAGCAGATAGAAGTCTCGCTGCCTTGTGCCCGCTTAAATACTAAGCTCAGCAACAGCACTGAAAATAACGACTGCAAGCTCATTGGCGCTTTAACCTACAGCGAACAAAACCAGCAGATACAACTGCAACTGGCGAATCAACAGGCCATCTTTATTGAAGGTGTAGGCGATGCAAAGCTGGCCATTAAAGCTTTGATCACACCAAGTGCTGAACAACTGCAAATTCCACAGTTTGAACTGAGCCTTGCAAGCAGCAAGCTTAATTGGCAGCAGCATAAGCTCTCTGATCTGGATTTAAAGCTCAGCGGTCGAGCCGTCTGGCAAAACAACCTGCTGCAATTTGAAGCCACCGAACCTTTGCAGCTGACCACCAGTTATCAGCAACCTGACTTGCAAGTACAGCAGTTGATGCTGAATGCAACTTCCTTGCAGCTGGAATTGAATCCAACGCAGTTGGCCAATTCGCAGCTGAAAAGCGATCTGCAATTTGAAGTAAAGCAGCTGCAGCATCCACAACTCAACACACTGGACTGGAGTTGGGCCGGAACTCTGTTGTATCAACAGCAACAAGTTCAACTCGAAGGTCGGTTAGCGAATAGTTTATCTCTTGCGCTTGAGCATAAAATACAAATGGCAGAGCAAAAAGTCAGTGCCAGCTGGACTTTGCCAGAGCTGTTTTTTCTGGCCGGTAACCCGCTGCACGTCGGACCTTTTTGGCCTGAACTGCTGACGCTACAAAAAGGCAAAGCCTCAGGCAAAGGGCAGCTGGAGTTTGACCTAAGCAGCATGGCGCTGACCAAACAGCATACAGAACTGGAGCTGCGGGATTTAAGCGGCATTTATGACAGAACTGTATTTACAGGTTTAACCACCACACTGAAGTTGTTCAGCCAAGGTATGGTCTGGAAAGTAGAGACTGGGGATCTGAAGCTACAACAGCTTAACCACGGTCTGGTGATGGGGCCTTTGCAGCTGAATGCGCAGTACCAAACAACAGCGCCGGATTGGTTCAAAGGTCAGTTAGACCTGAAGCAGTTGCAATTGGCTTTATTTGGTGGTCAGGTAAAAGCTGCGCAGCAGCAAATTGATTTCAGTAAAGATGCTAAAGTATTGCTGCAAATGGATAAACTGCAATTAGCAGAGTTACTGAAGCAGCACCCCAGCGCCGATATGACAGGGCAAGGAACTCTATCTGGTACTTTGCCTCTGAGTATAGAACAAGGCAAGCTGACGGTGGCTCAAGGCTCTGTTGCCGCCTTAGAGCCTGGTGGAAAAATTGCCTATCAGTCGCAAAAAGCTCAGGCTATGGCCGCATCGAATCAGGGCATGAAGATTGTGATGCAGGCGCTGCAGAATTTTCATTTTTCAGTGCTGTCGGCCGGAGTCAGTTACAGCAAAGAAGGCCAGCTGTTATTGGCTTTGAAATTGGAAGGCAATAATCCGGATTTTGAAAAAGGCCGGGCTGTTAATTTCAGTATTAATTTAGAAGAGAATTTACCGGCCATGATTACCAGCCTACAGTTGAGCGGTCAGGTCAGCGAGTTAGTGAAAAAACGGGTTCAACAGCGTCTGGCAGCCCAAAAAGCCAAAGACGCCCGCAAGGAGTAACAATGCGATATGGGCAGGATAGACAATTTTCCCAGCCAAAGGCTGCTAGTCAAAAGCGGTTGGCGGCACAAGGCCTGAGCCTTGGTTTGGCCATCTTAATCACTGCAGCCTGTACCCCAACGGTGCAGGTGGCTATGCCAAATGAGCCAATCAATATCAATTTGAATGTCAAAATTCAGCATGAAATTTTGATTAAAGTGGACAAAGAACTGGACGAACTGATCAGTGATTCCAGTGGTTTATTCTAAGGAGCACCAAGATGAAAACTATACATAAATTCGTGCTGTCAGCTTTATTTGCGATCAGTTTGCCAGTGCTGGCGATGGATTTACAGCAAGCCATGTCGGCCTTAGGCTCTGCCAAAACTCAGGGTTTGGTTGGCGAACAACCCAATGGGTATTTAGGCGTGGTGAGCTCATCAGCGCAAGCCAAAGAAATTGCCGACTTAATTAACCAGGCCCGCAAAGCTGAATATCAGAAACTGGCCGCTAAAAACGGTATTCAGCTAGCTGACGTTGAAGCTATCGCAGGCAAAAAGGCCATAGAAAAGACCGAACCCGGCCAGTTTATCCAGCTAAACGGCCAGTGGCAGAAAAAATAGCTTAACGGATTGGTGTTGCTGCGTCATGGCCTACCACTGTATGCCATGGCAGAATACGGTAGCTACTGACTAAGCCATGAATGACATAAGGATCCGATTCGGCAAAGGCCTTCACCTTTGCTGGATCGGAGACATTAAACAGCAATAACGCGCTTTCGATCGGCTCGCCCACTGCACCACCTAATATCAATTCTCCCCGCTCCGCGGCCCACCAGGCCAGCTGTAAATGTTCTGCTCTGAATAAGCTGCGTTTTTCCAGATAATCTGCTGAGGTTTGATACTGCAGTAAATAATGCATTTTTACTCCTTGATGACGACATGTCCGTTGTCCGGCTGAAGTTTGCGGACACTTTTTCTGTCCGCGGACAGTTTTTAGTTAGTAAGTGCTTTATTGATATTTGTTTATAAAACAAAGGTTTACTTCTATTTTCTGTGCTGGCACGTTCCCTGCTATGTCTGGTTAATCAGATGACGGAGAAGCAAGATGATCCAGGGTACAGAAAATCAGGATATCCAAATCCAACCGACCAAAGCAAGGCAATGGCGTCGTCCTGTGTTGGCCACTTTGTTTATGGCTGGTGTTTGTTATATCAGTTATAGCCTGTTGGCCGCCAGCTCGGCTCAGGCTTCTTTAGTCTTGCCTAAAGATCAGGTGCAACTGGCCATAGTAGAGCGCGGCAGCTTTACCCGTGATTTATCAGTGCAGGGCAGAGTGGTTGCGGCTAATGCGCCTACTTTGTTTAGTCAGGAAGCAGGGCAGGTGCAGTATCTGAAGCAACCTGGCGAAGCTGTGCAATTAGGTGATTTATTGGCTGTGGTGTCCAGTCCGGCTTTGGATAATGAACTGGAGCAACAACGCGCTTTGCTGGCCAGTATGGAATCTGATTTTGAGCGTTCCACTTTATTAGCCCGTGAGCTGCAACTGGATATGGAACAAGTGCAAAACACAGCTCAGGTCAACTTAGTGGCGGCGAAGCGCGAGCTGGCACGTGCTGAACAATCCATCAAAGTAGGGGTGATTCGCCAACTGGATTATGACGTCGCCAAAGACAAGCTATTGCAGGCTGAACTGGAGTTTGATCACGCCAAACGTAAAGTGGCCCTGGCATCAGATAAGCTGAATTTTGAAAAAAAGTCGGGTCAGTCCGCCTTAGCTCGTCAGGCTTTAGTAGTGGCTGAACTGGACAGAAAACTGGCCGCTTTACAAATTAAAGCACCGGTCACAGGCCAGGTCGGTAACTGGCTGGTAGAGCAGCAAAGTCATGTACTGGCAGGCACAGGTTTACTGACCGTGATCGATTTAAGCCGCTATGAAGCCGAGCTTTCAGTACAGGAGAGTTATATCCGCGATTTAGCTGTGGGTATGCCGGTGGAAGTGAATTTAGGCAATCAGCAACTCAAAGGTGAGCTGAGCCATATAGCACCTGAAGTCAAAGACAATTTAGTTACAGCCCGAGTGCGTTTCTCGCAGAACGACAGCACCAGTTTACGCCAGAACCAACGTTTATCAGCCCGCGTCATTATTGAGCAAAAAGACAATGTCTTGCGCATTAAACGTGGTGACTTTGTTGGCTCAGGTGCCAGTCGTATCGCTTATCAGGTGACCAATAATCTGGCGGTGAAAACCCCTGTGGTATTGGGTGCATCCTCAGTGCAGTACGTCGAAATTTTACAAGGTGCCAAAGAGGGAGACCAATGGGTGATCTCTAATCTGGATGAATTTAAACAACAAGACAGAGTTCAATTGAACTAAGGCTTTCACAGGAATTGAGGGCTTGGGCCCTACAGGAGAAAACCATGATTAAAATTAATAACTTAAGCAAAATTTTCCGCACTGATTTAATTGAAACCCATGCGCTGCGGCAGATTAATCTGCAGGTGAATGAAGGCGAATTCGCTGCGTTAACGGGCCCTTCAGGTTCTGGTAAATCGACCTTGCTGAATGTGCTGGGTACGTTAGAAAGTTTTGATCAGGGCGATTATTTGCTGGATGGCCGCTCGGTCAAAGGTTTATCTGACCGGGAATTGTCAGCCCTTCGCAATGAAAAAATAGGTTTTATATTTCAGGGCTTTAACCTGATTAAAGATTTTAGCTTGTTTGACAATATCGAACTGCCGCTGCGCTATCGTGGTTTTAGTGCTGCTGAGCGTAAACGCCGGGTGGAGCAAGCGTTGGAAACTGTAGGTTTAGCTGCACGTCGTGATTATCATCCAAGCCAGCTGTCTGGTGGTCAGCAGCAGCGTGTCGCTATAGCCCGCGCTATTGCCGGTGAGCCACGTATTCTGCTGGCGGATGAACCAACAGGCAACCTGGATTCGTTAATGGCGCGTCAGGTGATGGAACTGCTGGAAAAAATCAATCAGCAAGGCTGCACCATTTTGATGGTGACACACGACCCGGATCAGGCCCGCCGTGCTAACCGCCATATTCAGATTGTCGATGGACAGCTCAATGACGCGACTTTATATGAACCACTGGGATACGTACCTTTAACAGCGGCAGGAGCTTAAGATGGAAGCCTTAGTACATAACCTGAAGCTGAGCTGGTTCAGCATTAAAAGAGCCCCTTTACCTTATGCCTTAACCCTGCTGATTTTAAGTTTAGGTTTAGGTACTTTTTTCAGTAACGCCACTTTGTATTACTGGATGAACCGCGACCCCATTCCTGAAAAAAGTGCCACCTTGTTTATGGCTCGTATCAACTCTACACCTGGCGATTGCACTGACTGTTTTGAGCCGCCTCGAGTGATGAGTTACATGGATATGCAGAAAATGAGTGGTAGCGGTATACCCTCAGCCGAAGCGGCGATGTTCTCCAGCGATGCTTATGCCAAAACAGTGGAGAATCAGCAAGCGACACCCAGCAAGGTGGAATTGCGGGTCACGCAGCGTGATTTTTTCAAGCTGTTTAATGTGCCCTTTTTACATGGCGAAGCCTGGCCAGACAATAAAGCGAGAATGGAAGTAGTGATCAGTAAAAACACTGCGTTGAAGTTTTTTAGTCGCACTGATGTAGTTGGGCAGGAGATGCTGATTGATGACAAGCTGTATAAAATTATTGGCGTGCTGAACGACTGGTCCATGTTGCCACGTTTGTATGACGTCAATGGTCGTCGTTCTGCTGAACCTGCTGAGGATATTTATCTGCCACTGGAAACAGCCTACGATTTAGCCTTTCAGTCTAATACTCAAAATCGCTATTTTAATGTGGAGTGGGACGGCAATATGGCCACCTACCCGCAAATGGCCAGAACCAACTTTGTAAATCAGCTGCAGTTTTGGGTGCAATTAGATAGCCCTGAAAAAGTAGAGCAGTATCAACAGTATTTGAAAAATCTGGTGGCTGATGAAAAAGCTGCAGGCCGTCATACCCGCCCCGAAGGCAATAAGCTGGATAATATTCTGGACGTACAAAAAGCTATGCAGGCAACTAATGAGCAACTGGATGCATTTGCTTTAGTGGCTTCATTGTTTTTGCTGGTTTGTGTAGTGAACGCTAGTCATTTATCACTGAACCGTTATATGGCGAACCAGTATGAATTCAGTTTACGCCGTGCTTTAGGCGCCAGCCGCTGGCAGTTACAAGGCCAAATTCTGGCAGACGTGTTATTAAGTTCTGCTTTAGCTTTTGCTGTGGCGCTGCTGTTCGCGCAGTTGGGGTTATGGACTATCAATTCGTTATTACCAGGTACCCGGGCCTTGGCTAATTGGGATTGGCAAATGCTGAGTGTGATGGCGCTTGTCGTGTTGCTGATTAGTTATCTGGTGACCTTGTATCCTGCTTTAAAAACCTCATTCAGCCCGCTGAATCAACAGTTAAAACAATAAGGAGCGCTCTATGTCAGTTCATTTAATTATTAAATCCTTATTGCGTCGCAAAGTGGTGACAGCTCTGTTGTTACTGCAATTGGCTGTGACTTTGGGTTTGGTTGTCAACGCCTTGTTGCTGGCAAGCGCCGCAAAAGAGCTCGTGGAACAGCCTACAGGCTTGGCTTTAGAACAAATTCTCACGGTACGGGTAAAACCAACCAACACAGCGATGCGCGTTCAACCTGCTTTATCAGAAGTAGTGAGTAGGCAATTAGCCGCAATACGACAAATTCCGGGTGTTGCAGCAGCTGAATTTACTAACCAGATTCCTCTGCGACAGGGTGGGAGAAACTCTAATATTTTTGAAATAGAACGTGAAGACGAGAGCAATGTTAATTCAGTACCTTATTACAATAGTGGAGGACAGATTTTTCTGGTGTTGGGTGTTAATTTAGTTGTAGGTAGAGAACTCACAGATTTGGATATAGGTTCTGAAAATATTGTATTGACTGAAAAACTAGCTAAGCAATTGTTTTTAGAACAAAACCCTCTTGGGAGAGTCACCAATCAAGGTACGGTGGTCGGTGTTGTGTCTGACTTTTTTTCACAGCGTTACGCTAGCGATCCACTGTTTGCAGCGATCAACTTTGTTCCTTTAGAAGGCGTTGATAGGGGGTATCATTTGCTGGTTCGGGTTGAGGAGGGCCAGTCTGAAGCTGTGCGCGCTCAACTGACTGATGTGATCAGAAATGCTGAACCAGAAATAGATATTGGCACTGTACTGCGGATGGACGAAAACCGTGACGACGTATTTCGTTCTGAAATTGGCTTAGCCACCTTATTAGCGGTATTAAGTGGCTTGATGCTTTTAGTGGCCATGATTTCTGCCTACAGCCACGCCCACTTTCACGCGCTGCAAATGCAAAAAGAAGTGGGTATTAAACGAGCCTTAGGTGCCAGTAAAGCTCGTGTATTGCTGGATGTGTTAAGCGAGAGCTGGCTCACCACAGCCATAGGTGCAGGCTTTGGGGTTCTGGTCTGTTATGGCTTAAATATCAGCCTGGCTAAGGTGATTAGCATCCCGGCAGTACCGGTCTGGCTGCCACTTCTGACCACTGCGCTACTGATACTTTGTGTCACGCTGGCCACATGGTATCCTGCGAGAATAGCAACCAGAATTTCACCAGCGACAGCAACTAAGACTTTGTAAGTACTATAAAAAAATGAAAAAAATACTGGTCATCGATGATAACGAGGCGGTCTGTACCGCCCTGATGACCCTGTTTCAGTTGCAGGGTTATCAGGTGTTTATTGCGCAGCATCCGGCTCTGGCCAAAAGCATTTTGCAGCAGCAATCTATCGATTTGATTTTGCAGGATATGAACTTTGCTCAGGGCGAGATGAGTGGCGCCCAAGGCAAAGAGCTGTTTTATCAGTTGTGCTCCGACTATCCTGCTATTCCCGTAGTGCTGCTCACAGCCTGGACACATCTGGATATGGTGGTGGAACTGGTCAAAGCCGGTGCCACCGACTATATCGCCAAACCCTGGGATGATCAGCGTTTACTGACCACTGTGGCTAATGCGCTGAAAATTAAACAACTGACCGAACAAAACCTTAAAGCCGAGCGCAAGCAGCAGGAACGATTAGGCCTGTTTGCTGGTAAAGATTTATGTGGTTTGGTGTTTGCCAGCACCGCCATGGAGCAGTTACTACAAATGGCGTTGCAACTGGCACCGAGCAATGCAGCAGTTTTGATTACAGGTGAAAATGGCGCGGGTAAAGAAGGTATAGCCCAGGTGCTGCATGCCAATTCCAGCCGTAAACAGCAGCCGTTGATCAAAGTCAATATGGGTGCCTTGCCTGCCGATTTAATGGAAGCTGAGCTATTTGGTGCTGAAGCCGGAGCCTACAGCGGTGCCACTAAAACCCGGATAGGCCGCTTTGAGGCTGCAGATGGTGGCACTTTATTTCTGGATGAAATAGGTAACTTGTCGTTATCAGGCCAGATGAAGTTACTGCGGGTGTTACAAACCGGTGAATTCGAACGTTTAGGCTCAAGTCAGACCCGCAAAGTGGATGTGCGTATTATCAGCGCCACCAATGCCGATTTAACCAAAGCCATCAACGCAGGAATTTTCCGTCAGGATTTGTATTACCGCATCAACGTAGTGCAGCTGCATTTACCATCGCTGAAAGACAGAGTAGACGATATAGTGCCTTTGGCGCGGCATTTTTTAGCTGGGCAAAAAAGCTTGACCAAAGCCGCAGAGCAGGCACTGCAAAGTTATCACTGGCCAGGCAATGTGCGCGAACTGCAAAATTTATGTCAGCGCGCTTTATTACTCACGCTCTCGGATGAAATCGACGCTGCTGATTTGGCCTTGCCGCAGGAGCAAAGCTCAGCAAAAAAAGCTCTGGATGATTTAGATAAACAACAAATTGAACAAGCGCTGCAGCAGGCTCAGGGGGTCGTAGCGCGAGCTGCTAAACAATTGGGTATAAGCCGTCAGGCTTTGTACCGGCGAATGGAGTTTTATGGCATTGAACCTGCGTAATAGCTTATGCAACTGATCAGGCGTTTATATCTACTGGTGCTGGCTTTGCTTGTGCCGGTTTTTTGCTTTTATCTTCTCTGGACGCTGAGCCGCTATGGTACGGGATTTTTGTTGGCTTTGATCTGCTGGTGTTGCTGCTGCTCCATTTTGTCCTGACGCCTTTACTGCAAGAAATTGAAGCGCTGAATTTACATGCACAAAATTTGCAGGATGGCAGTTTTAATGTCGATGCTAACCGCCAGCTGTTACGAGAGTTAAAACCTTTAGCTGAAGTATTGCAGCAAATGTCGGCGCAATTAAGGCAAGAGCGCGCCACTTTGTATCAACGTGAATTACTGCTCGATACTGTGCTGCAATCCAGCCCAAGCGCTATGGTGTTAACGGATCAGACAGGTCGGGTGCTGATGACCAACCCGGCTGCCCGGGTTTTATTGCATCAGGGGCAGAAGTTTGAAGGACTGTTGTTTTCAGATTTAACGGCAAAACTACCTGAACTGTCCATGGCTATTCAAAGCGGACAACAAGGCTTACTGCATTTGGGCGAACCAGTGTCGATTTGGCATTTGTCGGTAAGTAGTTTTTCACTGAATCAAAAACCTCACCAGTTGTACTTACTTAAACCTATGACCCGCGAAATTCATCGCGAAGAAGTCAAAGCCTGGAAAAAACTGCTGCGGGTGATAGGGCATGAGCTGAATAATACGCTGGCACCTCTGTCCTCTTTGGCGTACTCAGGCCAGTTGGTAGCCACAGAGCTGCAGCATAAACAGCTGCAACAAATCTTCCAGACCATCAGTGAACGTCAGCAGCATTTAAATCAGTTTTTGCAATCCTATATTCAGTTTGCCAAATTACCCAAACCTGCCTTAGCTCCTGTGCCGTGGGCGCGGTTGATTAATCAGCTACAGGATCAATACGACTTTGAACTGCTAGGCGATTTGCCGCGCCGAGTCTGGCAGGCCGACTCGCTGCAGTTATCGCAGTTGCTATTAAACCTGTTAAAAAACGCCCACGAATCCGGCTCTGTACCGGAGCACATTCAGTTGAGTTTTACCGAATTGCCTGAGCACTTGCTTATTCGTTTGCAGGACGCTGGCGGTGGTATGAGTAGTGAAGCTTTAGCTCATGCTATGGTGCCTTTTTACACCAGCAAGGAAAATGGCTCTGGCATAGGTTTAACTTTATGCCGCGATATAGCCGAAGCGCATGGCGGCAGTTTAAGCCTGCAAAATCAGGGTGCCGGGCTTTTAGTCATCCTTACATTACCAGATGTAGATACTGGCAATTCCGTGGCTGAACAGGCATGATAAAGCCTGAACTAAAACAGGGTGTTATGGCTGTGTCGGCAACTGAAAAACCAAAAAAACTGAATTTAAAAACTGTCGCTTCCTACTTAGGGGTTTCAGTTGCTACCGTCTCCAATGCCTACAACAGACCCGATCAACTTTCCCCAGAATTACGCCAACGTATTTTGTTGCAATGCGCTGAATTGGGTTATGACGGCCCAAACGCAGCTGCTCGTAGTTTGCGTACTGGCCGCTCCGGCATAGTGGCGGTGTTATTGTCGGACACTTTAGAGTATTCAGTCAGCGATCCTGTTGCCAACCAGTTTATTAAAGGTGTAGCCGAAGTGCTGCAGGAACACGGCATGGATATGTTGTTGTTATCTGGCCGCCATAACACCAGCAGCAGCAGTGCTGAAGCTGTTCCGGATGCCTTTATCCTGTATGGTGCGCCCAGCAATCCTGAGCAGTTACAACGTATTATTAAAAGCGGTAAGCCGTTGATCACAGTGGATTGTAATCTGGATACTGTGATGTCGGTCAACGTCGATAACTACGCCGCAGCCCAGCGTATTGCTGAACATGCCTTTAAAAAAATGCCGGGCAAAGTGGCAGTGCTGGGCTTGCGTTTAATTGAATCGGATAGGGTTTGCCGTATTCAGCCGCATGAGCTGTACAGCACAGAACAAGCTATTTCCCGTCGCCGTTTAGATGGTTATTTAGCCGCGGCGCAGGAGCAAGGCCGCGAGCTGCCAGCCGATGCGGTCTGGCACATTCCGCTGAATACCCATCATTTTGCTTTAGTAGCCGCCCGGGAAGCTCTGACTCAATACCCAAGACCCAGCGTGCTGCTGTGTATGAGTGACCGTATTGCTCTGGCCGCCATGGCGGTAGCGCGTGAACTAGGGATCAACATACCAGACGATTTAGTCGTAGTTGGCTTCGACGGTATTGAAGAAGCCGAACGTTTTTACCCCAGCCTGACGACTATTGCCCAACATAGTGATGAAAAAGGCCGCACTGCAGCCCGTATTTTATTATCGGGCGATTTAGGCACTGATTTGGTGATGCCTTCCGAATTAATAATCCGGCAAAGTTGTTAAGTTAACCTCGTCGCTTCTTTTCAATCGAACAGGCTAAGTTTATGAAGTTTTTACTGATTATTTTGTCGTTGTTACTGTTGCCGCAACTGGCGTTTGCCGAATCACTCAAACTCATGAGCTATAACATTAGGTGTGGCTTCTGTGAAGCTGAAGGTACGCCGCAGTATTGGCCAGAGCGTAAGTTTTTGCTGGCGCATTTAATTCAAACCCAACAACCGGACTTGATTGGCTTACAAGAAGCCGAACTGTTTCAGGTGCATGATTTAGTGGCGATGTTGCCGCAGTATCAGTGGTTTGGTGAAGGCCGTGACGATGGTAAAACCAAAGGCGAAAGCACAGCCGTTTTGTATCGCAAAGACAAGCTGCAGCTGTTGTCCGCCAAAACCTTATGGCTGTCAGAAACTCCGGAAAAAATATCCAAAGGCTGGGATGCAAACCTGAACCGCACTTTTACCAAAACCCAGTTTAAAGCGCTGAAATCCGGCCAAAGCTTTTACTTTTTTAATACCCATTTTGACCATATGGGAAAGCAGGCTCAGCTGCAAAGTGCTGTGTTATTGGCTAAAGAGGTGGAACTATTACCCAAACAGAGCAAAGTGTTGCTGACCGGCGATTTTAATGTTGAGCCCAGCAGCGAGCCTTACAAGGCTTTGAGTAAAAGCTTAAACGACAGCGCCTTAGTGGCGGCACAGAAGCTTTCGCAAAACGCTGGTACTTTTAACGGCTTTGGCCGCGACCCCACTAGCCCAAGCCAAACCATAGATTTTATTTTTGTAAGTAAAAACTTGCAGGTCAGCAGTTATCAGGTAGATAACAGAAGATACAACGGCTTGTATCCTTCTGATCATGAAGCAGTAATAGCGGTGATCGCGCTCAAGTAAACCAAACCTAAACAAGGATGTTGCGATGAAATACACAGTATTATCTGTACTTTTAAGCCTTACTTTCAGTGGCGCTGTTGTTGCTAAAACGCCTTCGGCTCAAGCGCCGCTGAAGCAGGCGACAGCGACTGAAACTAAGCCAAAAGCTCAGGCTGAATTATTCAGCACTGCGGCCAGTCTGCAAAAAAGCCGCAGTTGCTTTAGCGGCCCTTTTCAAAGTTACGATAGCTTTATGGCGATGCGGATAAAAATGGGCAAAAACCAGCCACAATTTTCCGAAGCTAAACTCCGGGCCGAACTGCCGCAGGCTGATTTTGAACATTTCCTGCAGACTCTGGATTGTCAGGACTTTGTTTACAGAGTAGGCGACGTACCTGTTCGTGGTTTTATGATTAAGCCTAAACAAATCAATGGCAAAGCTGCTGTGGTTATTTATAACAGAGGTGGTAATGCAGATTACGGCCAATTGAACTTCAGTTTTGTGATGAAAAATCTGATGCCTGTGGCTGAGCAAGGTTTTGTTATTCTTGCCAGCAATTACAGAGGCCAACATAACTGGGGTAAAAACACTGGGGTAAATGCCGGATTTGATGAGTTCGGGGGCGCTGACTTAGAGGATGTCAAAGCCTTGTTGCCTATAGTTCAGGGTATGAAACAGGCCGATGTAAATCGTCTGGGCATGTGGGGTCATAGCAGAGGCGGCATGATGACCTATATGCTGGCCAAATCCATGCCAGAGCTGAAAACCATAGTAGTAGGAGCTGGCCCGACGGATTTTGCCAAAGAGCTGGAACTTCGCCCCGAAATGGATAATGTGTTTAAAGCAAGGATCCCTGACTACAGTAGCAATAAAACTATAGCTTTAGCTGAACGTTCAGTGCTGTTATGGCCTGAGCAATTACCTGCACAGTTACCTATTTTGATCCAACACGGTGACCAGGATAAACATGTGCCAGTGACCAGCTCTGAACAATTGTCGATGAAACTAAAAGCATTGCAACACCCACATAAACTGCTGATTTACCCTGGTGCTGATCATGGTTTCAGACCTGTGCAGGCCAAAGCGCAGCAGGATAGGATCAACTGGTTAAAGCAGTATTTAGGCTAAGCTGTTTATACCCACAAAACTTGAAGCTGCAGCTTCAGGTGTTTTGGGTATAGGTTCTGAGGTCACTGTAGGTAAAGGAGCACTAATGTTTAAAACTAGTATATTGATACTGTTTGGTTTTTTATCTTTTTGCTCCTTTGCTTTAACGGCGCAGCAGCTGCAAATTCAGCTGCCAGAGCAACAACAGCAATGGACGCTGGCGCAAATTAAACAACAAGTACCAGTGCAGCGCATCAAGCTATTTGACCCTGTCTATAACAGTGAAAAAAGCTTTGAAGGCGTGTCTTTACTGCAGCTGTTAAAAGCTGCGGGTTATAAACCCGGTCAGGCCGCCGATGAAGTGGTGCTGACCGCCTCTGATGGCTACGCCCCCAGTATGCCGCTTGAGTATTTACTGGATGATCAGGCAGTACTGGTGTTTGCCGAAAGTGGTAAAAAGGATTTTGACTTTGCGCCAGTGGAGCAGGGCAAAACCATGTTATCGCCCGCACCATTTTATCTGGTGTGGAAACAAGGCAAAGCAGTGGAGAAAACCAGACCCTGGCCTTATCAATTAGTGAAGCTGGAGCTGGTCAGTTTCCAGCAACGTTACGCCAAACTTTATCCAACCAATGCAGAGCAAAACTCAGCTGCTTATCAGGGCTTTTTGCTGTTTAAACAAAGCTGCATCAGCTGCCATTCGATTAACCTGCAAGGCGGCGAACTAGGCCCTGAGCTGAACGCGCCAAAAAACGTCACCGAGTACTGGACAGAAGCTCATTTAAAAGCCTTTATCCCCAATGCCTCCGGCTACAGATACAAAAGCAAAATGCCCGCTTTCCCGCAGTTGAGTAGCCAGGATATCGATCATCTGATCGCTTATTTAAAGCATATGAAGGAGTATAAAATTCAGGCGCCTTAGGGCGAGCCACAGAAGTTAAAGGACTAACCATAATGAAAATTCAACACCTGATAGCCTACATTGGCCTCATCTGTTTCATTAATGCTACCGCTCCACTGCAGGCGGCAGAACCTGCCAGGCATATGACGCTGCAGCAATTATGTCAGCCTTTGCCTGTGCAACCCACTTATGAACAATTTCAGGCTTATGAGCACTGCACAAAAGAGCAGGGGCCTGAACAAATAGCTCGCTATTTTGCGCAGATCTACCAAAAAAAACAGGGTAAAGCGATATTGACTTACCTGGATGGCAGCGAGCTTAGGCTGCAAGACGTTATTGTGGACGACGCAGAGCATTATCAGAATTTCTTTTTGTGGGGTTGTGATCACAGCAAAAGGTACTGCGTGATCTTTAAAGCGGGTTGGGAATGGTGGAGTTATCTACTCATTGATCGTAAAACAAAACTCACCACAGAGTTAACTGGTGCTCCGGTGTTTTCACCCGATAGTCAGTTGGTGTTTGAATATCTGGACAGTCGGAACTCAGACACTTTTGATCGTAATATAGTAAAACTCTACCGTTTAAAGGATGACAAGATCACATTGTTATTGGAGAGGAATGACTCAGATTTTGGGGTTCATAGTGCGAAGTGGCTCGGTCCTTCAACCTTTGAAGCCAGCTTGCAGCACTTTGCGCCAGAGGATTATTCCCGGTATGTCGAAGTTGGACGGATGAAGTTGGTTGTCAGTGGGGATGAAGTGAACCTGATTGTTGAAAAAAGAGCCGCGATGAAGTGAGGCCCGTTGAGGCTGGTTCGAAAAAATATCAAATAACAAAAATAGTTTATCGAATCTGTAACCTTTAAGTTTTGTCTTGTTTTCCTGCATTTTTGTCTAATAATGTAGCAACTTAATTGATTCATCTTTATGTTAAGCGGTGCAGTTTTGCTGTAACAGCGCACTCTATTGCCATCCAAGAGTGTCTGGGGTATGAGGTGTGAAATAATCAATAGGACATACTATGAATAAAAGTGGTTATTTAGCTCAGTACAAAAAAAAGCAGCAACCTTTTGTCTTTGGTCTGTGCTTTTTCTGTACCGGGTTCTTTGCTGTTCTGCCAGATCTCGCTTTTGCTCGTTTACAGAATGAAGCCGCATTAGAGTTGCTGCATCCTGATTACCGCAATCAGTTGACTGAAGTTTCGCAGCTCGTAGATAAAATTGGCTTTGCTGACATCACCGCTGAAAATTATAAAAAAGTGCGTATTGCTGAGGCTGCACAAATTAAAAAGCCAGCGCCAATTCCTGTTGTGAGTCAGAAAACTATCCCTGGTGCTGAAGGGGAACCTGATGTATCTATTCGCCTGATTAATTCCCTGGCTGGAGATGCTAAGCCCGTAATACTTTATATGCATGGCGGTGGTTTTGTCTTAGGTAGTGCGGCACTTTACCTGCCAAATATGCAGAAAATAGCAGAAAAGTATAACTGTACTGTTGTAATGGTCGAGTACCGTTTAGCTCCGGAAACTCCGTTTCCTGGTGCGCTCGAAGATAATTATGCAGCCCTCAAATACCTGTATAACAACGCAAGTGAGCTTGGGATTGATAAAGACCATATTGTACTGATGGGGCATAGTGCTGGAGGTGGTCATGCCGCTATGCTGGCTATTGCAGCCAGGGACAGAGCTGAAATCCCTGTAAAGCATCAAGTCCTGATCTTTCCTATGCTCGATGATCGGACCGGCAGTAGCAGGACAGTGCCTGCTCACATAGGTCAGTTGTTATGGACTCCGACTTCGAATGCGTTTGGATGGTCTGCTTTATTAGGACAAAAAGCGGGTATGTCAGAAGTTCCTTATGGTTCAGTGCCTGCTCGTGTTACTGATTTATCGAAGTTACCTCCGACAGATATAGTGGTGGGCGCTATCGATCTTTTTGTCGAAGAGGATATGGAATACGCGAAAAGATTAATACTATCTGGCGTACCGACTGAGATCCATGTTTTACCCGGTATGTTCCATGCCTCTGAGACTATTTATCCTGATGCTGCTATATCAAAGCGATTTAGTGCATTAGAGAGCGAAGCTATAGCAAGGGCTCTGCGGAAATAACGCACTGATTTGTTGTGACTCCGTCTGCATAAGTGCCTAAAAATCAGAGCCGAAAACCTGACAGCATAGCTAAGTGCTTTGTTGTTATTTATAGTGGGATGAAACACAAAGCTCAGCCTGAGAGTGGGACTTATAAAAATGACCATCAGTACTGTAGTATCCCGCTTCTCGACGCCCTGGTTTCTGCTGGCTGTAACAGCTTTGACTATGCTGGCTTTTGCCGCCAACTCCTTGTTAACCCGGATGGCATTGCAGGAAACCAGCATCGACCCCGCAAGTTTTAGCTCCATTAGGTTAATAGCGGGGGCTGTCACTTTAGCCTGTATTCTTGCAGTCAAAGGTATTAAACCTTCAGTGACTCCAACGGGTTTATTGTCTGCAGCATTACTTTTTACCTACGCTGTTGCCTTTTCTTTTGCTTATCGCGGTCTGGATACAGGTGCCGGCGCTTTGGTTTTATTTGCTTCCTCGCAGTTATTGATGATGAGCTTTGGTCTTGTTCGTGGTGAAAAAACCAGCCTGTGGGGAATAGTGCTGGCGCTCGGCGGACTGATTGTATTTCTCCTGCCTTCAGATACGTCGGCTCCACTTCGTTACTCTGCCATGATGTTGGTCGCGGGTATCGCCTGGGGAAGCTTTTCATTGCTTGGCCGCGCCGGTGGTTCTGCGCTTAATAGCACTGCAAGCAGTTTTATCCTGGCCGTGCCCTTGAGCCTTGCACTGTTGTGGTTTCAGTGTGATCAGTTAGAGATCAACCCTGTTGGAGCTTGTTACGCTCTGTTATCCGGCTCTGTGACATCGGCTTTGGGCTATGTGGTGTGGTATTGGGTGCGCACCCAAATGGCGGCTATCACTGCAGGTACAGTGCAGCTGTCAGTTCCGGTGTTAAGTGCCATACTTGGCGTGTTCCTGCTTGATGAGACATTATCTTTAAGAGATATTCTGGCTGCTGGCGTTGTGTTGCTGGGTGTTGCCTTAACCAGCTGGACCACTCGTAAGGCAGGTAGCGTAATTCATTAGCTCATAATCTCTAGAGAGATAAATTGGCAGGAGTTGTGTAGTTATCTCTATTTGAAAATTGGGATATTTATGAATAGAGAAAATCTGGGTTTGTAATAGTAGAGTAGTAATTGGCCATAAAACCTACTGCAGATGCAAACAATAATCTCCTACCCAATGAGGAATTAGAAACACAGTGTTTATAGTTCAGCGATAGTTCCCGGCTTTTTCTTCTTTGTCAGAAGGCTTAGCCTATGGCTGTTTTTTCCATAAAGGACAGCACTATGAAAAAATTACTGAGTCACCTGCTACTGAGCTTTACTCTAGCGACGCCTGCTTTTGCCCAAACTATTCAGTGGGAAGGCCGGGAGTTTGAATTGAACCACGTTACTGCTGCTGTGGTGCAGCTTGATGGGGAAGAAGTATTAAAGGTAGAGCGCGATCTGAAGACTTTGCCTTTTGACGTGAAACGTCTTGGCGATACAGTGGATGAAGCCACTTACGTTAAGCTGAAAGACTTTGAATTTTCCGATGCTATTTTTGAAGTGAAGGTCTTGGCTCGGGTGCAGCGGCCTACTCCTTTTGTTGCTTCGCAAGGTTTTATTGGGGTTCACTTCAGAACCAGTGCAGATAACTCAGCTTTTGAATCTATTTATTTGCGGCCAAATGTTGGACGATCTGATGTGCAGGCTTACAGAAACAAAGTGGTACAGTATTTTGCATACCCCGGTTATAAATTTGATCAACTGCGTAAAGAAGCGCCAGGTTTGTATGAAACCTATGCCGATATTGGCCTGGATGAATGGATCACCATGCGCATTCATGTGGCAGGAGAGAGAGCCGAACTTTATCTGAATAACGCCAAATATCCGTCTTTTATCGTCAATAAAATGAAAGGGACTTCAGCTTCAGGCGGCATTGGTCTTTACGTGGATATTGGCACTGAAGGCTACTTTAAAGATTTTAAAATTATCTCTTCTATTCATCCAAAGCTAAAAACCGGCGTTTAAGTGCAAAACAGCTAAACGGGCAGAGCTGCAATGTCTGCGGCTCTGCCAGCAACAGACTTTTAGTCTTCTAAGGGCTCATCCTCACCCGGCGTATATTCGAGAATATCGGCAGGCTGGCATTCAAGAACCTTGCATATAGCACTTAACGTGGAAAAACGGATCGCCCGTGCTTTACCTGTTTTCAGTACGGAAAGATTTTGCACGCTGATGCCAATAGCGTCGCCTAACTCGTTCAGGCGCATTTTTCGTTTCGCCAGCATCACATCAAGATTCACAACAATTGTCATAGCTCAGGCTCCATCAAATCGTATATTGTGCATCTTGATGCAATTTAATAGCCTGTGACATCACTAAACGTAGTGCCAAAATAACCATTCCTGAAGTAATAAGAGATAAATCAAGGCTATATTGTAACTTCCAATCACTGACGTCACCAAGCACGAATAAAACGTAGGATGTCAGATTAAGAAATATCAGCTGGAAAAATGGCCAAGCCAATAGCAGCACAGAGATCCTGACCATCGAATTTAACGTGGCTTCAACAAAGAGGCTGCCGCGGCTAAATTGCCTGATCAGGCTATGCATACAGCCCAGCAGGATCAGATAAAGCACTACATTTACGCCAATAAAAACTCCAGCCAGAATTTTCCCCTGCAGCGAAAAATCAATGATAGGAATGCCAGCACAGGCCCCGGCACCCGCATTAAAGTGGGTTGAAGTGACACCAAAATACACTCTTACTCCTATCAAAAATGGCAATGCTATCCAGACTGCCCAAAACGCTTTATCAAGAAATTTTAAAATACCCGCTTCTGATTTCATCTCACTCACCCTTGGTTGAATTTATAAAATTAATGTTTATCACGCTTTACATCATGATAAACATTAAATAATCTATGCTTTAAATGATTTGTATCTGTATACCATTCTCTGCTGCTGCTCACAAGGAAAAATCATGAAAAACAAGGTAAATTTACTTAGCCCAGCTCTGTTTGGGGTGTGTTGTCTGCTTCCTCTTAGTCAAGCTGGTGCCCAGCAATGGATTCAGCCTGTACCTGAAGTTGCCTCTACACATACCTCCGAACAGGCCAGTTCCTGGTACTATGTGGTGGGCGCTGGCGCTGGCTACATGCCGGTATACGAAGGATCAGATGAGTTTGAAGTGATCCCCGTGCCTGTATTAAGCGCTGAGTATAAAAACGGTTTGTTTTTTGCCAATGTGCGTCACGGCATCGGTAGTTACCCACTCAGAGGCGAAAACTACAAGTTGGGGCTGTCGATAGGTTATGGCTCGGGCCGGGACGAAAAGGATGATCGTACAAACTTACAGGGTATGGGGGATATTGATCCTTCAGCGACTGCTAACTTGTTAGCTGAATACGATTGGACCATGTTTACATTTTCGGCCAAGCTGTCCGCCGGATTATCTGAAGGCTACGGCACTACGGCTGAACTAAAAACTGAAGCTCGTTACCCACTATCGTCTTCTGTGATACTGATGGCGGCGGTTGCAGCGAATTGGGGTGATGAAGACTATATGAATAGTCGTTTTGGCGTTTCCGCAGAGCAGGTTGTTTTGTCTGGCTACAGTGCTTTTCAGGCTGACGCTGGAATCCGATCGGTCGGCTTGTCTTTAGGCTTTACTTATTTGCTGTCGAAGCAGTGGAACCTGACACTGCTGGCCAAAGCCGATAAATTAAATGGCGAACTGATGGATAGCCCGTTGGTGAAAGAAGATGTGCTTCCTGCAGTATTTTTGACCACCAGCTATAGGTTTTAAATCAGCGCTGAGGCCGGGTTGTAGCTCAACCCGGTTTGTCACTTTACTGTGTTTTACACCAAGGCGCTTATCCAATCCACCGCAGCCTGAGTGGGTAATTCATGCTGCATGCCGGCAAAAATTTGCGGCTCTATGTCCTGGCCAAACTGGGCTAAGCGTTGTTTCGCCTGCAGTACCAGTTCTGGCGAAAACAGCGGATCACGCTGACCATGTAACCAGCCCAGGCTTTTTACCGACAAGGCCTGATCCGGTAAGCTGGCAAAACGAGTAGCACAGACTAAGAGATGGCAATCGCTGAGTTCTATGGTTTTGGCAGCTTCCAGCAGCATAATTCCGCCTTGAGAAAAACCAAATAACACGGGCTCAATAGCTGCTGCTCTGGCTTGTTGCAGCCAAGGCGCTAAGCACTGAAAAAAAGCAGCTAAGGCTTGTGTTACCCGTTCAGGCCGGTTTTGTTCTGTCACTCCTGCGACAGAAAACCATTGCGATAAACCACGTTCATCAACAAAAGGCGCAGCCAAAGCCACAATCAAAGCCTGTGGATTGGCTACGGCAATAGCTTGTCCCAGCGGCTTTAAATGAGCTGGGTAAGAGCCCACCCCATGCAGCAACAACACTAATTGCTTAACGTCTTTCGGCGCCTGAATAATTAAGTCTGTCATAACTTATCCTGTGTTGGTTTTGGAGCTATTTTATGCAGCCATTTGGTAAAAATACGGGTTAAAAGTGGCATCCAGACAAAGCTTAATGCCAAGGTGCCGATGCCTGAGGTGATCAGCACCCTCAGTGGTAAAGGCAGTACTTCTAATTGCTGCTGAAGCACTGCATACACCAGCAATAAGGTTGGATAAAGCGCCGTCCAGCGCAGCAACCAGAGTTTCCATGTTGGAATTTGTTTCGCCATGCGTTATGCCCCCAGGCCTGAGCGCTCAAAGGCATAGGCATCCATACTCAATACACTGTGGCGGATTTCTCTGACCAGTGGCTGCACTGTGCTGTATTGTCCAGCTATGCCCAACACAAAACTCAAAGGTAGAAAATGCTCGTCTGTTGGGTGAGCTCTTTTGGCATGAGGGGCCAGCTCCAGCGCATCGACCACTTGTAAAGCCTGGTTCTGACTCAGACGGTTGGCTATCCAATCGCTGAACTCAGCAGCATAAGCCGCAGCTGGTTCATCGGCATAAGCACGGAATTCGTACAGATTGTGCGTCAGACTGCCTGAGCCTACGAACAGGATCTGCTCCGGTGCAAAATCAGCTAACGCCTGACCTAACTGGTACAGCTGACGGCTGGACCAGCGCACCGGCAGCGATAATTGGACTACAGGCACATCAGCCTGCGGAAACAGATAACGCAGTGGTACCCAGGCGCCATGATCCAAACCCCGGTTCGGGTTGAGCCCGGCGCTGAAGCCTTGTTGCTGCAAATGCTGTTGCAACTGAGCTGCAATGTCTGGGGCTCCGGCAACAGGGTACTGCAGCTGGTAAAGCGCAGAAGGGAAACCGGAGAAATCATGGATGGTCTCAGGCTTGCTGCTACTGCTTAAGTACAAGCCCTGACTTTGCCAATGCGGAGATAACACCACAATAGCTGCAGGTTTGGGCAGAGTGTTGCCAAAGCGGGTCAAAGCGGGGCCTGCACTACCAGGCTCCAGCGCAAAGCTTGGGGCGCCATGAGAAATAAAAACAACGGGTAGCATGTACTGCACTCCTTAATCAACAAAGTCTATGCGAGCACTATAATTAGCTATCATCTGATGATAAATTGGCTTAATTAACATTAACTATCCCGAAAGGTGGGATAATGTCGCAGATAAACGAAATGAAAGCCTTTTTGGCTGTGACTGAAACTGGTAGCTTTGTCGCCGCCGCAGAGAAATCTGGCGTGTCGACCACCGCCTTGTCCAGATGGGTGATGCAGCTGGAGCAGCGTTTAGGCGTCAGATTACTGCACAGGACCACCAGAAGGCTCAGCCTTACGGTGGAGGGGGAACGTTTTGCTGAACGTTGCAGCGATATATTGCAGCAATTATAAGAAGCTGAAGCAGAGCTTAGTGCGCAGGCCAGTCAAATCAGCGGACGGCTGCGTGTCAATGTACCGGTAAGTTATGGCATTCGGTATTTAGCGCCACTGTGGGCCGGTTTTAAGCAGAAAAACCCGGCTATTGAACTGGACCTGGTATTAACTGATCGCTTAACAGATATGGTGGAAGAGGGCTTTGATCTGGCAGTGCGGATTGGCCGGCCTGCCAGTTCCAGCCTGATCAGCAGGCCTTTACATCAGCTAAAAATGCAGCTTTGTGCATCCCCAGACTATGTTCAAAAGGCGGGTTTACCTGCAGATCCTACAGAGCTGTCACATCACCAGATCATTGCTTACAGTTATTGGGGCAGTGGTAATGACTGGAGTTTTCAAGGGCCTGAGGGCGAGTTGACGATTCGGACCAAGGCATGGATGTATTGCAACAACGGTGAAACTTGTGTGGCTGCGGCGGAAAGCGGCGGTGGCGTGATTTATCAGCCTGATTTTTTAGTACAGCAGGCGTTGCAGCAAGGCCGACTTATTCAGCTTTGTCCTGACTATCAGGGTTTAACTTTACCTGTTTGTGCTGTGTATCCGTCAAGGCGCTTTGTTTCGGCCAAGGTCAGAGCACTGGTAGCGTTTTTACAGGAGCAGCTGGCTGCAGAATAATCCGGCCGCCCTGCACGCTGCCGGATTTGCTTTGGGTATACCAGGTTTTTATCAGCGAAAAAAACCAGCAAAAGGCTGCATATACACAGCACCAAAGCTATTTAGTCTGCTTTGGGCCTGCTGATCAGGGGCGCCATACACTGTTAAGGCTGTCACCTCGACGCAGGATAAAAACTCAGCGGCGAAGGGGCCAAAGGTGGTGTCGACATGGCTGACCAGCGCTGCTGAATCCTGATAACTTTCAATGATATGAGCTCCGCTGTTATCTGCGTTCAGGCTGTAGCTGTATAACAAAGTACCGGGTTCCTGCGCTGTGGCTGCAACTACCTTTTGCACCAAAGCCTGAAAAGCGGCCAGCATGGCAGGTTTTAATGTCAGCTCAAATACGCAAATGATCGCCGAGTTTTTGCTTGACGCTTCACTCATCTGCTTTGCCTGCAGCGGCTTTGAGAGTTTCTGCAAAAATTTCGCCGGAAATAGCCCAGTCTTTGGTTTGTACATCGTTAAAAATGACATACACATACTGCGGATCGACATTGGCGTGTTTAGCGATAGCTGCCGTCACTTCTTTGGCTATGGCCTGTTTAGCATGATCACGGCCGTCAAACATCTGAATATTTACTACTGGCATAAGGCACCTCTGTGGTTGATTTTAGCGGTTGATTAACTTCAGCTGCAGCCAGCATGCTGGCGACAGAAAAGATCATAACAACAGAGAAAAAGTGGATAAACGCCGTCAGATGTAACTTACTGTAGATTTAAATTCTACAATCAGCTAAAAGTTCCGGCATCAGATAACTGCACCAGTTCATCCACTATAAAACGTACTGCAGGCATCAATTGCTTAGTGCGGGGCCAGATGATGTTCAATTCAGTAGGTGATGGCGTCAGTTCGGGCAGTATTTGCAGCAGGGTTCCATTGTCGAGATAAGGCCGCAGCAGCGATTGCGGAAACTGAATAATACCGGCACCGGCGACACAAGCCGCGACCATAGCATCGCCATCACTGATTTGGTGAAAGGCTTTAGGTTGAAAGCGATGCTCCTGACCTGCTGCATTTTTTAAGCGCCAGCTTAGTGAACTGCCCCCGCGCCAGGCCACAATACATTGATGTGTGGATAGATCCTCAAGCGCTTTTGGCGTGCCAAAAGTGTGTAAATAAAGCGGTGATGCAGCCAGCACCAAAGTTTGCGGTGTCAGGGCTTTGGCAACCAGGTCTGTACTGTCTTTCAAAGGACCAAAACGAATGGCTAAGTCAAAGCCTGCATCCATTGGGTCGATCACTTTGTCGTTAAAGGTCAGCGTAAGCTGCAGTTGCGTGTAGCGCTGCGCCATACCGAGCAGTACCGGCATCATGACTGAGCGGCCAAAAGCGGCGGGCATATCGATACGCACTCTGCCGGATGGCTGGCTTAATTTAGATTGCAGCAGTAGTTCAGCCGCTTGCAAAGTGTCTATCGCCAGCTGGCAACTAGCCAGATAAGCCTCGCCTGCTGTGGTCAGGCTGAGTTTTCGGGTGGTACGGTGGAATAAACTGGTGTTTAACTGGCTTTCCAGTTTGGCAATACTTTTACCAAGAGCGGACTTCGAGATCCCAAGCTGTTCTGCAGCCGCTGTAAAGCTTTGTGCTCTGGCTGCTGTAGTGAAATACACGATACCCCGAAATGGATCTGAAACTGTCTGTGTTGTCATCGTCAGAATTCCGCTGTGAGAAACTAAGTGAGTGATCAGGCGTGAAGCCTGAGTGAATCAATACAAAAACTGGTTTATCTAGGGCGCTTCAGGGCCAAAGTGTGCCAGCACAAAGCTGATAAAGCTACGCAGTTTGGGCGTCATGCGTCTGTCTGGCGCGTACAGCAGATGCATGGGGCGACAGGGAACAGGGAAATCCGGTAGTAGCTGGATTAGATGGCCACTGGCTATGGCTTTTTCTACCAGCTCGGCAGGTTGCCGCATAATGCCCTGATGCTGCAATGCCGCAGCCAGTAAGGCTTCACCGCTATCTGACATAAACTGACCTGATACTGGCACCGTGACTTCACCTTGCGGGCTATTAAAGGTCCAGTGTGTGCGTAACTCAGTGTGCAAAAATCCCAGACATTGGTGATGCTGCAAGTCCCTCGGATGACTCAGAGGCTGGTGTTTTGCCAAATACAAAGGCGAGGCACAAAGCAGCAGCTGGTATGGTTTAAGGTTTCTGGCAATCAGGCCACTGTCGGACAAAGTGCCCACTCGGAATACCGCATCAAACCCTTCGTCTATTAAATCTACTTTTCGGTTGGTGATTGACAACTCTACAGCCACTTCAGGGTATTGCGCCATATAAGCACTTAGTTTCGCCGACAGTGCATGGATACCAAAGGAGACTGGTGCACTGATCCTGAGTTTGCCGACAGGAGTTGCTCTTACTTCTTCCGCCAGGCTCTGAGCAGCCTCTACTTCTGCCAGAATATTTTTTGCTCTTTCATAATAAGCACTGCCAATTTCAGTTAAATGCTGCCGCCTGGTAGTACGGTTCAACAACTGCACACCCAGCAGTTGTTCTAACAGCCGGACATGTTTACCCACTAGCTGAGAAGACATTTGCATGGCATCCGCGGCGGCGGACAAGGATCCCATTTCCACCGTTTTGACAAAGACTTCCATACTCAGCAGTCGGTCCATTAGAAACGCCTCGTTTTAAGTGAATAGCTAATGTGCGCATTTATTACAGCATATTTCCAGTAGTAGTCTACACGCAAGCTACAACCACGAGGTGAATCGATGAAGATTGCAATTTTAGGCACTGGAAATATGGGCGCAGCTTTTGCTGCAGAACTTGCCGTTACACATGAAGTGAGCATTGGCAGCAGAGATCCGGCCAAAGCTGCAGCGCTGGCTGACACTATTGGCGCTGGTGTTGTGGGTGGTGGTATTGCCGCTGCAGTAAAATTGTCAGATGTTGTCATTCTGGCTTTGCCTTTTGCTGCCGTGTCTGATGCGCTGAAACAGGCTGGAGATCTAAGTGGTAAGGTATTGATTGATATCACTAATCCTGTCACTGCTGATTTTCAGGGATTAACTATAGGGCATCTGACATCAGCTGCTGAAGAAATTCAGGCATGGGCACCGGCTGCTAAAGTGGTGAAAGGGTTTAACACCATTTTTGCTCAGTTAGTGGCTGCAGAAAACCGCAATACTCAGCCATTACAGGTGTTTGTGGCGGCAGATGATGAAACTGCAAAACAAACTGCTATGGCGCTGGCCAGCTCGATAAGCTTTAAAGCTGTCGATGCCGGGCCACTGAAAAATGCCCGTTTTCTGGAGCCTGTTGGTGCGATGAATATTCAGTTTGGTTTCTTTTTAGGCAAGGGCCCTATGGTTGCTCCAGTTTGGCTTGGGCTTTAACTAATAACAGGCAGTGAAAACACTGCCTGTTTCACCTTTTTACGGACGCGAAAGAAATGCACAAAAAATTGAATATCTGGCTTGGACTTTATCTGCTAGTACAGACTGTGCTGACGACAGCAAATGCTGATCCAGCTGTAGAAGTACTGAAACAAGACTTTGAATTTCCAAATAAAATAGTCGGTTTTCCTGCGAAGTTGTCTGATATTAAAGGATTGGAAATCAATTACTTCACCACTAACGATGGAGTGAAGTTGGCGTACTGGCAAGCTGGTAAAGGCAAGCCAGTGATCTTTGTGCCGGGCTGGTCGGCCAATGGTGCAGACTTTATTGATGTGATCTATCTGCTGAGCAGTGGCTACAAGGTGATAGTGCTTGATCCGCGTAATCAGGGCTTATCTGAGCAAGTGCGGCAAGGGCAACGAATTTCGCGTTACTCGATGGATTTAAAACAACTGACTGAACATCTGGCGATCAAAAAAGCGGACTTTGTCGGCTGGTCCATGGGCGCTGCAGTACTCTGGGGATACATCGACCTGTTTGGTACGGATAGTATTAACAAACTAGTGTGGATTGATGAGCCTATTTCTATCTACACCCGCGAGGATTGGTCTGAGCAGGAAAGACGTAATGCCGGTGGCATGACGACCTCAGCAGAGCGAATGATAGCAGCCTTTGCCGGAGCCCCGACCAATAATCAGGTGGTGGATATGAAAGTGATGGAGCGTTTTATGGCGCAGGACTCGTTGCATTTTCAGAACTCTCAGGCCTTTGCCAGGGCCGTTATTAAAAATAACCCAGAGTATATGGCTCAGGTGTTGTTTGATCATATTACCAACGACTGGCGTGATGTGGTGCAGTATAAACTGGATATGCCAGTGGCTATTTTTAGCGGTGAGTTGAGTCATAATCTGCCAAGCCAGCAATGGGCACAGTCTGTGATCCCTGGATCAAAACTTTATGTGTATACCGCAGCAGAGCAGGGCGATCATTTTCTGGCGGCAAAAAATCCAGTTAAATTCGTCGCGGATTTAAAGTCATTTTTACAATAGCAATAAAAAGCATCTGCCCTATGTGGTATCAGCACGATGGGTAGAGCTAAAGTTGGAAAAGGAAAGATGATGCAATGTTGTTGTGGTCAATGCGCAGACTGTCAGGTCAGGTCATCTGCTTTACCCTTGCTTAAAAAACGCGGTAGTCAGGACAGAAGAGTTGGCCGTTTTGGCCAACTGATAGCCCTGCAACAGCAGGCTCTGAATGCTGAAGCCTGCGTGACTGTGCTGCAAACTCAAACCCGGGTGGTACAGGCTAAATCTATTCTGAATAGCAATAGCTCACCCGATATTCCCTGGTCGAAAACCATCAATCCTTATCAGGGGTGCGAGCATGGCTGCAGTTATTGTTATGCCAGGCCTTCCCATGCTTACCACAATTTATCGCCCGGCCTGGATTTTGAAACTCAGCTATTTGCCAAAAGTAATGCGGCTGACTTGCTGCGGCAGGAGTTTATGAAAGCGGGTTACAAGCCGACGACTATTGCTATAGGCACCAACACAGATGCTTACCAGCCGATCGAACGCACTTATGGTATTACACGGCAACTGCTGCAGTTGATGCTGCAGTTCCGTCATCCGGTGTCTGTGTTGACCAAAAGTAACCTGATCACCAGAGATATTGATTTACTGTCGGAACTGGCTGCTTTGCAACTGGTGGAAGTACATTTTAGTGTCACCAGTTTAAATAGTTCTCTGGCAAAAAAACTTGAACCCAGAGCCGCATTGCCTGCTGCCCGGCTTGAAGCGATCAGAGTCTTGTCGCAGGCGGGAATTCCTGTCAAAGCCATGTTCGCTCCTCTGATCCCCGGGCTCAATGATACCGAAATGGCAGACCTGATGTTGGCAGCAAAACAAGCTGGGGCACAGAGTATGGGTTATATATTGTTGCGGCTGCCTTATGAAGTGCAGGGTATTTTTACCGACTGGCTGGCGCAGCATTATCCGTCAGAGCAAAGCAGGATCCTGTCGATGATTCGGCAAAGCCGGGGTGATATGAGAAACGCTCAGGCATTTAGTAGCCGGATGACAGGGCAGGGGCTCGCTGCACAGCAGTTAAAACACAACTTTGAGCGCTGTTTTACCGAACTGGGTTTTAAGTCAATGAGCCCGGATGATTTAACGACCAGCTTATTCACTAAAGTTTCTGCGACTTCACAATTATCTTTGTTTTAGATAAAGATCAAATCCTGCTGGGGATAATACTCTTTTGTCATTTAAGGCTACCTTTTCAATAAAACTGCTTTAATTTGATGCGCTTCTCACTGATGAGATAAATTTAGCTGATAGTTTCATTTTTTTGTTGCCACTTAAACGATTAAGTTGTAGCTTTAAAGCATAATCAGATGCAAATAATCTGACCAACCGGATGCGTTGTTAGTGCCCTGGGGAGGGTGAACGCGCCGGATTTTATGGAGCTTGCTGCACAAACCGCTAAGGTAAGTGAAGATACCGCTCCTGATAAAACCAGCGCAGCCAAAAAGCGCACCTTGACAGGGTAGAACCATGCAACAAATTCACTCTATAAATAGCAGTGCACCTGCCTCATCTGCAGCGCCACTGTCGTCCAGTGCTTTTACTCAGGTGAAGTGGATGACTTGCCTGATGTTTTTTGTCTTTGCTATGACCACAGACGCTGTGGGCGTGATTATTCCGCAAGTTGTAGCGCAGTTTCAGCTCAGCCTGACCGAAGCTGCCGCTTTTCACTACGTGCCAATGTTGTTTATTGGTTTATCCGGTTTGTTTTTGGGCCGTTATGCCGATAAGTTTGGCCGTAAAAAGGTGATACTGGCGGGTTTGGCTCTGTACGCCATAGCTTGTGTGGCTTTTATTTTTGGTGAAAGTTTTATCTTTTATCTGCTGCTGTTAGGTGTCAGTGGTTTAAGCATTGGTTTATTCAAAACCGGCGCTTTGGCTTTAGTGGGCGATGTCAGCCTGATGCTGACAGCCACACCAGACTGATGAACAGAGTTGAAGGTTTTTTTGGTCTGGGCGCTATTTTTGGCCCGGCTTTAGTAGGTTTATTAATTGCTGCGTCGATCAACTGGACTCAGTTGTATTTATTAGCCGGGCTGATTTGCGCTGTGCTGTTGATTATGGCATCCCGACTGGATTACCCGGCTTATCAGCCACAACAACACACATCGGTCTGGCAAAGTTTGGCGCTGGTAAAAGATAAGCATGCACTGGGGTTTTCGCTGGCCATCGCCTGTTATGTGGCCACCGAAGTCGCGATTTTTGTTTGGTTGCCTACCTTACTGCAAAGTTACGATGGCAACTTCACTGTACTGGCCGCCCACGCTATTACAGTGTTTTTTATTCTGCGCACCGCAGGCCGCTTTTTAGCCGAGTGGTTACTGCTGCGTTTTAATTGGACTGCGTTATTGGCCTGGTTTGGCAGCGCTATTTTTATCTGTTTTGCGCTGAGTATGTATTTTGGTGTCGCGGCAGCTTTATGGCTGATGCCGCTGTCAGGCCTTTTTATGTCGATGATGTACCCCACGTTAAATTCCAAAGGCATCAGCTGTTTTCCACGTCAGCAGCATGGCGCAGCGGCTGGTCTAATTTTAGCTTTTACCGCCTTAGCAGCTGCTTTAGGGCCTTTACTGATGGGCCTGGTTGGTGATGCGATGGGAGATGTGCGTTATGGTTTTTATCTGGCGACAGGTTTTGCTTTGCTGTTAATGCTGGGGCTGTGGTGGAATCATTTTGTCCAACCTGCGGCCAGACGACTGGCGCTTGGGCATGATTAAGTTGTAAGACGTTTACAGAAAACAAAGGCAGCCCAGGCTGCCTTTGTTGTTTTAGTCTAGAGCGGCTCAGCTTTACAGTACTGGTCTATATACTGTTGATGAGTAGGCAAAGATAAAGCTGCAGCCTGCAGTGCCTGACTGAGTTTAGCCAAGCGCTCTGCGCCTTCAACGCTGCGATAAGCCAGCACAGCGTCGGTTTTTTGTGGCGTATTCAACTGGCCTATATGCACGGCTAGCCAACTGGTGTTGCCAAATAAATCCATTTCGCCCGGTATTAAGCGGCCCTGACGTTTAAATTGTTCTATCCGGTAAGTCAGTGGATCTGGTACTGGCATGGCGGCGCAGTAACGCCACATTTCGCTGTCATCCCGCTCTGTCAGTTTGTAGTGCAGAATAATAAAGTCGCGGATATTTTCTATTTCGCGAATGGCGACTCTGTTGTATTCCTCTGTCAGCAAAGGGTCAAAATCTCTATCCGGAAACAGCGCTAACAGCTTGGCTATACCGGCCTGAATTAAATGAATACTGGTAGATTCCAGCGGTTCTAAAAAGCCACTGGCAAGGCCTATAGCCACCACGTTTTTATTCCAGAATAAGTTTCGTCGCCCTGTGACAAACTGCAACATACGGGGTTCTGCCAAAGCTTTGGCTCCGAGGTTTTGTAGCAGAACATCCTGCGCTTGTTGCTCGCTGATAAAGTGGTTACTGAAGACATGGCCATTGCCGGTGCGATGTTGCAGGGGGATGCGCCATTGCCAGCCTGCCTGATGAGCTGTGGATTTGGTGTATGGAGTAAACTCACCGCGTTCACTGGGCACAGCCCAGGCTCTGTTGCAGGGCAGCCAGTGTGACCAGTCCTGATAGCCGGTTTTAATGTGTCTTCAATCAACAAACCGCGAAAGCCGGAGCAATCGATAAAAAGCTCGCCTTCCAGCAACTGACCATTATCCAGCTGCACAGCTTCAATAAAACCTGAAATAGAGTGTTGTTTTACCGCGCTGATTTTCCCTTCGATACGCAGCACGCCTTTGGCTTCGGAGTACTGGCGCAGATAGCTGGCATAAAGGCCAGCGTCAAAATGGTAGGCATAATCATGAGTCGATAATACATGGCGAGGATCTGTGACTGGTGGCGCAAAACGGCCTTGCTGTGCCGCTACCCAGGCCATGCAGTAGCTATCTAACGAGTCGGCTTTGCCTTGCGCTTTTGCGGCTAGCCAGTGATGGTGCAAGCTCACCAGGTCAAACTGACGGCCATAGCTGCCAAAAGGGTGAAAATAACTGTGGTTTTGCCGTCCCCAGTTGATGAATTCAATGCCCAGTTTAAAAGATCCCTGAGTGGCGCGGATAAAGTCGTTTTCGTTGATGCCAAGGCTTTGGTTAAACAAGCGGATCGGCGGTATAGTGGCTTCGCCCACTCCAACTGTGCCAATTTGCTCCGATTCAATCAGTGTAATATGACAGCCTTGTTGTAAGGCGTTGCTTAAGGCTGCAGCTGTCATCCAGCCTGCTGTGCCACCACCCACTATCACTATCTTTTTGATGCTATTGTTTGCTGCATAGCTCATCCAGGCTCTCCGCTAATAAAAGGCTGAGGTTCAATATCAAAGGCCAGAGTTAAACGTTCACCCGACTCAAAAGGCACAGTGTTGTGCCATAAAGTGGATGGAAATAACACCAGGGTACCAGCCTGGGGTTGATGCTGAAGTTGAGGATCTAATGGCAGCTGAAGCTCAGCCGGTGGCGCGCCAAACTGCAGCCAGCCGGCGGGTGCTCGCCCCAATTGTTCTGCCGCTGGGATCTCAAGGTGCAAAGCTGCGCTGAGCCAACCTGATGGATGGGTATGGCTGACATTAAAACCCTGAGTTTTCAGTAAAGTAGACCAACTACCGCTAAAACGACAGCGGCCTTGCAAAGCCCGCTCCCGTGTTCGCCCTAATAAGGGGTGCGCCGCGACTGCAGCTGGTAGTTGCTCGACATAACTTTTTACTGCAGTTTTTAATTTGTGTTTTAACTGCTGCAGCGGCTTTTCATGACGCAGCAGAATATGTTGATCGGTTTGAGTGCCTCCCCGCACCGATTGTTGAGCAAAAGGTGCTTTGGCTGTATGTAAAGAGCGTATCACAGCGCATAACAGATTTAATTCGTTGCTACTTAAATGCAAATCAAAGGCTTTTACCTGCATAGATTCTGTGTCCAGCCACTTGGCTCTGCGATCCCCCAGCAGACGCCAAATTAAACAAAGATAAGGCCAAAACACTGTGGCTGATGTAGTCTGAAGCCAGGGCAGGGCACTTTGCTCCGCCGCTTTTATATCGCCATGGCGCAGCTGAAACCGGGTGAGTGCCATAGCCCGCACCGGATCTTGTACCCTGGTTGTCTCTGTAAATAACAAGGCCGCTTTTGCATGGTCGCCTGATTCTGCAGCCACAAAAAGCCTGGCTAAGGTCAGTTGCAATTGTTGACCACAGTGCTGTTCGGCTAACGCTAAAATGCGTTCACAGTGTGACCATTGTTTTAACTGAGCGTGGCAGCGAAACCAGTCCAGCCACAGCTTGAGATTTGTCGGTTGTTGTGCGCATGCCTGTTGATAGTTATCGGAAAAGTGGCTGCTATCCCCTGATGTAAAACGCATGCTGCTTAATAACTTGTGGCCGTCCAGCCACAGCGGATGAGCTGCCAGATTCTGCACTAATAGCTGCTCAGCCAGGCTGTATTCACCGTCAGCGGCTAAAGCTAAAGCTAAACCACGGTAGGCATTCAAATCGTCAGGAGTCAAAGTGGTGAGTTGATAAAACTGATCGACAGCAGAGTAACCTGCCAAAAAGCGGCTTTGCGCCAGTGCCATCAGGGTTGAAGCGTCGGACGGTTGTAGAGCACAAGCCTGACTAAAGGCATGCACAGCTTCTGTTTCATATTGTTCTTCATGCCAGGCAAAACCTGCTAGCTTCCAGGCCATTACATCCTGCGGTACCTGTTCAAGCTGCTGACGCAGCAGCGGTATCGCCAAATCGGCCCGGCCTTGTTGCAGATGCTGTTGTGCCAGTTGAACTCTGGTCATGCAGTGTCCTTGAAGCAATTACACCAATACGCATTAAACGGAAAAAGCTGGTAAAGCAGAGTGCACTTTACCAGCCTGTTTTTTCGCTATGCCTGAATGACAGTTTAGAACGTCACTGTCACTGAAGCTGTTGCTGTGCGGCCAATCACAGGATTTCCTGAAATTACGGTCGGCGTGACTGTGGCGTCTGCTAAACCACCGCTGCCACGGATATCAAATTCATCCGTCAGGTTATACACCTGAAAGCCAAATTCCAGATTATCAGTTGGGCTGTATCTCAGGCTACCACCTAAGGTGTAGTTATCCGGATATTCATTGCCTGCACCGTCAATCGCTGAAGTTTGGCCGGTAATATTTAAGCCTGTTACCCATTGATCATTAATATGATAGTTGGATGACAGGGTGTAAATTAAATCCGGAATACCATCAGCGCGGGTCCAGTTGGTGGCTCCAGCTGATAGTTTTTCTGCATCTGAATAGGTAGCGTTACCCACCAGCGAGAAGTCGCCTATCCGCACTGTACCGAGAATTTCAGCACCCTGAGATTTGTATTCAGCGTCAATCACACAGCCACCAGCCACCCCACCACAACGGGTTGCTGATAACTCATAGGTGCTTTGTTTGAAGTCACCTTTGAGTAAGGTCAGTTCAAAAGTATAAAAACCATCCAGCACTTCACCACGGCGTTTCACACCCAGCTCGTACTGATTAACAAAGTCGACCGCTGAAGTTAAGCCTTGCTGGTTTAACGAACCATCGGCATTGATTTTACCGCTGACGGTTTGACGATCACCGTTAAAACGGCCGCCTTTGGATGCCCGGGTAAAGAGGCTGGTGTCTTCGTTGAGTTTATACAAACCACCGACAGTCCAGGAGGTGTAGCTGACAGAGTAGTTCAGGTTTTCGCGCGCACCATTAGGGATCAGCGTTGGAATAGCTACGCCATCCACTACAGTGTTAAAGACTTCACCACCAGCTGCAGTCCAGCCTGACGCATCGACCGTATCACGACGTACACTGGCGTCCAGCGTAAACAGATCAGTATCAAAATCCAGCGCCAGGTAAGGGGCTGTATCTGTGTAGGCTAAATCATAATCACGGGCGTTACCTGCACCCCAGTTGTCATTAAAACCTGCAATACCGTTTGCAGTTAACTGGTTGCCTGCGTCATCAAATAAATCCAGCATAGCCGGGTTATCGCCGCTGAGTTCAGAATAGGTTCTGTTGGTATGCCAGTCCGCTGCCACATTCTGGTTCATGTAAAAATAACCAGCGCGAGCGGTAAAAGTGTTGTCGTCTATAGCAAATTCTTTCGATACAGCTAAGTCGTTTACAAAGCTGCCAACGTCACGAATATTAGTATTCACGTTGGTGTTGTTATTCAGATAGGCAGAATCGTATAACTCACCGGCCTGAGGGCCATTGGCATAACGAATACTGTTTACTACAGCACCATTGACTGTTGAACCCAATACGCTGGCTGTGGTGGCTGCATTGAAGAAAGGCGAAGTAAAGCCGCCGCTCATATCAGTCCAGCGCATTTTATTATCCAGAACTATGTCGTTTTTGAATTCGTAATGCAGCTCGTTACCTAAAGAAAATGCTTCAGTGGTAATGCCTGACATCTCAACCCGCTCTGTTACACCTTCGCGGTTGACGATCAGAAACTCCTGATTATGGATAGAGTAGTTGGACTGATTACGGCCATCAAAACCAGGGTAAGGACGTAAATCGCTGAAGCTGTTACCGTCGTAGTTGGCAAGTGCAGGCGCACCTGTGTAGTTCGGCTCCTGAGTATCCGCTACTTTGACCAGGACGCGGAAATAACTGACATCGTCTGCAAGGAACTTGGTGACGTTGGCTTTTACCTGCGCGCTTTCGCTGACATTAAACGCGGCATCTAACGGGCCTTTACCTTGTTTAACATAACCACCGACATGGAAATTCACACTGTCGCTGGCCGAACCACCATAACGGAAATCAACTTTTTTCTCGTCATGACCAACACCAGTGTTCAGACGAAGTAAACCACCTTCAACTTCACCGTAGTTGCTGATGTAGTTGATAATAGCGCCAGGGGATTGAGAAGAGAAAGTTCCTGCTGTACCACCGCGAACACCTTCTACTCTGTCCACGCTTGAATCAAAACGGGTCCAGTAGTCGTTGTTACCAAACTGCAGATCACCAAATAATACCGTAGGTAAACCGTCTTCCTGAATTTGTACAAAAGGCGAGCCGCCAGTTGCCACAGGTAAACCCCTGACTGCAATATTGGAGTTACCGCCAGGACCTGCAGTACCTGCCACCTGAATGCCAGGTATCATACGAAACACCTCAGCTTCGGAGCTAGGCTGGAAATCTTTGATCATCTCTGCATCTACGCTGGTAACCGCAATAGCAGATTCAATCTGGGTACGGCCTGGCACACTGCCTGTAACCACTATAGTTTCAAAGGCTTCAGTTTCAGCTTTTTCTGTACTTGCTGCTTCTGTAGATGCTGTGCTTTGCGCCCAGACAGGACCAGTTGCGATCAATGTGGATGCGAATAAAACCTGCCGTACTGCGATTGAAACTTTCTGTTGCTTGAACATTGTATTTGCCCCCTGTCGGGTAGTTACTTAATCGATTAAGTTATTTTTTTATAAAAAAGCAACTGCCAGCTTTCTGCCATAGAGTCGCTTTATTGAATCATTGGATGAAGTTATTTAATTCATCTCTTAATCGTTTTACTTCTGAATTTAACCGCTGTCAAGTCTGTCCAGAAAATAATCAATCTAAATGATGCTATCGCTGTGTAAATTTTAATCACTGAAAAAAATAAGCCGGGCTAAAAAGTCCGGCTTATTTTTAAATGAATGATAGAGAAATCATTAGCTTAATAAACGACTTAATGCACTAAAACCCTGACGTATGGTTTCAACTCTGTTGTCGGTCTGATCGCGTTCAACAAAAGCATGATGTAAACCTGCGGCCTCTGCTTTGGCGAATATAGGTTTGAAATCTATCACCCCTTTGCCAACATCAGCAAAACCACCTGCTTTGTCCATGTCTTTCACGTGCCACAGCGGGAAACGACCTGGTTGGCGCGCGAATAATTCCAGCGGGCTCAAGCCTGCTTTGACCACCCAGTACAAGTCCAGCTCCATTTGCACCAGTTTGGCGTCCGTTTCATTCAACAGCACATCGTAAGGCACCTGGCCTGATAGCTTCACAAACTCAAAGTCGTGGTTGTGATAGGCCAATTGCATGCCTGCAGAGCGAATTTTTTCGCCGGCTTTATTTAAAAACTCTGCCAGGGCTTTGTATTGATCAATAGTTTTACGGTCTGTGTCCATCAGATAGGGCAACACCAGGTATTTGTGGCCCACCACTACAGCTTGTTCAATGACTTTATCCAGATCCTTTTGCATCACATCCAGAGGGATATGGGCAGATGGAGCGCTCAGACCTTCGCTGTCCATAATGTTCTTTAACGCGGCCGGACTTTGATCGTAGTAACCGGCAAATTCAAGCTGGGTATAACCTACACCAGCTACCAGTTTTAGGGTGTCGGCCACACTTTGTGCCATCAGATCGCGTAGGGTATAGAGCTGTAAACCTGGTACCACTTTGGCTGTAGTGACCACAGTTTTGGTATCTGCAGATAATGGCAGAGATGCCATACCTAAACCTGCAACACCTAAACTCACTGCACCACCAAGACCGAGGGCACTGAGTTTTAGAAATTGTCGACGTTGTTGATCCAGCAACTCCGGCTTTTGTTTCTTGGTCGAATGCTCGTATGGCATGGTTTGCTCCTGCTATGGCTCGGTGATGAAGTCAGCCTAACCCTGCCGGAGCAGGACCTGTGCTGGCACGTTGAATAAGGTCAAAAGGTAAAATGACTTTAGGTGCTTTACCCAGACGACCTTCGATTAAATCTATGAGTAAGCTGACCGCTGTGCTGCCAAATTCTTCCGCAGGCTGAGCTATAGTGGTCAGCGGCGGATCAGCAAAAGCGGCAAAAGAAATATCATCAAAACCAGCCACAGAAATATCTCTTGGTACAGACCGACCCGCTTGTTTAATCCCCTGAATAGCACCTATGGCCATTTCGTCATTTTCGCAAAAGATGGCGGTAGGTGGATTGGGCAAAGCCAATAATTCGGTGGCGGCCTTGTGGCCAGACTGCAAGGTAAAATCACCCGGCAACAATAAACTTTCATCAAAAGCCACACCTGCTGCATTTAACGCATCTCTATAGCCCGCCACCCTGTCCCGGGTTAACGGGCTGCGTGCAGGGCCCTTGATCATCGCTATACGTCTATGACCCAGTTCCAGTAAATGTTCTGTCATAGCGCAGGCCGCTGCTCTGTTATCTAAAAGCACAGTAGGGCAGGCGATCCGGTCTAACACCTCACAGGCATTGACCATCGGCAGCATAGAGTCTGATTTCATATCCAGCTGAGCAAAAGGATTGTGAGCGCGCAACTGGATTAAGCCATCGGCTTGAGAGGTATGCACCATACGGGCATAACTTTGTTCCATTTCCTCATCGGCCAGTGTGTTGCACAGTAGCAATGAATAGCCTTTATCATGCGCCGCTTGTTGCATACCACTGATCACCCGGGCAAAAAATACGTTGGCGACAGTAGGCACCAGTACCACCAGATTTCGGGTTTTACCTGAGCGAAATTTGACCGCCATTAAGTTTGGCTTGTAGCCAAGCTGTTTGACGGCAGTCAGTACTTTAGTTCGGGTCTTCAGTGACACCAAATCAGGTTGCTGCAAAGCGCGCGAGACTGTGGCTACTGAGACTCCAGCCAGCTGTGCTACATCACGAATAGTGGACATGGGCTTGTTTCACTTTGAGAGTTTGCTCCGGATTTTATCTGGATATTCAATGCTATGCATCTGTTTAGTCCGGTATAAGCCCGCTAAACGCTATAGATGTAACCGATATCATTTATAAAGCACTTTTTTATAAATGGGAAGCGAGTTGTTTCGAAAGTCTTAGGCTTAATTAGTGCAAATGCTCTTATTTGGTGCGGCTTTTTTTCATCTTTGTGCATTTAAAGTGCGTGATTTGCGACAAACAACGGATTTTCTATTGACGACACAAAATGTAATCCGTTACATTTTTTACAGTTTCAAAATTTGATCTACAGTCATGTTGCGTTTGTGTCTGTAAACCACAGGGAAAAAACCATGCAAGTCCCAGCTAAACAAAAAATTCGTATGGGTATGATAGGTGGCGGCGAAGGTGCTTTTATCGGCGCTGTACATCGTCATGCTGCAGCTTTAGATGGTCAGATTGAATTAGTCTGTGGCGCTTTTAGCCGCGATACTGGTAACAACCAGCGCACAGGGCAAGACTTGTGTCTTGAGCCAACCCGTCTGTACAGCAGTTGGCAGGAATTACTGCAAAAAGAAGCGGCGTTACCAGAAGACAAACGCATGCAGCTGTTAGTTATAGTCACACCTAATCAGTTGCATGTGCCTATCAGCCGCGCTGCCATCGCTGCAGGTTTTCATGTGTTTTGTGAAAAACCTGCTGGTGTCACGCTCGCTGAAACTCAGCAATTGGCTGTGGATTTGAAAGCCAGTAATAGCCTCTATGGCCTGGCTCACACTTATCTTGGTTACCCTATGGTATGGCAAGCCAAGGAGCTGGTGCAAAACGGTACTTTGGGTACTATCCGTAAAATCTTTGTTGAATACCCACAAGGCTGGCTGACTGAAGATTTAGAAAGCAGTCAAAACAAACAAGCCAGCTGGCGTACTGATCCCGCTCAGGCCGGTGCCAGTGGTTGTATGGCCGATATTGGTACTCATGCTTTTGGTATGGCTGAATTTATCAGCGGCCAGCATATCACCGAACTTTGTGCCGAACTGAAAAGCCATGTCGCGGGCCGTCGTCTTGATGATGATGGTGCAGCTTTATTCCGCACCAACGGCGGTGCCAGCGGTGTGCTGATGGCAAGCCAGATTTGTGCCGGTGAAGAAAACGCGCTGAAAATCCGTATTTATGGCGATAAGGCGGGTCTGGAATGGCATCAGATGGAACCGAACACGCTATTAGTGAAACCTCACGGCGCTCCGGTGCAAGTCTTACGGGCCGGTGCTGGTCAGGCTGGTTTAGGCGCTGAAGCCTCCCGTCGTTGTCGTTTGCCTGCAGGCCACCCAGAAGGTTATCTGGAAGCTATGGGGAATTTATACCGCGATTTTGCTGCGGCGATCCGCAAAGGCGAAAAAGGTACTCCTACTGGTGTACCAGGCATTAAAGCCGGGATGCGGGGTATGGCATTTATTGAAACTGTCAGCAGCAGTCAGCATAGCAATGAAAAATGGTTGGCTGTGCCTGCTGTTGAATAAAGCTGCGGCATTGAATTTTTTGATTAGCCAGAACGCTGGCTCAAGGATCACAGATGAGTAAAATCAAAGGGCCAGCCATATTTCTGGCTCAGTTTATGGGCGACGAAGCACCTTTTAACCACGTGGTCAGTATGGCCAAATGGGCGGCTGATTTAGGTTACAAAGGCATTCAGGTGCCCACCAACAATCCGGCTTTTTTTGATCTGGAATTGGCAGCAACCAGTCAGGCTTATTGTGATGACATACAGGCTAAATGCCGCGCTGCAGGTGTTGAAATCACCGAGCTGTCGACTCACTTGCAAGGCCAGCTTGTCGCTGTGCATCCAGCTTATGATGAGCTGTTTGATAACTTCGCTCCGGAGGCTTTACGGGGTAAACCAGCAGAGCGCACCGAATGGGCTATCAAGCAGTTAAAACTGGCGGCTAAGGCCAGTCAGAATTTGGGTTTAACAGCTCATGTGACTTTTTCCGGCGCTTTGCTGTGGCATTTAGTCTATCCGTGGCCACAACGCCCGGCAGGTTTAGTGGAGCAGGGCTTTGCTGAATTAGCTAAACGCTGGTTGCCAATTCTTGATGCCTTTGACGAAGCGGGAGTGGATTTGTGTTACGAAATCCATCCGGGCGAAGATTTACATGACGGCGCTACCTTTGAGCTGTTTTTAGAGGCTACCAATCACCATCCGCGCGCCAATATCCTGTTTGATCCAAGTCACTTTGTGCTGCAACAGCTGGATTATTTAGATTTTATTGACCGCTACCACAGCAGGATCAAAATGTTTCATGTCAAAGATGCTGAGTTCCGGCCAAACGGTCGCAGTGGTGTCTATGGCGGTTATCAGAATTGGGTCCAAAGGCCAGGGCGTTTCCGTTCTTTAGGCGATGGTCAGGTTGATTTTAAAGGTATTTTCAGCAAATTAACTCAGTACGATTTCGACGGCTGGGCTGTGCTGGAGTGGGAATGTTGTTTAAAAGATTCAAGCCAGGGCGCACGCGAGGGAGCTCCATTTATCGCGTCTCACCTGATTGAAAAAGCGGGCAGAGCCTTTGATGACTTTGCCGGAGCAAAAACAGACGAAGCGCGTAACCGCCGGATTTTGGGGTTAAAACCTTAGTCGCATAAAAATAATAGTTCAATTACCCACAATCACTGATGATGCAGGCAAGAACTGAGCAGCTTTAAGGATGAAGGGTAAAATCAACGGGGAATACGAATAGAATGAACAGCATAAAAATACGCTTATGCAGCATGATGTTTTTGCAGTTTTTTATCTGGGGTGGCTGGTTTGTCACTTTGGGGACTTTTTTAAGCCAGAACCTGCAGGCCACTGGCCCACAAACAGGCATGGCGTTTTCAACTCAATCCTGGGGCGCCATCATTGCGCCATTTATCGTCGCTTAATAGCCGACCGTTTTTTTAATGCTGAACGTTTATTGGGTCTTTTGCATTTAGTGGGCGCTGTGCTGATGTACTTTATGTATCAGGCCACTGATTTTACTACCTTTTATCCGCTGGTTTTAGGCTACATGCTGGCTTATATGCCAACGCTGGCGCTGGTGAACTCTGTGTCTTTTGGTCAACTGAAACAACCAGAACTGGAGTTCGGACAAATCCGAGTTTGGGGCACTATCGGCTGGATAGCTGCAGGTTTAGTCATCAGTTATGCCTTCGGTTGGGATGCGCAGCAGGCCATCGCAGATGGCGCGTTGAAAAATACTTTCCTGATGTGTGCTGTGGCCTCTCTGGCTTTAGGTGTATACAGCTTTACCTTACCTGCTACTCCTCCGGCTGGTCGTGGTCAGCAATTAAAATTAGGTGAGTTGCTGGGGCTGGACGCTTTAGCACTTTTGAAAGATCGTAACTTCGCTCTATTCTTTTTAGCTTCAGTACTGATCTGTATTCCACTGGCTTTTTATTACCAGAATGCCAACCCTTTCCTGACCGGTATAGGTGTTGAAAATGCCACGGGAAAAATGACCTTAGGCCAGGTGTCCGAAGTGTTATTTATGTTGGCATTACCGCTGTTTCTGAATCGTTTTGGTATTCGTTGGACCTTGTTATTAGGTATGGCAGCCTGGGTGTTACGTTATGTTCTGTTTGCCTACGGCGATGCAGGTCAGGGTTTGTGGTTACTTGTGATTGGTATAGCGCTGCACGGTATTTGTTATGACTTCTTCTTCGTGTCAGGTCAGATTTACACCAATAGCAAAGCTGGTGTGAAAATCCGCAGCGCTGCTCAGGGGCTGATCACGCTGGCCACTTACGGTATAGGTATGCTGATTGGCTTTAGCGTAGCAGGCCAAATCACTCAGGCTTACAGCACAGCTGAAGCGACAGACTGGACATCGATCTGGTTATTCCCTGCAGTATTTGCTGGTGTTGTGCTGGTGCTGTTTGCCGTTATCTTTAAAAACGAGCCACTGCAACAAGCCGAGGATAAGCAGCCATGAGACAACAACTGCCCCGTCGTGAATTATTAAAGCAACTGGCTGCTGGCGCTATCGGTGCCTCGGTCTTAGGTTCAGGTTTATTGCTGTCAGGTGCGGCGTCTGCGGCACCATCAACTACTGGTGCACTCAAAGGTAATATCCGCCATTCGGTCAGTCGCTGGACTTATGGTGATTTATCCATGGAAGAGCTGTGCCTGTTGGTCAAATCATTAGGTTTCAGTGCCATCGACTTAGTGGGTCCTGAAGACTGGCCTGTACTGAAAAAGCATGGCGTGGATAGCTCTATGTGCAATGGCGCAGAACTGAATCTGACGGATGGCTGGTCTGATCCTAAGTTCCATCCAGAGCTGATAAAACGCTACTTACATCACATAGATTTAGTGGCAGAGGCTGGTTATAAAAACCTGATCTGTTTTAGCGGCAATGCCCGTGGTATGGACAGAGAAATAGCACTGCAAAATGCGGTCACTGGTTTGAAACAGATTTTGCCTCATGCCGAAAAACGAGGAGTGGTGCTGCAGATGGAGCTGTTTAACAGCAAAGTCGATCACCCGGATTATCTGGCCGATGGCTCTGCCTGGGCTATTGAGCTATGCAAGCGACTAAACTCGCAGAACTTTAAACTGTTATACGACATCTACCATATGCAGATTATGGAAGGTGACATTATCCGTACTATCAAAGACAACCATCAGTATTTTGGCCACTATCACACTGCAGGCGTGCCGGGCCGCCATGAAATTGATGACTCGCAGGAGCTGAACTACGCCGCTATAGCTAAAGCTATTCGAGATATAGGTTTTACCGGCTATCTGGCGCAGGAATTTGTACCAACACCCAAAACCAAAGAAGGCAGAGCGCAGTCGTTGGCTCAGGCTATTCGTATTTGTGACGTTTAAACCGGGACAAAGCGGCCAGACTGCTTTGCCATACATAATGAAAACAGGGCATGTAGCCAAAGTCATCCCGATATGACTGGTACAAAACCCGCCCAACAGGGGACAACAAGATGACAGTTGCGCAGAATCATTACGACGCCATAGTGGTGGGGTCTGGCATCAGCGGTGGCTGGGCTGCTAAAGAGCTGACCGAAAAAGGCCTGAAAGTGCTGATGTTGGAACGAGGTCGGCCTATCGAACACATTAAAGATTATCCGAATGCTTTTAAAGAAGCCTGGGATTATCCACACCGCGACAAGCCAACCAATCAGATGAAAAAAGATTATCCGGTGTTGTCGCGTGATTATCCGTTAAATGAAAGCACTTTTGGTATGTGGGCCAATGAACAAGAGTCGCCTTACACCGAAGTCAAACGTTATGACTGGTTCCGTGGTTACCACTTAGGCGGGCGTTCCTTATTATGGGGACGTCAGAGCTACCGTTTTAACGAGCTGGATTTTGAAGCTAACCTCAAAGATGGTATTGCGGTCGATTGGCCTATCCGTTACAAGGATTTAGCCCCCTGGTACGATTATGCTGAGAGTTTTGCTGGTATTGCTGGTGTTCGCGATGGTCTGGATGTATTACCTGATGGCCAGTATTTACCTCCGGTACCGTTGAATATTGTCGAGCAAAGTGTGGCGGCCCGGCTGAAAAAGGCCTTTGGTGGCAGTCGACACATGATCCATGGCCGTTGCGCCAATATCACACAACCTAAACCGGAGCAAAACCGGGTGGGTTGTCAGTACCGCAATAAGTGCTGGTTGGGCTGCCCTTTTGGTGGTTATTTCAGCACCCAGTCAGCCACCTTACCTGTGGCGATGAAAACCGGCAACTTAACGGTGCGGCCTTTTTCTATTGTTACCCAAGTGTTGTACGACAAAAACACTAAAAAAGCTCGTGGTGTCGAAGTACTGGATAGCGAAACCAACATGACCTATGAGTTCACAAGTAACATTGTGTTCCTCAACGCGTCGTCCTTTAACTCCACCTGGATTTTGATGAACTCCGCCACCGATATCTGGCAAGGCGGCTTAGGCAGCAGCAGCGGTGAACTTGGTCACAACGTGATGGACCACCACTTAGGCGTTGGCGCTTTTGGTGAAGTGGAAGGCTTTGATGACAAATACTATTTTGGCCGTCGTCCTTCTGGTTTCTATATTCCGCGTTTCCGTAACTGGGCTGGGGATAAGCGCGATTATCTGCGTGGTTTTGGTTACCAGGGGTCGGCAAGTCGTCAGGGCTGGAGCCGCAATGTGGCAGAACTGAGCATTGGAGCCGACTTTAAAGATGCCTTAACTCAGCCTGGTCCATGGAGTATAGGTATGGGCGGCTTTGGTGAAATTCTGCCTGATCACAGCAACCGTATTTTCCTCGACAAAAACCGCAAAGATAAATGGGGTTTGCCTGTGCTGGCGATGGATGTCGAGCTCAAAGCCAATGAACTGAAAATGCGTGAAGACATGAAGCAGGACGCTATTGATATTCTGCAAGCCGCAGGCGTGAAAAATGTGCAGGGTTATGCCGGAGACTATGGTCCGGGTATGGGCATTCATGAAATGGGCACAGCCCGGATGGGGCGTGATCCGAAAACCTCAGTTCTGAACGGGAATAATCAGGTGTGGGATGCACCTAATGTGTTTGTGACCGATGGTGCTTGTATGACCTCCGCATCCTGCGTCAATCCGTCACTGACCTATATGGCACTAACAGCACGGGCCGCCAATTTCGCGGTTGAGCAGCTGAAAAAAGGGGAGCTGTAAGATGAACAGACGTGACCTGTTAAAGATGATTGCTGCGGCCACAGGGATGGCCATGGTGGGCGGAGAACTCTGGGCGGCAGGCATGAAGTCACCGGATGCCGGTAAAACCCTGTATACCGCTGACGACGTGGCGATGCTGGATGAAATTGCCGACACCATTCTGCCGCAAACCAGCAGCCCTGGTGCGAAAGCGGCAGGTTGTGGTGCTGTGATGGCCGTGCTGGTCAATGACTGCTATAGCTTGGAACATCAGACCTTATTTTTTGCCGGTTTAAAGCACATCAAAAGCTTAAGTAAACAGCAGTTTAAGCAAGATTTTATGGCGCTTAAACCTGAACAGAGGCTAGCGCTGTTGAGTCAGCTGGACCAGGAAGCCAAAAAAGGCGGCACCAGTGGTCTGGAAGGTAGCAGTTCTCTGGCCAGCTCCAAGTCGTCTGATCGTAAGGGCGAATTGCATTACTTCACTTTATTAAAACAGCTGAGTTTATTCACTTTTTTCACCTCACAGGTGGGGGGCACTGAAGCACTGCGTTACGTAGCGGTGCCGGGTAAATACGACGGCGATCTTCCTTATAAAAAAGGTGATAAGGCCTGGGCCACCTAAGCTGGCTATTTTCATTAACAGGCGGCTCAGTCCGCCTTTTTTAAGGTATTTATAATGAACTATGTATGGATTGGCGTTGCGCTGTCATTCAGCGCTGCAGCTCTGGCCGCTACTGATATCAGCACATTAACCGACGCAGAGCGTCATGCCTTAGCAGCTAAGACTGAGGTCTGGACTCCGGTACCGCCAGTGGTAACTGCAGTCAAAGGACAGGCGCCTTCAGATGCGATACAGCTATTGGATCACAATCTGTCTCAGTGGACGTCGGTGAATACGGGCGCCGAAGCGCAGTGGACTATGAAAGATGGTGTACTGACGGTCAAACCTGGCACGGGCGATATCCGCAGTAAAGAGTCGTTTTGCGACATTCAGCTGCATCTGGAATGGCGTGTTGGTAAAGATCGGATGGATAAAGAAGGCCAGTTGCGTAACAACAGCGGCATCTTTTTACAGGAAATGTACGAAATCCAGATTTTAGATTCGTACCAAAATAAGACCTATCCAAATGGTCAGGCAGGTTCAGTTTATAAACAAACTATTCCGCTGGCGAACGCAACCCGTCCGACAGGGGAGTGGCAAGAATACGACATCATCTACAAAGCGCCACGTTTTGACGGTGAAAAGCGCTTGTCGCCAGGTTATGTCACTGTGCTGCATAATGGTGTGTTGTTGCAAAACCATACTGAAATTGCTGGCACTACGGAATGGATAGGTGCACCTCAAGTGAAAGCGCACGGCTGCCTACCACTGAAATTACAGGATCACGGCGACAGCGTCAGTTTCCGCAATATATGGGTGCGTAAGCTGGATTAATACTGTCTCTAGTGCAAAAAGGCTGGTGTGGATACCAGCCTTTTTGTTATCTGTTGTTTTACTTCATCTCGGCGATAATAGCCTGTAAGCCTTTGAGCGAGGCTTCCACACTTTGCATCGGGGTCATACCGGCAGGGTAAGATTCCTGTTCTACCACTAACCATTGGGTGCCGCCTATGGTTTTATTGGCGCTGATCAAGGCTTTCCAGTCGGTGGTGTCTTTACCAAGAATAGGATTTTCAGTATTGCCAGGCTCTGGCGCCGACGCTTTGTAGTGCGTGGTAATAGTGCGGCCCGGATAAGCTCTAACAAAATCGACCGGATCTTTGCCCGCCACTTCAGTCCAGCCGACATCTTGCTGCAATATCACTTTGCTGTTGGTATTTTTACCTATCACATCCCATGGGGTTTTGCCCATTTCGCCCAGCATTTCTGGTTTGTGGTTGTGATAACCGACCTGCATACCTAAAGGGGTCAGTTTTTCTTGTACTGCGGCTAAATCAGCGGCTACGGCTTTTGCACCTTCAACGGTAAAAGCACGCTGATCCATTGGAATAATTAAATAATGGCAGTCTATCGCTTTATAAAAAGCGACAGTCGCTTCAAGTTGCTCTGGGCTAAGTTTCTCAAAAGGCACATGAGCACCTGAAGCTTTTAAACCAAGTTTATCTAAAAATGCTTTTAAACCAGCAGGGTCATTGGCGTAGTTGCCAAAAAATCCGGCAAACTCAACTCCATCAAAACCCATAGCGGCAAGTTTAGTGAGCGTGCCTTCAAAGTCGGCCTGCATCGCGTCTTTGACTGACCACAACTGCACACTCAATTGAGGTGTTGTCCCTGCAACTGCTGTTGTATCGGCATAGCTGAAACCAGCAGCAGTGCTGGCTAAAACCAGACTCAGTATTTGCGCAGTTTTTGTTAGTTTTTTCTTTAAAAAAGCATAACCCTGTCCTTTTTAATGGTATTGAAAGCGATTTCAGGGTGCTTTATTTTGGCTTACAGATCAATGCTAAATGCGTTAGTTGGCGGATTCTTGATGGATAAAGTAAGGTCAATACAGTGTCGGACTGCTACGCTTGTCTATTCTTTAAAAAATAGCCCCTTTGCAGGGGCTTCTAAAGTCAAACACCAGGGCTATCCACCACCTGGTGTTATCAGGGAAGAGGCTATCAAAGTGCCGGAGTTAACCACAGCACCTGATAAGGTAAAAGTTGTAAGGGTCCAGATGGCAGTTTCTGAGCTGTCAGTTCGTCGAACCATAATTGGCCTGATAAAGAATCACAGTGCTGTGGATGTTCAGAGAAGTTCACTACAGCCACCAGACGTTTGCCGTCCAGTTGGCGTTGGTATAAAAACAAATGTGGATTGTTATCCTGCAAAATCTCTGTCGTGCCTGAACCTAAGACAGGCAATAAGGCTCTGGTTTGGATCAACTGCTGCAATTGCTGATAAATCTGGCCAGATAAGGTATCGGTGTTAGTCGCCTGCGCTAATTGTTTATCTGTCACTGCCACTCGGTTGACCCAGCGGCTGTCGTCTTTTTTCGCAGGGTCCAGCACATAGCTGTAATCATTTTTTAAACCCAGCTCGTCACCCATATAGAGCAGCGGCAAACCGCCAATACTTAATATGACAGCATTGAGTAGATAAATCCGCTGTAGTGCGTGCTGCAGATGTGTTGGATTTTTGTCGATTTCGGCTTTTTCTACCCCAGCCAAAGACGCCAACATACCCGCTACACGGCAATCGCCTGTCACAGGGTTTTGCTGAAAGGGCACGCCAGAGGCAAAACTGCCTTCAAACTGCCCGGTATAAAACTGATTTAAGAACTGACGGTGATGGTCCGGATTCATGCCCAGTTGCCAGGCAATGTTGTCATCAAAAGTCCAACCAATATCGTCATGGCAACGGATGTAATTGACCCAGCTGCAGTGGGGGTTGATGGCAAAACGCTTACGCAAGGACTCGGTCAATAAACTGGTTTTACGGGTGGCTAAACTTTCCCACAGTAATGCCATCAACAGCGGGTTATAGGATAACTGGCATTCTTCCGGCGCTATGTATTTCACCACTTCATCCGGGTGCACTATAGCTTCTGATTTAAACTGCAAAGCCGGAGCCGCGATGCGGGCTACCGCATTAAAGGCTTTGATTAAAGTGTGCGCCTTGGGCAGGTTTTCGCAGTTGGTTCCTGCTTGTTTCCAGACGAAAGCTAAAGCATCTAAACGCAGCACCGAAGCGCCCTGATTGGCCAAAAACAACATTTCTTCTGCCATGGCATTAAAGACAGCCGGATTGGCATAATTTAAGTCCCACTGGAAGCTGTTAAAGGTGGTCCAGATCCATAAACCTGAAGTGTTGTCCTGAGTAAAACAGCCACGACGAATTTCTGGGAAAATCTCGCGCAGGCTGGGCGCAAACTGGTCACGCTCTTGTTCAGTCAGAAAAAAATAGAAATCACGGTATTCGGCATCACCTGCTTTGGCTTTTTCCGCCCAGCGGTGTTCGTCGGAGGTGTGGTTAAACACAAAATCCAGCACCGGCTTAATACCTTGTTGATGCAACTGCTGCATTAAATCGGCAAGCTGTTGCATGGAGCCTAGTTGCGGCATTGTGCTGCGATAATCAGAGACGGCATAACCACCATCGCTGTTCGGCTCTGGTGCTTTAAACAATGGCATCAGGTGCAGATAATTAATACCACTTTGTTTTAAGTAGGGAATGCGCTGTGCCAGGCCCTGAAAGTCTTTGGCAAACAGGTCGACATAACAGGCTGCTCCCAAAGCATCGGGAGTTTTGTGCCAGTCTTGTGGCTTATCATCTTGCTGACGTAAATAAGCTGGGCGCTGAGCAGAACTTTTTGCCAGTATTTTTAGCAACTGTTCCAAATGGTAATAGCAGTCATAATGATCGCCATACAAACTCAAATACAGCTCAAGCAGAACGGGTAACTGTTGCTCCAGCCTTAGCTGCAGCTCGTTCCAACTGTCTTTTGCTGTAGTTTTTAAAGATGAACTTAATCGTTTAAGTGTTTTTTGGCTTTCTACGCCTAACAGTTCTAGATTTTCCAGTAACTGTGTTGTGGTTTTCTGCATCTGCCCCGATCCGTGCCTGCACTATACTGTGCTTAATAGAACTTCATTTTCTCTATTTTGGCAAGGCTTTTAATGATGAAATGTTTAAATAATACGCTGAATATTTACAGCTGGCCTTCAATTCGCTAAAGTGAATCTGAAACGTTTTAGTTCTGGTGCTGGTTTTAGCATCTCACTTCAGGAGAATACAATAAATGAATCCGACTCCGGTCTGCTGTTTTGGTGAGGTGTTGATTGATTTTCTGCAGGACAAAACACAGCCTGGGCTGTTTCAGCGTTTTGCCGGTGGTGCTCCTGCCAATGTGGCCGTGGCTGTTGCCCGTTTAGGTGGACAGAGCAAGTTTATTGGCATGTTGGGTAAAGACATGTTTGGTGATTTTTTACTGCAGGAATTAAAAAGTTACGGTGTTGATTGCAGCGCAGTACGTCAAACGCTGGATGCGAAAACCGCTCTTGCTTTTGTCGCGCTGAATGAAGAGGGCGACCGCAGTTTCTCTTTTTACCGGCCACCTGCTGCTGATCTGCTGTATAAAGCGGAGCATTGTCCGACTGAGCTTTGGCAACAAAAAGGTATTTTGCACTTATGTTCCAATAGCTTAACTGAGCCTGAGATAGCTCAAACCAGTTTTGCTTTAGTAAGGCTTGCGCAGCAACAGGGCTGGTTAGTGTCAGTGGATGCTAATTTACGTCATAACTTATGGAGTGAAGGCAAAGCCAGCAGAGAGTTAGTGATCCAGTTACTGGAAATGGCCGATTTGGTCAAACTCAGTGAAGACGAGCTGGATTATCTTGCAGATGGTCAAAGCTCAGCAAGTTGGTTGCAGCATATTCTTGCTTTCAGACCCGCCTGGCTGGTGGTCACAGCTGGTGCAGCACAAGTACAAAGTTATAGCAAAGCGGACTCGTTTTCTGTACCAGTGACCTCTGTATCTGTCGTGGATACTACAGCGGCAGGTGATGCTTTTGTTGGAGCCTGGTTACATCAGATAGCACAGCAGTTAACCCAAGGGACGAGCTTTGCTGAGTTGTTGTCTGATCGAAGCGCCCAGCAGCAAATGATTGAAAAAGCTACAAAGGCGGGGTCGTTAACCTGTCAGAAATTTGGTGCTTTTGCAGCTTTACCCACAGCACAAGAGTGGGACTAATCATGTGTCCTTCGAAAATAAAAAGGGCTAACTTGTGTTAGCCCTTTTTTACTTATACCGAGATGTCAATATTCTGACCCAGGTTGCCGACAGGAACCGGACTTGGCGACTGCAATGCCGAAGACGAATTTACAGCGCTTTCCAGCAACTGCAAGGTTTGTCTCCCTTCCTGTTTTTGCTGGGTTTTTGCCAGACTGGCACCCAACAGTTCATAGCTCTGGCTAACTGCAGCTGAGCCTACGGATTGTGTCATAGTCACTCCCATGCCATATTTCCAACCATCATATCGGCAAAAGGATCGCGGACTTTAGAATTATTTTCAGGATCTGGAAAAAAGTGAAGCCGCTCGTTGCAGCGAGCGGCTTCGGTCTTTAGGCGTGCGGAGTGACTTATGTTCCAAATGCCTGAAGTTGTTGAACTATTTTCTAATAGTTCATAAATAAGTAGCAGATCTGCTAATGAATCATAGCCGTGGACTGAGAACGAATGCTGCGTTCCGGAATGATGCTGGGTAAAGCATTGGTCTGAACCGCTGGTTCCAGTGGGCGTATCGGCCGGGTAGGGCTTTTCTTCACTGTACCTTTTAACAAAGGCTCTGGCTTTAACGTATGTTGCCCAATTTTAGCAGCTAAACCTTGTTGAATGTCAGCGATAGTATAGCCAGTTTTGATTTTCATCCGTACATAAGGAATGCCTGCGGCTTCAAAAGCACCACTGACAAACCAGTCCGGTACAGCTTTATGGCCGTCTTTACTTGTGTTGTTGACCAGATCAACCACAGCAACAATGCTCATATCCGTCGGATCGCACAGAACAAAATCCAGATACTTGGCATTGAGTTTAACCGACGCTGCGATTCGTGATTTGGCATCTACATTGCTTTTTAATTCAAGAATGTCAGCCATTTTCACTCTGTTCATCACTTTGTACTTTCCTTTGACTGCCTGCTCCAGCATGTTCAGGTAAGAACGCTCGACCTGAGTAAAAAGACTGCTTTTCTTACTAAATGGAAAAGGATTGCCATGGCTCATAAAACGGCTGGCTAAAAAAGCTGCCACCACAACCAACACGGCTAATACTAAAATTAAAACTTCCATTAATGACCTCCGACAAACTTTTGACTCCGCAGCTCAAATAAGTTGGCTGCGCAGGGTATAAAGCATAAGGCGTGCCAATAAATTAGAATTAATGCTCTAATTTGTATAAGTTTGCTGAATGTCTGGCATATAGCCTATTGATAGCTGAAATGGTGGGGATCGGGCTGGGTTCGGCTTATAGTGAGGGGAACTCCTATTGCTACAGACAAGGATCACCAGAATGACAAGCAGCAACATTGCAGGATTAGAGATCAAAGGCCGCCTGCCGGCTGAATTTCAAAGCATATTAACGCCAGAGGCTTGCCGTCTGGTTGTTGAACTTACCCGCGAGTTTCGCGCGCCTTTAAAGCTATTACTGCAGCAACGCACTGTTGAACAGGCGCGTTATGACGCTGGCGCTTTGCCGGATTTTCGGGCTGAAACTGCGGATATTCGCTCTGGCGACTGGAAAATAGCAGCTATTCCGGCTGATTTGCAGGACAGAAGAGTAGAAATTACGGGTCCAGTCGATCGAAAAATGATCATTAACGCCTTAAATGCTGATGTAAAAGTCTTTATGGCCGACTTTGAAGACTCGCAAGCGCCGAGCTGGGATGGCGTGATAGAAGGTCAGATCAACTTACGTGATGCCAATTTAGGCAGCATCAGCTACAGCGATCCCCAGTCCGGTAAACAATATGCGCTGCGCGACAAACAGGCCTTGTTAATAGCCCGGGTGCGGGGTTTACATCTGTGGGAGAAACATTTAGAAGTGGATGGCGAGGCAGTTCCTGGTTCACTGGTGGACTTTGCCTTGTACTTTTTCCATAACTACCAAACTCGTTTAGCCAAGGGCTCAGGTGTGTATTATTACTTGCCCAAACTACAAAGTTACAAAGAAGCCGCCTGGTGGGACTCAGTGTTCCGCTTTACCCAAACTAAGTTTAATCAGCCAGTGGGCGCCATTCGCGCTACTGTATTGATTGAAACCTTGCCAGCAGTGTTTGAGATGGAAGAAATTCTGCATGCACTGCGTGAGCATATAGTGGCGCTGAACTGTGGCCGTTGGGACTATATTTTCAGCTATATCAAAACCTTAAAGAACCATGCTGACCGTGTTTTACCAGACCGTCAGGTGGTGACTATGGATCAGCCGTTTTTGTCGGCTTACTCAAAGTTACTGATCAAAACCTGCCATCAACGTGGCGCTTTGGCGATGGGCGGCATGGCGGCTTTTATCCCAGCCAAAGATCCTGTCGCCAATGAAGCGATCTTAACTAAAGTTACGGCGGATAAAGAACGTGAAGCCAGCAATGGCCATGACGGTACCTGGGTAGCACATCCTGGTTTAGCCGCGACGGCCAATAGGGTATTTAACAACTACCTGAAAGATGGCAGAACTAATCAGCTGCATATCAGCCGCTCTGAAGATGCGCCTGTCACTGCCGCCGATTTATTGGCGCCAAGCGCTGGTGAGCGCACCGAAGCAGGCATGCGCATCAATATCCGCGTGGCTTTGCAATACATAGCGGCCTGGATCAGTGGCAAGGGCTGTGTGCCTATTTATGGTCTGATGGAAGATGCGGCCACAGCAGAAATCTGTCGTACCTCGATTTGGCAGTGGATTAAACACGGCAAGACTTTGAATAACGGCCAGTTGGTCACCAAAGAGCTATTTGCGCAGATGTTGCAGCAGGAAGCTGCTGTAGTGCGCGAAGAAGTAGGCGAAGAGTTGTGGCAACAGCAACAGTTTGAGCGTGCTCAGGCTCTGCTGTTGCAAATTACCACAGCGGATCAATTGGTCGATTTCCTGACCTTACCTGCTTATGAATTGCTAACTGCTTGATCACTATGGGTCAGAGCCAGTGGCTTTGACCCATAGTTTCCTGAGTTACAAATGCAGCTCGTCTGCTACTTCTGTGATTAACCGCCGTAACCAGATATGACTGGCATCCTGATGCAATAACGGACTCCAGATCATTTTCAGCTCAATGGATGGAATAGGAAAAGGCGGATCAAGCACTTTCATCGTCGCGTCATTCTGATACAAAAGCGCAGCCCGCAAAGGTAAAGTTGCAATCAAATCGGTTTCCACCGCCAAATGCATAGCCACATGATAGTTTCGGGTAAATACACTGATATTACGCTGTTTGCCAAACTTGGCTAAAGCTTCATCCACCCAACCGAGTTTTTGCACATCAGCCGGATCCATACCTACACCGACACCAAAACCAGTTTTACTGACCCAGATATGTTGGGCCTTTAAGTAAGAGTCTAAGTTAAAATTACCAAGAATTGGGTTTAAGCTATTGACCAGACAGGCAAAACTGTCGCGCCAAATGGTTTTTTGATGAAATGACTGGGGTAATTGATCAAAGCGGTTAATCGCCATATCCACTTTGCCATTTTCAACATCATGAAAGGTCACGTCGGACGGCGTCATAATATCCAGCGATGTAGCTGGCGCCTGGGCCCGTAGTTTTTTCAGCAGCGCCGGAATAAGAGTGGAGGCCGCATAATCACTGGCCATAATACGAAATACTCTGTGGCTGTGCTCTGGTTCAAAATCTTTATTCGGTTGTAAGGTTTCTTCCAGGGTAAGCAAAATTCCCCGTACCACAGGTGCCAATTCCTTGGCGCGTTCGGTAGGCACCATACCGTCTGAGGTACGCACCAGAATAGGGTCGTTCAGCAAATCCCTCAATCGTTTTAGGCCATTACTCATGGCAGGCTGCGTGATATTCAGCCGATTGGCTGCACGGGTGACATTTTTTTCCCGCAGCAATACATCCAGATACACCAACAAATTCAGGTCAATTTTACTGATATTCATCTGCTTTCACTTCTTTATGGTTATTTGCTGTCAATTTGATGCTTTGTATATTCACACAATGAATGACGGGAATCAAAAAAATCAGCTACATGAATTCGAATATTGAAACCTATAGTGGATGTCAACAGCGGCAACTACTAAATGCCGGTCAAACAAAAGACAACACCACAGAGGATGCACCATGTCAGCTTATCAACAGACGATTCAACAACTGGAACAAAGCTGCAAAGCACAAGGAACAGGCTGGGCCGCTATCAATGCCGAGTCTGCAGCCCGGATGCAGCTGCAAAACCGTTTTAAAACAGGTTTAGACATAGCGCAGTACACCGCCGACATTATGCGCGCAGATATGGCAGCTTATGATGCAGACAGCAGCCAGTACACTCAGTCTTTAGGCTGCTGGCATGGCTTTATCGGTCAACAAAAACTGATCGCTATCAAGAAACATTTCGGCACGACCAAAGGTAAATACCTGTATTTATCAGGCTGGATGATTGCCGCGCTGCGCTCTGAGTTTGGTCCTCAGCCTGATCAATCTATGCACGAAAAAACCGCTGTGCCTGCGTTAATCGAAGAGTTGTATACCTTCTTAAAGCAAGCCGATGCCCGCGAGTTGGGTGGTTTATTCCGTGAGTTGGATGACGCCCGTGCTAAAGATGATCAAGCCAAAGCGGCCGAAGTACTGGCAAAAATCGATAACTTCGAAACTCATGTCGTGCCTATTATTGCCGACATAGATGCGGGTTTTGGTAATGCCGAAGCTACTTATTTACTGGCAAAAAAAATGATCGAAGCCGGTGCCTGCGCCATTCAGATTGAAAATCAGGTGTCGGATGAAAAACAATGTGGTCACCAGGACGGTAAAGTCACAGTGCCCCACGCCGATTTCCTGGCCAAAATTAATGCGGTGCGTTACGCCTTTTTAGAACTAGGCATCGAAAACGGCATTATTGTCGCCCGCACAGATTCCTTAGGAGCTGGTTTAACCAAGCAAATTGCAGTGACCAACGAGCCTGGTGATCTGGGCGATTTATACAACAGCTTTTTAGACGGGGATTACATTCAAAGCGCCTCTGATATCCAAAACGGCGATGTGGTGGTGAAAGCCAATGGCAAGCTGTTAAAACCAAAACGTCTGCAAAGTGGTTTGTTCCAGTTTAAAGCAGGTAGCGGAGTGGATCGTGTGGTACTGGACTGCATTACCTCTTTGCAACACGGTGCTGATTTATTGTGGATTGAAACCGAGAAACCTCATGTCGGCCAAATCGCTGAAATGGTCAATCGTATTCGTGAAGTCGTACCTAATGCCAAGCTGGTGTACAACAACAGCCCATCCTTTAACTGGACACTGAACTTCCGTCAGCAAGTGTTTGATGCATGGAAAACAGCAGGTAAAGATGTCTCTGCGTATGACAGAGCCAAGCTGATGAGTGCCGATTACGACACGACAGAGCTGGCGCAGGAAGCTGACAACCGTATTCAGACCTTCCAGGCGGATGCGGCACGTGAAGCAGGTATTTTCCATCACCTGATCACTTTACCGACTTACCACACAGCGGCCTTGTCGACTGACAATCTGGCGAAAGAGTACTTCGGTGCTGCAGGTATGTTGGGTTATGTGGCTGGCGTACAACGCAAAGAAATTCGTCAGGGCATCGCCTGTGTTAAGCACCAGAATATGTCTGGATCTGACATTGGTGATGATCACAAAGAGTATTTCTCTGGAGAAGCTGCGCTGAAGGCTTCAGGGAAAGACAACACCATGAATCAGTTCTCCTAACCTCTGGTTTATGGCTAAGTAATTGCTGAAAGACGGGAAGCTACTCAAAGTAATTGATGTTGCAGTCAACAACGCTGCAACTTCAAGTACGAAGAGAAATTTGATTTACGTGGTCGGGTTACACTGACATTGGCAGCCGCGAGGCTGCCTTTTTTATTGCGCTTTTCTATTGTAATTACGTTGTTTTAACAATAATGTTTCATAAAACGTATTCAGTTGAAGCCTGACGGTGAAATGCGTGTGTGTCTGAACTACTTGTTGTTGCCTGTGATCAGTGGCTTAACCCTTATCAGCGGTTGTATGGTGATACCGAAAAAGCCCCAACTTATGTTAATAAGTGTGAGATCTCCTGTGACCGGAAAACTCTAAAAGTAATAGACGCCAGCAAGGATACGAATAGCTACTACTCTGTCAGCGGCTTGATCCTCTTTCCGGTTTCCGGAATAGTTTCAGGGGCTTATGTTGCAATCAACAATATTTACCATTTGGGTGAGGAAACAATAGTCTGTGGCTAAATGAGCTTTGTTAAAACAGACTATGAAGGTGATACGCACAGTACAAAACTCCAAATATAACGGCTTAGAAGCAAATTACATTTTCTCTGCATCACAATAGTGTTACCCCATGGTTTGATAAAGCCGGATGGGGGAGAAGGCCATAGTCAAATTGGTCAGTCCGTTCAGTCTATAACTGAACGGACTGACCAAGGCAGCGCCGCGTGTCACCATTCAAAGCATGAGTCCTTCTATGTATTGATTAGGGGGCAACGATATCAGAAATAGAGACTTTGCCTTTTGAGCGTTGTTCGTAGGGTTCCAGCATGGTGACCACTTTTTTTGCGTTTGCGCTTCGGGCGAAGTTGACTAAGGTTTTGCCATCACAGACGACTTTATCTACAGCGTTTTGTTTAGATAAGCGATTGGCATTGAGCGTTTTATTCAGGCTGAGGCGGTCGTTATTCTGAGCATGGGTGCAGGTTTCAATCAAGATATTCTTGATCTGCAGATCCATAGAATTCTGAGCACTGGCTGTGGTGGATAAAGTTAACGTTGCTATAGCAAAGATGAGTTTGGTGTTCATTTGATAGCCCTCTGTAGTGATATATGGCTTTTGCCACCCCTGTATTTTGGCGTCCAACGCTTTATTTCTCCTGCTGTATGTGACAAGAGGTGCAGCAAAAGTGACCAGAAGACAGGGCTTACTTTAGGGTGGTTTTTGCGTAAAAAAGATACAAAAAAAGCCCGGCAGTTTTTCACTTTTCCGGGCTTTCTGCCATCAGAAACAGGCTACTTTGTTGGTAGTAGTTGAGATGACCAATCGGCTTTAAAACGTCTGGACGCTGCCACCGTCTGGCCATTGGAAAGTAATAACTGATAGTCGTTATTATGAGGCTGCACTTTGTGTACATGGTGCAAATTCACTATGGTGGAGCGATGCACCTGAGCAAATTGCGCCGGCAGGCGCTGCATCAGCTCTTTTATCGTCTCGCGGATAATCAGGTTTTCACCTAAGGTGTAGACACACATATAGTTGCCCGCTGCTTCAATCATCAGAATATCAATATCATCGAGCAGTAATGTTGAAGCGCCGGTTTTAAAAGTGAGTTTGCTTTGGGCTGCGGGAACAGGCAGGTCCTGTTGTTTGTCCAGAGCTGTTTTGGCGTCCAGCAGGGTTTGAGCCAGGCGTTGGCGTGATACAGGTTTGAGCAGGTAATCAAACGCAAAGTGCTCGTAGGCTGAAAAAGCATAATTGTCATAGGCGGTCACCAGAATAATCAACGGCGCTGCCATGGCTGAGGATTTATTCAGCTGCTTTAGCACCTCAATACCTTTAATTCCCGGCATCTGAATATCCAAAAACACCAGATCGACAGTGTTGTGCTGTAAATAAGCCAGAACCTCGTCACCGTTATCAAAACAAGCCTCGATCTGAATATTCGGATAAGTTGCCAGCTTGGCTTTTAAATTACTGATGGCTAACGGCTCATCGTCGGCTATGACAGTTTTAATCTGCTGCATGCAGTAACTCCAAAGGTAAAGAAATTTGTCCGGTAAATTTATGCTGTTCCTGGTGGAAACTTAAGCTGGCTTTGCCATGAAACAGTAAGCTCAGGCGTTCAGCCAGATTATGCAGACTGCCAAAACTTGCCTGTTGTGGCCAACCTGCAGCGAGCTGAGTTCCGGGGCCATTGTCTGACAGTTTTAACACTAAAGCCGATGCCTGTTGGCTAACCTCTATATCTATACTGGCATGGCCTTTTAGCTCAGATACGGCATATTTAATAGCGTTCTCAGCCAAAGGTTGCAGTAGTAAAGGTGGCACTTTTTGCTGCAAGGCTTGCTCATCTAATTGCCAGTTAATCTCCAAACGCTCACCAAAACGAACTTGTTGAATGGCCAGATAAGCAGCCAAAGCGTCCAGCTCTTCTTTTAACGGTATTAAATGCTCCGTATGATTTTTTAGCGAATGGCGCAGAAAGCTGGACAGTTGCAGGATCAGATTTTCAGCGTCCAGACCTTTGTGTTGCACTATCAAAGAGTTCAGAGCATTTAGTGTATTAAACATAAAATGAGGGTTCAGCTGATACCTTAGTACTTTTAAGCGTGCAATGCGGGCCTGGCGAGCCAGCTCCTGCTGCTGCCGGAATTCCGCTCTGTTAAACAGGTTGGCTTTGTAGACTAAAAACAGTGCAAACCAGCCTGCGATGGGCAATAACACCAGATTAAAAGCCAAAGCGTACTGCAATATCGAATCAGTTTCAGAGGGCATCAGGGCATAATTCATCATCAGATACTGGCGCACAGGAGTTAACAGCAGCCAGAGTGGAATAAGCCAACGCGCCAGCCGCACGGCTTGCTGTTTACTACTGATATTCCTCGCCAGCTCTTTTTGCCCTAGGTAACCTGTGACGATAAAGTTCACTGTGCTGATCAGGAAGTAAATCACCAGATAAGGGAAAACGTCTCTGTCATCCAGTGGAACCAACACCGCCAGATGGATAAATTTGATCAGCAGATAGCTTAACCAGAATACTAAATGCCAGTACCAGAACCTTTCTTTATTCACCTCAAAATTGACAGTCGCATTCATGTCGCCACTCCTTGCAGAGGCAGTTGAATGGACACCAGAAATCCCTGTTGTCTGGCCTGCACCACCAGACTTGCTGCCGTGCCAAAGTGTTGACTTAAACGGTTCTGAATATTGGTTAAACCCACGCCTGAACTTTGCCCCAGTTGTTTAACAGCCCGCTCACCGGGGCCATCATCTTCTACTTGCAGACAAAGTTGGCCATCCTGTTGCTGTCCGGCAATGGTAATAGTGGCCCCTTGTTGCTGGGTGGCGACGGCATATTTAATAGCGTTTTCAACCAGCGGTTGCAGTAGCAGGGCGGGGATCAGATGTTGACGCACATTCTGATCAATCCTCCAGTCGACTTTGAGTTTGTTGCCGAAGCGAGTTTTTTGTAAGGCCAGATAGGCTTCTATAGCGGCAAGCTCGTCGGCCAGTTTTACCAGACTATCGGGTGAGCTGCTTAAGGAATAGCGTAAAAAGGATGCCAGTTGTTCTGACATCAGCTCAGCGTCATCAAATCGTTCGGCTTCAATCAGCGCACAGACCGAGTTTAAGGCGTTAAAAGTAAAGTGTGGATTGAGTTGATGGCGCAAGGCCTGCAATTCAAGTTGTTGTATTTTCTGACTTAAACGTGCGGATTCTGCAAGGCGGAAATGACGTTGCTGGTTCAGAATATAAGCCAGATAAAGTGCGGTCCAGACAAAAAATGCCAGTGTATTGCTGTCGAGGTTACTTAATAAAAAACGCGGATCAAATTTGTCTTCTTTCATCGGGATCAGCCAAAAAGCATTTTCCGCAGGTACGTAGATACAAGTTAATAACAAAGCAGCCAGAACTAAGTGCCAGACCGCAAAATTATGCTGATTAATTTTGTACTGAGACCAGATCAGCAAAGCCCCTGTCACCAGCATAGCTGCAGCGTCACTGACAAAACTGATGGCTAAATACTGCAACGCTTCAGCTTTGTCCCACAGCAGATAATCCAGACACCAGCTCAACACACTTAGGGTGAAAATAATGCTCCAGAACAGGCAGTGGTAGCGCAGTAAAGGCTTGAGTTCAGAATTAAACACCGGGTTATTCCTGTCAGGGTTGATGTAGCCAGTATAACCAAAGACTTACCGAAATCGACCAGTGCAATGGTTCACTGGACGCAAAGGTGTGACCAACGGGTTTTGAGCTGAATTACTTTTTAATCTCTGGTTTTGTTGTCAGTGACGAGTGAAAAAATAACAATAGTAGTCCTTTGATAGCTGCGTTATGGTAGCCGCGTGCACTAAGTGCCGGATCTTGCTGTCATGACGCGACTTAACGCAGAAGTCAGGCAAATTATCCGGCTGCGTAGCTATTCTGCTTTTGATATGGCAAATTAGCGACGTTTGAAAAAATTAAGTTCAGAATAATTATAAGGAAGGGAAATGGAAGGCTTTATTAGTACGCTAAACAGCATAGTCTGGAGCCCGGCGCTGATTTACCTCTGTCTTGGTGCAGGGTTGTTTTACTCTCTACTCACCCGTTTTGCTCAGGTGCGTCATTTCAAAGAAATGTGCAAACTGATGCTCAATAACAGTGAATCCGAAAAAGGTATCTCGTCATTTCAGGCTTTGGCTGTGTCTTTATCCGGCCGGGTTGGGGTAGGTAACATCGCTGGTGTTGCCGCTGCTATAGGTTTTGGCGGACCAGGTGCTGTGTTTTGGATGTGGGTAGTGGCCTTTTTAGGTGCCAGCACCGCTTATGTTGAATCGACCTTAGGCCAAATTTATAAAGTCGAAGAAAATGGTCAATACCGCGGTGGTCCAGCTTATTATTTTGAGCGTTGTCTGGGCTGGCGCTGGTTAGGTATTCTGTTTGCTATTTCTGCCATTGTTGGCTGCGGTATCTTTTTACCCGGCGTGCAAGCCAATGCCGTTGGTAATGCGATCACCCAGGTTTTTGGTGAAGGCACAGCTGTGGTGACCAGCTTTGGTGAAGTGGGTAGTAACAAACTGATTGGCCTGGCTTTTATTCTGATTATTTTGGCCTTCATCATTTTTGGCGGTATTAAACGTATCGCAAACTTTACCCAAATCGTGGTGCCGTTTATGGCTTTGGGTTACATCATTCTTGCTTTGATCGTTGTGTTTTTAAATCTTGATAAAGTACCAGCTATTTTCAGCCTGATTTTCACTGATGCTTTTACGGCTCAGGCTGGTTTTGGTGCAGCTATAGGCTGGGGGGTGAAGCGTGGTATTTATTCCAATGAAGCAGGCCAGGGCACAGGTCCGCATGCGGCGGCCGCTGCAGAAGTTGAACACCCGGCTCAGCAAGGTTTAGTGCAGGCTTTTTCTGTGTATGTAGACACTTTATTTGTCTGTACCGCAACAGCTTTAATGATCCTGATCACCCAGCAATACAACGTGCAAACCGAAGACTTTAATGCTGTTGCTGGCACAGGCACTATGATAGTGCAGAATATTGATGCAGCGACCGAGGTTGCCTCTCCAGCCTTTACTCAGTTAGCTTTATTAAGTGTGTTTGGTCAGTTTGGTCAGGTGTTTGCCGGGCTTGCGATCTTCTTCTTCGCTTTTACTACAATTCTGGCCTATTACTACATCACTGAAACTAACGTCGCCTACTTAAATCGTATATTTAACAACAAGTTGCCAAGTCTTGTTTTCAAACTGTTATTAATGTTTATGGTCGCCTACGGCACAGTGAACAGCGCAGGTTATATCTGGAACATTGGTGATTTGGGAGTCGGCATCATGGCCTGGGTGAACGTTCTGGGTATTTTGCTGATTTTCTTTATGTACAAGCCAACCATGCGCTGCCTGCGTGATTACGAAGAGCAGAAAAAGAATGGTGGCCCTGTGACTTTTGACCCTGTGAAGTTAGGCATTAAAAACGCCACTTTCTGGGAAAAACGTTTGGAAAAACAGCAGCAAGAGAACAAGTAACTCTTGGATTATTCTGCAAAAGGAGCTGATAACCAGCTCCTTTTTTTATCAACACAGGAGTCTGGGGTGATTGCTAAAACCAACCGCTTAACTTTACGGGAACTTCAGCTTGCCGATGCTGCTTTTGCTTTGCGTTTATATAACGAGCCCAGCTTTTTACAGCACATAGGTGACAAAGGGGTTCGTACTCTGGCTGATGCCGAAAAGAACCTGCAGCAAGGCGCTATCGCCAGTTATGCACAGCATGGTTATGGTATGTGGCTGGTAGAAAATCAGCAGGGCCAGGCTATAGGATTATGTGGCCTGATAAAACGTGATTTTTTAACCGAAACTGACTTAGGTTATGCCTATCTGCCACAATATTTTGGTTTAGGCTATGCGTATGAAGCTGCCAGCGCAGTATTGGCTTATGCCGCAGAGCACACAGAGCTTAAAACACTGGCGGCCATAGTGTCACCGGCCAATCTGGCGTCTAAGGCTTTATTGCAGAAATTGGGATTTGCACAGCATGGTCAGGTATTGGTGCCGGATAAAAATGAAATGGTTGATTTTTATCGTGTTCAGCTCGACAAAAACTAACTGAGCCTGAACTCAATTGCTGTCCTGCTGCCTGTCCTTTTGTTGTTTCAGATAATCTTCATAGCTGCCATTTTGCCGCTCCAGACATTGAGCTTTTACCTGAGGTGGAAGCTGATTGCACTGGGCTCTGTGGTCACGCTGCATTCTGTTGAACCACCATTCATCTGAGCCGACTTTGCTATAAGCACAGGCACTTTGTAGTAATACCAGCAGCAGTACTAGGGCGCAACGCATATTTGTCTCCTTCTGTGGCTTACTAAAAGTATGCTCTGCAACAGTTTGTATTACCAGACTTTTATCCGGGTTTGTTCAGGCCTTAGTTGTCACTAAAAGTTCATCAAAAAAAATCAAACAAGCAGTGCCTAAACTTTTATGCTGTTGAAAACTCAATTCACCGGCTGAGACTGTGCAAAGCAAACGATCCCGCCTGCTGTTACCTGAACTGATCCGCCTGGAAGCACTGATAGAGACTTTCCCCACCAGGGTAAAAGCGACGGAGCTGGCCCGTTTTCAGTCTGGAACACATGCTTATCCCAGTTATTTAATTGAGCTGGCAGAGTTTGATCCAGCTAAACCATCACTGCTGTTAACCGGAGGTGTGCATGGTCTGGAGCGTATTGGTTCAGCGGTGCTGATCGCGTTTTTAGAAAGTGTGCTGCAACGGCTGGAGTGGGATCATGGTTTACAGCACCAGTTAAGTCAGCTCAATCTTTTAGTTTTACCCATGGTAAACCCCGTCGGTATGGCCAATCACAGCAGAAGTAATGGCAATGGCGTAGATTTAATGCGTAATGCCCCTGTCAATTGCGAAGAGAAAGCCGCATTTTTAGTGGGGGGGCAAGGTTATTCACCGCGTTTACCCTGGTTCAGAGGCAACCCACAACAACCCGAAGCTGAAAGTCAGGTGCTGTTCGAACTGGTGCGGCAAAAGCTGTTTCAAAGCCCATTTAGTCTGGTGCTGGACTGCCATTCAGGGTTTGGGCAGGTCGACCGGATCTGGTTTCCTTATGCCAAAAGCCGCAAACCTGTGCCACATCTGGCCGAGCTATACCGGCTGCGCCAGTTGTTATTTGACTGTTATCCGCATCAGGCTTACGCCTTTGAACCTCAATCCTTGCATTATTTATGTCATGGTGATGTCTGGGATTATCTGTATGACGAGTCGTTGCAAAGCAGTACGCTGTTTTTACCCCTGACTTTGGAGATGGGATCCTGGAACTGGGTGCGGAAAAATCCGTTTCAGTTGTTATCCAGTTTAGGTTTATTCCATCCGGTGAAACCTCACAGAGTCAAAAGGGTATTGCGCACTCATTTAACCCTGTTTCATTTTCTGATTGCAGCTACTGCCTCGCATCAGGAGTGGCGACGTGCACTTTACCCCCGAATGCTCAGGCAGGAGGCGATGGAGTTATGGTATTGAAACCGGAGCAAAAACCTGTGCTGTTATTGCGTGGTTTATTGCGTGAAAGCCGGCATTGGCACGACTTTCCGTCTTTACTCAGTGCGAAGTTACAACGTCCTGTATTGACTTTGGATTTACCAGGCTGTGGTGCCTTGTATCAACAGTCATCAGCCAGCTCCATTCCGGCGTTGCGCTCGCAATTGCAACAACAATGGGCTGAACGTTACCCTGAGGAGCAAGGCAAAGCCTTCGATCTGGTCGCTATTTCTATGGGGGGAATGCTGGCGCTGGATTGGGCGCTGAATGCACCAGAGCAAGTGAATTCTGTGACCTTAATCAATAGCAGCAGTGCAGGGTTAAGCCCGTTTTGGCAGCGATTACACCCCCGTAACTATCTGAAAATATTACTCTGTGTCGTAGCAGGGCCATTAAAACGCGAAGAGCTGATCTGGCAAATGACAGTGAATTCGCCACTCCAATCTGATGTTTTAGAGTTGTGGCAGCACTGGGCCATCCAACACCCGGTCAGCAGGAGCAACGCGTTGCGCCAGCTTTGGGCCGCCAGCCGTTTTCAACTGACAGCGCGGCCTGCTTGTCCTGTCTTTGTGGTCTCTGGTTTGGCCGATCAACTGGTATCGCCGCTTTGCAGTCAGGCGCTGGCACATAAGCTAAATGCTGCTTTACTGACCCATGCAGAGGCAGGGCATGATCTACCGCTGGAAGCCGGGCCCTGGCTGGCCGATGTTATAGATCAAAACTTAAATGAGGTTTACCGGCAATATAGTTGCGTCTGAAGGTGGTGAAATAAGTGGCTAAATCAGCACTTGCCTGATGATCTCCGGCCAGTTCCAGCACAGCTATACCCACTTCTGCAGTACAAAGCTGATGATCATGCGCAGCTTCACGCAGTTGATACAAAGAGCTCTTCTCCGGTTGAATTCCCAGCACAGGAAAGTCATCTAAATAGGGGCTTTTACTGAACATCTTTTTCGCTTCACGCCAGGTGCCATCGAGCATGACAAACAGCGGGATTTTATCGCCTGTTTTTACTTCGTTGATACAACGTTCAGCTGCCGCGTATTGCTGCGGAAACACCACTATAGGGGCGTATTTGGGGTTTTTCAGTAAGGCCAAAAGTTCTGGATCAGGCATTGTTCTGTCCCAGACAAAAGCAAAGTTTTCCGGCGCCACATCGGCAATTAACCGGCCGGTATTGGTCGGTTTATAGGCTTCACCTTTATACATAACAAAACAAAAAGCGCTGCGGCTTGAGGCTTTAGGTTTAGCAGCACAAATACAGTCAGGCACAGGCAATAAACACAAAGGGCAGCGAATAACACGGCTACCGCGGGCATTAAAGACCCGGACTGTTTTTTGCAGCTCGCGCTCACGCAGCGCCATCACCGAATTGATATGAGACACAAGACTAATCCTTGATTGCCGCAAACACTATGTCTGCTCAGGCGGCGGCATTGTACTTAAGCCATCCGCTTTTGCATACTCTGCCGGATACAATGTGTGGAAGCGTTGGCTTTGTGGATAAGGAAACACATCTTCTACTATGCCATCACGAATGCGTTGCTGTTTTTGCTGCCAATACCCGGCGTCCATCAGTTCAGGATGGCTCTGAATAAGCATCTGGCGAATGTCGTTTTGTGCTGTGACATAAGTGGTAATTTGTTCCGGGAATACATCGCCGGGGCCGACTGAATACCAGGGCTCGTTACTTAACATATCGTCGTAGTTGTCGGTTTTTGGAATAAAGCGGAAATTCACATCTAAAAGGTACTGTACTTCGTCATAGTCATAAAAAATCACCCGGCCGTGGCGGGTTACACCAAAGTTTTTCAGCAGCATATCGCCGGGAAAAATATTGGCGGCAATCATATCTTTTAGCGCCTGACCATAATCGGCCATCATTTTTACTTTTTGCTCATAGCTTGCCTGCTCCAGATACAAGTTCAGCGGCAGCATGCGGCGCTCTATATACAAATGCTTGATAATCACCCTGTCATCTTCAATCTGCATCGAACCCGCTATGCTTTGTTGCAGCTCCTGCAGCAATTCGGGGCTGAACCTGTCAAGCGGCAAGGCAACATCTGAATACTCCATGGTATCTGCCATACGGCCCACCCTGTCATGTTTTTTCACCAACAGATAACGGGCTTTGACGGTATCGCGGCCAAATTCTTTGGTAGGGGCAAACTTATCGCGAATGACCTTAAACACATAAGGAAAAGAGGGCAGAGTAAACACCATCATCACCATGCCGCGAATACCTGGTGCTGCGACAAACTGATCGCTGGATTTATCCAGATGAATGAGTAGCTCACGGTAAAACTCGGTTTTGCCTTGTTTGTGCAGGCCCACAGAGGAATACAGCTCGGCTAGCGTTTTATGCGGTAGCAACTCTTTTAGAAAATGCACCAAAGCCGAAGGTACTGTCATTTCCACCATAAAATAAGCGCGGGAAAAACCAAAAATAATGGTCATTTGTTGTGGGTCAGTGATCAGCGTATCGACATAAATGCCTTGCTCCTCATCATGCAGCAGCGGAATAATAAAAGGCTGCTGGCCGTCTGGCGTGACCACTCGCCCTACGATATAAGCCGCTTTGTTGCGGAAAAACAGCGATTTTAAAATATCAAAGCGCACCAGATGCACAGGAAAATGACCATGGCTGGATTGGCCGATAAAAGTGCGGACCAACAAGCGAATATCCCGCTCTAAATCGACAAAGGGCGCCTGCAGCTGAAAACTGGCGACAATGGCTCTGATACTTTGTTTTAAACCATACTGGGCAGGGAAATAGCTTTCATACACCGAAGCCACAGGCGCAGGTAAACGTTGTTTGCTTAAGGTGGACTCGACAAAAATATTCTGATTATGAAAATACTTACGCTCGTATAAACGGCAAAACACAGAATTATAAAAGGTTTCAGCCAGCTCAGCCTGAGGGTGAAATAACAGATACTGCTGGTATTGCTGCTTCACCTGTTGCCACAGGCACTCATTTAATTCTGCCCCTGTCAGCTTTTGTTGCAGCAAGGCCAGAGTTTCATTCACCCGCAAGTCGTAATAAGAAATCCGCTCCGAGCTGATGCGTTGCAATTCCAGCCAGTTTCTCTGCGCAAACCCCTGTTGTGCTAATGCGGTGATTTTTTGAAATAAAGCAAAATGGCGGCGAAAGCCTTTTAAAATCAGATCAGCTATTTCTGTAGCTTGCAGCATAACCACATACCCATGAAGAACCCTGTAGTTCAGAAATAACTGAAATCCGACCAGATATCAATTGTTGGGTGGGGGAAGGGGGGGATTGCCCCTTACTTTGCTTTTTGAGGTGTAGATTTGTTCGATGTTTTTATGGTCTATTCTGTTGTTTTTCCTTTAAACTCATTGAAATTGAATCAATAAATTGGATTGGGGCAAGGTGCAAGACCTGACCCCATAGGTTATACCCAGATTGATGGTGCTGTGATTGCCAATCAGGATGCAGCAGGCAATGACTTGGGCAATCTGACGCTGGATACCGGCACTTTGGGCTTTAGTGACATCAAAGACCACGATAAGGAAGATAGCTACTACCTGAATGTGGGCTTTAACGCTGGTGATAATACAGGCACTAACCAGCCTGAAAGCGGAACTACCTATACCGCCAGCGGCAGCGTATCGAGCCACGATAAAGAACAAATCAACAGAGCCACAATCGGGGATGGCACTCTTACAGTGCGGGACAACCCGGAGCAAGACCTGTCGGGCTTAAACCGCGATACTGCACTGGCACAGCAAGTCACCAAAGACGAGTCCAGCAGCACAGAGCTGTATGCCAGTTCCACTTCTGTGGAAAGCGTCGGAAATTTAATCAGCAACCCTGGTACGCAGCTGGAGCAGTGGCAAACCAATGTTGAAAGCATCGGAGACACCAAAGCCTGGGGCATAGTGGCCGAAAATGGGACTGACGCACTGGAAGATACGTACAACGCCGCATCTAAAGCCGTGTCAGAAAAAGACCTGAAAGCAGGCAATTTCTGGGAAGCGCTGGACAGCACTCACAAAATCACGCAGCTGAAAAATGACTTAACCCGAACCCCTGAAGGTTTGGCGCTGCTTGAAAAACTAAAAAGCGACGACCCGGATGAGCGATTGGCAGCTCAGGCTGAGCTTGGGCAATGGGCGCAAGATAAGTTTGGTATCGATCCAAGTGAAATTCGTTTTTACGATGGCAGCGAAACGACCAGCGATTCCCTAAGAGACACGGTACTGGCTGATGTGAAAGGCGGCACAGTACTGGAAGAGGGCAATAGCGAGTTCGGCAATATTTTTATCAACGTGGACAAAGCCACGGATGGTAAAGACATGACCAACACTCTGGGTCATGAAGTGTATGAGACTGTGACATTGCAAACACAGGGCACGAATGATGCTGCACAAGAAGTCATCGCAGGCATGGTAGGCGAGCAATTGGCCAACCGCATCGACCAGGCGATGGGGGGAGCTCTGGCCACGGTGAGCACGGGCGGTCTGGGTAGTACTGCTACAGTACAACAGGGCACGCAGCATGCGAATGCGGTAGGAAATGCTCGGGTGGATTACTATTTGACGAAAAAGACGGTAGATGAAGTGAAAAGCTGTTTAGCTGGACAAACATGCTCAAGCGCCGAGCAAAAAGCAGCGGTCTTGGGCCGTGCAGAAGCATTAAGTAAGGTATTAGATAATGAGTTGAATCAGGTATGTAAAAACAGCCCTGAAAGTGACGCTTGTAGAACTGCTGTAAATTCAGCAACGCAATATATTGCGATGGTCGATGCATGGAAGGTACTAAATGACGATACAAGCAGGTCGTCACAAAACACCTTTGATTATGTATACAACAGTGACGGTGCAGATGGACGATTTGCTTTGTATTACAACACTATCGATAATCGTGCCGACTTTTTTGGTGCCAGCAATCAGTATGAACAAAACCTTGGGTTAGGAGTAAAATGGTACGGAGGCGCAGAGTTTGTGAGCCGCGCACCTTTAACAGGATTAGGGGCTGATGGTAATGCTTCATGGGCGACATTTGGTGCTGGTGCGATCTTTTTCCCTTCAACTTACAATCCGTTCAGTGAATCAGAATTGTATGAGTGGCGTAATGAGGCAGGTAATACATTGATCAATGCAGGTTTTGACAATTTCAAGAATCTTTACAACCAGACAGTCACAGATCCTGTAGCGTGGGATATTAACCAACTAAGAAGTGAACAGCAGGCGTTGCAGCCTGTGCATGAAAAGTATTTGGGGGATAGATCGTGGTTTGTTGACTTTTCTAAAGTTGTTACTGATACCAACATAAATCCATTCTTTTATAGTCCACTGTTTTCTATGGATGAGCGGCAGGGGATGCCGGGAGGTATTGATATCCTTGATTATAAATCCCGTGTGACGTTTGGTTGTAAATTGCTAGGGCGTCCAGAAGTCGAGGGCTGTAAACCATGAACCAACCTTATCCATCTTTGAAAGTGTTTCTGGGGTTTGCAATCTGCCCATTTTTAGCTGGGAGCTTTTTATTCCTAATATCAGACTTTTATAGTTTTTTCTCTAGTGGTAATCCAACATTGATTCATAAGTCAGGTATTGGAGGGGTATTCATTTATTTAGCTTTTGGGTTATATGGGATTTTATTCTGGGGGATCCCCGCGTTCGTGCTGGCTGGACTATATGTGCACTTGAAATTACTTGCTTCTTATAGAGTCTATTTCATGGTGTTTCTATTAGGTGGTTGTTTGGCTCATTTTTGGACGTATTTGCTGGCTTTGGTTATTTTCAAAAGAGAATTCGCTTCAGAAACAATCTTTGAGCTCTCTAGCTACAAGCATTTTATGTTCTTTGCCCTAGGCTCTTGTTCATCGGTGTTGATGGCATATGTTGTATTACCCAAAGAAACTATTGTTAAAAAAGAGGCGCAGACGGAGGAGGAGCCACGCTAATAAAGTTCGCTGTCCCGTTCATACCGTTCACATGATTTGGGCTCTTAAATTCAACAGGTTTTTGTTTAAAACTTAGCCATCAACCTGTTGTAACTGCTAAAAAATCTGGCCACTTTGCCGGATTTTTTTATGCCTGTAGCTTTAGATTTTCAGCTTTTCTTTGTTTCAGGCAGTACAAAGCCACATTCGGTGCGAACGCTGTTTCTTCTTTGCTGAAAAAAACTACCTGCCAGCTATTCCGGAAAATAATACCCGCATAACACCCCATGCCATGCGCTCACCCAAAGCGCTTTTTCTGCGTTTTTGTTTTGCCTGCCACGCAAGGCTTCGGTAGGAGTTAAGCCGCCGAGATTAGAATGCGTTCGCACGCTGTTATACCAGGCCCGATAAATATCCAACTCGGTTTGCAAGTCACAGCCGGAGAAATCCAGTTGCCTGAATTTCTCTTTAAAAGTACCAAAAAATCGCTCTATACGACCGTTTTGCCAGGGGCTAGCAACGGCAGTTGTTTGCTTTTTTATCCCCAATAATTTCAGGCAGCTCTTCAGCCACCAGGAATTAAAACAACTTTCGTTGTCTGATCGGATAAATTTTGGAAATCCAAACTGCCGGATTGCCTGCACCACTTCCAGTATGATGGCTGTTGAATGCTTTGACTGAAGTTGCTGAAGTTTCAGACTTAGCCTTGAGCCGTGATCCACAATTCCCAGAACCAGCTTCTGCTGTTTATTTAGAGTGACCGTTGTTAAATCCATGCCCCAGGTTTGATTAACCGCTACTGTTCTGGGGGGAGTATTTTTCATATTCCGCCGCAACACCTTGATTTGATACTGCTGATTTTTCATCTGGTAGTACACAAAGGTTTTGCTGACGCTATCGCCGTTGTGGTTGTAGCGCTGGTTAAATAATTCAGCCACTTTGCCAGCGCCATAGCCGGATAGGGCAGCGAGATACAGCACTTTATCAATCACCCACTGCGGCTTTTTACGGTTTCTGCAAGAAGACGGAGCGGGTAAAGCTGCTTTGAGGGGGCTGGCGTAAAAGTTTGGTTTGAGTGGTTTTGTGGTTAAAAGCAATCGAAACAAAAGCAAGAGCAAAGCCCGCAACGGAAATTGCAACAACAGCAAAAAATACAGCATAAATCCCTGAAATCGTCTGGCGTGGTGTGTCGATTTGATGGTGTAAAGGATAAATGATGGGAACGGTGGACTGCACGGCCCTGATGATCGTCAGTCCGGCCGGGGCATCCAGGTCAAATCAGCGACAGCAGCCGGAGTGACGCGCAGAGTGGTTATTCTTTGACGTATAGGCCGTGGGTGACTCCACCTTCAGCATCAAAGCACTGCTTAATAATGTCGAACCAGCGCGGGTCGTTATGCTCGAAATTGCGGAAAATGGCGTAAGCCACAATGTCTGCCAGTTGGATCAGGCGTGATGCCTTTGAATCCAGAAATACAGGGACTTCGGCGTAGTTTTTGGTTTGGCCCCATGTATGGCCGGAGTATTTAAACTCGCGTGCTAAGTTCTGGATCCGCATTTCAGTTGAGGATTTATCCAGAATCATCAGGCCACGTTGTGGATCATCATATTTTTGATAAACCCGCTTGAGAAATAAATCAAAACGACTGACTAACTGTTCAAAAGCATGCTCAACAGGATCGACACCAACCAAGGCTGATTTTTTAACTACTGCACCAAATAACCGCAAAGAACGCCCATGGTGGGCCACTACAGCGTCCTGTAGCACTTTATCAAGCGCACTGAGCCGGTCTTGCAGTGCGTGAGCTTTCCAGCCTCTACGGCCTGAACGCATGGGGGAACCGTGTAGTTCAACAGACCAGGGATCTTGCGCATTAAAAGACTCAGCGACAGTATTCAGCGTTTGCTCAACCCAGTGTGTTTTAGTTTCAAAGATAGACACTCCGGCTAACACAAAGTATTGCTGGTTAGGATCGGCTACAGAGCCTGATTCGTCGATGTAGAGTAGATGCATAGCAAGTTCCGGATGTAAAAAAGGCCGCGATATCGCAGCCTTTTATGCATTAGGTAAGCCAGGCGAAGAAGTTCTTCATTGCACCGCATAATGGTCAGCGCAGACCCGACTTGGAGATAAGGTTACTCCAACCTTGCACCTGATGCAACCCAGGCAATATATCCATGATTTGATCCATGTAATGAGTAACAGACACCTTCAGCCAAAGCAGTGAAACCACTCAGGGCTCGGCAGAAGTGAACCTGATGGTGACGCATCAGGCGGCAGAGGTGGCCAATGCTGCCAAAGCCGCAGAAGCAGCGGCGGAGCAACTGGAAGAGACCCGCCGTAACTACAAAGCCTGGCAGCAACAGCAAGACAGCTTAACGGCTCAGATAACAAAACTCGAAAGTGAGCTGGCCCAGGGCAAACCCGGTGTGACTCAGGCTGATATTGACGAGGTGCGCACCCGGCTGGATATCCTGAAAACCGATGAAGCCTGGCACCTGACCAATATCGCGGTCGCCAGCAATAATGCAGCAACAGCATCTATTGCCTTGTATCAGCAAGGCGTAGCAACCGCAAACAGCACCACAACGCTGGGCTTTAACGCAGGCCTTGAGCTGAACGTCAGTGCCACCAAGACCAAAACCCAGGTGCAGGACAGCTATTCAGTAGGGTCGGTGTTATCAGGCAGCGGCGTGTACCTCAACACCGGAAATGACGGCCAATTGCTGGTTAAAGGCTCTGCCATTGACAGCAGTGGCGCTATGGCGCTGAACGTTGGCAGCCTGGTGATGCAGGCGGGAGTCAATACGCACGACAGCAGCACCCAAACCCAACAAGGCAACCTGAATATCAGCCAAAGGCTTGTTGCTCTTCACTGCGTACATGTGCAAAACGCATCGTCGGGCGCTGAGCCGCTTCGCAAATAGCTTCGGCATCGTTGAAGTCGTTTTTGTTCGACTTTACAAAAGGCTTTACGAAATTAGCCGGGATCATGTCAGCGCGATGGCCAAGGCTTCTGGCTTTACGGCACCAATGATGTGCTCCACCGCAGGCCTCAAAAAACACGGCACACGGCGGTAAATTTGCCAGATATTCTGCAAACTTACTGATTAGTATTTTGCGCTTTTCTACTACTTTTCCGTGCTGATCTTGCCCGATTACATGACAACTGAGCTTGCCAAGATCAACGCCTAATGTTTTGATAAGCATGATGATTCGCCTCTTTCGGTTTGTTCACCTCATCCTAAGTCAGGATGGGAGGCGAGTCATCACATTAGACCTGACCCCAAAGGTTGCAAACCAAAATCTGGAGATGGCGAATAATGAGCAGGTCTTACTATGTTTTAGGTGTTGGGTATAAAGAATCTGATCCAGAACAGAAACATCCTTATGAAGTATGGATTGATGTTAATAACGAAGATGCTCCGTTTGTAATATTAGAGGGAAGAGGTATGGGGGGCGTTGGTGGTAGATTTAAACCAACCGATATATTAGAAAAACATTGGCAGGAACATCTTTCTTTAACTGGTACATTGTGGCTGATACCCTTATGTAAGGATGCCGTCCAAAATGGCGGTATGCTTGATCATAGATTGGTATTGGAAACTTTTAGTTATCTTCACGACCGCTCTCCAGTTCAAGTATTTAAATAATGTGTTGTATCGTTCAGACGATCTGGAAAAATAGGGGCAGGTTGTCCCGTTCATACCGTTCACACGATCTGGGCTAATAAATACAACAGGTTTTTGCTTAAAACTTAGCCACCAACCTGTTGTAACTACTAAAAAATCTGGCCACTTCGCCGGATTTTTTTATGCCTGTAACTTGTTGTTCGCCGCTTTTCTGTATTTCAGGCAGAGCAAAGCTGCATTCGGTGTGAACGCTGTTTTTGCCTTGCCGAAAAAACTACCTGCCAGCTATTCCGGAACATAATACCCACACAAAACCCCATGCCATGCGCTCACCCACTGCGCTTTTTCTGCGTTTTTGTTTTGTCTGCCACGCCAGGCTTCGGCTGGCGTTAGCTCTGTGCGCCCAGCATGGGCGCATTCTTGCAGGTGAAAGTCCTGCCGTAAGCTGGCTACAGTGAACGAAGTGAAGCGCAACTGCAGAACGGTGACGGACTGTGGGAAGGAAGCGTGGAGCGAAACTGCGAGCCGATGAACAAAAATCGGATACGAGGCGTGACATTGCAGGGCGAGCAGGCAGAGAACTGCGAAGCTCTTGTAGCCAAAGCGGTGTGGCGTAAATCCGGCGGTTGTGCAGTGAAGGAATGCGTTCTTACCTGGGGAGATCTCGCCTGATGCCTGAAAGGGCGACGCAGCGATGCGGAGCGAGAAGTCAGCAGAGGCCGTAGTAGCATAAATGCGAAGGGCCAAACGGGAAGGAGCGGACTACGCGTTGTCGATGAGTGAAGTCAGGTATCAGATGTCCGATATAACGGAGCGAAATACCAACAAACAAGGTGAAACCTTGCCAGAAGGTGTCCGTGATGAAACAACACCCCCGCGACAACAGTTCAAAGCCGCAGGGCAATGTATGACCCGCCTCCTGATTGCAAGCACTGATAACAAATAAGTCTGCGTCAATGTATCCGGAGTCTGTTTGCACTTTATTGTTGTGCACGCCCGCTATGTTGTTCGCCCATCATCGCCCTTATAAGACCTTCAGCATCATTGTGCTTTTGCCCTGGACAGGTTTCCGATCATGGTTGTTGCCTTATTGCCATCGTGTTGCAAACTCGGTGTGACCCGGTTTATGCAGCGACTGCTGCGTAATTCTGCTCTTTGGTTAATACGGCCCAGATAATGCGGGCCAGTTTATTGGCCATGGCGACCACAGCTACTGTTTTTTTCTTGCTGCATAACAGCTTTTTAATCCATGGACTCCAGGCATGATTTTCTTCGAGCTTCCATTGGATAACAGAGCGAGCGCCGTGGATCAGGTATTTACGTAATGTATTGTTACCGCGTTTGCTAATCCCAAGCAGGTTACTTACCCCGCCTGTTGAATGCTGTTTCGGCACTAATCCTGCCCATGCAGCAAAGTCTCTGGCACTTTTAAACTGTGTACAACTGCCTGCCCAGGATTCAATAAAACTGGATGTAATTAAACCCACGCCGGGAATGCTTTGCAAACGCTTGCAGTTCTCGTTCTGGCTGTTGATAGCCGTGATATCACGTTCCAACTCACTGATTTCTTTATCAACCGCTTTATAACGCTCAACCAGACGGTACAGTGCCAGGCGCAAGGCTTCCGGTAAATTAATTTCTGCATCTTCGGTCATGTCCGCGACAGTGCTGATAAAAGCACGACCTTTTTTCTGTTGAATGCCAAATTCCAACAGAAACGCATGCGCCTGATTACTGACCGCTGTGCGCTCTTCCACCAATTGCTCACGCAATTTCAGTAAACAGCCAAAGGCTTGTTGCTCTTCACTGCGTACATGCGCAAAGCGCATCGTCGGACGCTGAGCCGCTTCGCAAATAGCTTCGGCATCGTTGAAATCGTTTTTGTTCGACTTTACAAAAGGCTTTACGAAATTAGCCGGGATCATGTCAGCGCGATGGCCAAGGCTTCTGGCTTTACGGCACCAATGATGTGCTCCACCGCAGGCCTCAAAAAACACGGCACACGGCGGTAAATTTGCCAGATATTCTGCAAACTTACTGATTAGTATTTTGCGCTTTTCTACTACTTTTCCGTGCTGATCTTGCCCGATTACATGACAACTGAGCTTGCCAAGATCAACGCCTAATGTTTTGATAAGCATGATGATTCGCCTCTTTTGGTTTGGTCACCTCATCCTAAGTCAGGATGGGAGGCGAGTCATCACATTAGACTTGCTTGTGCAAGTCCTTGCAAAAGAGAATATGCAACGTGCATGGCAGCGGGTAAAAGCCAACAAAGGCAGTGCTGGGGTGGATGGTTTGAGTATCATCCAAACGGCAGAGCTTTTGAAAACAAAGTGGCCAGAGCTTCGCACACAACTGCAAACGGGGCTTTACCGCCCCCAACCCGTCAGACGCGTGACCATCCCTAAACCGGATGGCAGCGAACGTGAACTGGGTATTCCAACAGTGACAGACCGTCTTATCCAACAAGCGTTACTTCAGATTCTGCAAAAGATAATTGATCCGACGTTCAGCGAACATAGCTACGGCTTTCGGCCCGCGCGGTGCGCGCAGGATGCGGTATTGGCAGCACAGCGGTATGCACAAGCTGGTTATCAGGTCGTGGTTGACGTCGACCTGTCGAAGTTCTTCGACAGAGTGAATCACGACATCCTGATGGACCGGCTGGGCAAACGTATTGTAGATAAGGACATACTGGGGTTAATCCGCAGCTACCTGAACGCAGGTGTGATGGATGGCGGCGTGGTGTTAGCAAGGCAGGACGGCACACCGCAAGGTGGACCGCTCTCGCCATTGCTGGCGAATGTGCTGTTGGACGAGGTAGATAAAGCTCTGGAGCAACGGGGTTACCGCTTCGCGCGCTATGCTGATGACTGCAATGTGTATGTGCGTAGTCAGCGAGCTGGCGAGCGTGTGATGGCGTGGCTGCGGCAGTTGTACGCTAAGTTGCATTTACAAATCAACGAAGGCAAAAGTGCGGTCGGCAGCGTGTTTGGCCGCAAGTTCCTTGGATACTGCCTATGGAGTAACCAAAGAGGCGAGGTCAAACGGGCAGTCGCAGACAAAGCGTTGCTGAAGTTCAAACAACGTGTGAGGCAACAAACGCGTCGTACAGTCGGTAGCAGTATGGCAGAGGTGATAAGTGCGCTTCGCAGTTACCTGTTAGGATGGAAAGGCTACTTCAGATACTCACAAACGCCATCGGTCTGGCGAAAGCTGGATGAATGGATAAGGCATCGTCTGAGGGCCATTCAGCTGAAGCAATGGAAAGGCGGACGACGAGCTTATGTGGCACTGCGAAAACTTGGTGCGTCAGAACTAGTCGCCAAACGCGTAGCAGGGAACTGCAAACGCTGGTGGCGAAACAGTCAGTATCTGTTAAACACAGTGCTGACCATCAACTACTTCGACAAACTGGGATTACCGAGGCTCTCATGACCTCAACTTCCCGAACCGCCCTGTGCGGACCCGCATGCAGGGTGGTGTGGCAGGGGTCGATCAACAATGTTGATCGCCCCTATGCCGATTCTAAATTCTGGTACGTACGGATGTGGTTGCAGGGCAAGGCTGTAACTTGAGTGCTAAATTGTTAATGGATTGAATATTGTTTTTAAATTAAAAGGAATATCCGTTAAGCTAAGCGGCAATTTAAATAGTAACTTCTTAAGGATAAGTGATGGTAGAAACGAATTTAATAGTCACTGCGGCATTGGTGTTGGCTGTGCTGATCCTGATTGGCAAAACCGTAGTGATAGTGCCACAGAATATGACCTACATAGTGGAGCGACTGGGCAAATACTACAACACCCAAACCGCGGGTTTGCAATTTGTGATCCCTTTTATTGACCGTATCGCCTACCGCGTGTCATTGAAAGAGAGCGCTATTGATATTCCCAGTCAGTCGGCTATTACCAAAGACAACATCAGCCTGACGATAGACGGTGTGTTGTATATCAAAGTGATGGAACCTTACAAAGCTTCTTATGGCATTGATAACTATGTGTATGCCGTGATCCAGCTGGCGCAAACCTCGATGCGCTCTGAAATTGGTAAGCTGGATTTAGATAAAACCTTTGAAGAACGTGACAGCCTGAATATAAAAATTATTCATGCCATTAATCAGGCCTCTGCCGCCTGGGGTGTGCAGGTGATGCGTTATGAAATTAAAGACATTAACCCGCCGGCTTCGGTGTTAGATGCGATGGAAAAACAGATGCGTGCCGAGCGGGAAAAACGCGCTTCTATTTTAGATTCCGAAGGTAAGCGTCAGGCTGCTATCAACATAGCCGAAGGTGATAAACAAGCTACTGTATTAGCGGCCGAAGCTGAGCGTGAGCAGCAGGTGCTGAAAGCTGAAGGTGAAGCCCGTTCTATTGAACTGGTGGCTGAAGCTAAGGCGAAGGCATTAACTATGATAGGTCAGGCGGCTGCTACCTCTGAAGGTCAGGCTGCTGTGTTACTGGACCTGGCGACTGAAGCTATAGCGGCGAAAAAAGCCATAGCCCGCGAGTCGACTGTGGTACTGATGGATAACGACAAATCCTCAGCGGGTAATACGGTAGCTGAAGCTTTGGGTGTAGTGGCGGCAATTCAAAAGTCAGGAACTTTATCCTAAGGAGTGTTGATGGAGCTGAATCTGCTATCAGGCTTGTTGTTATTGGCTTTGTTATGTCTGGCTATGCTGCCTTTTGCTATTCCTGGTGTATTGGAAGTGCTACTGGCTCTGGCTATAGGAGCTTTTGTTACTGCTGCTTTGATTTGGTTTGGCTGGTTGCCGGAGGACACCAGTCTGGTGCTGCTTAGCCTGGCGATGTTAACGGCCTTGTCGGCACTGCTGTTGTGGAAACCTTTACGTAAGCTGCAAAAAACCGGGATCCGTTTACAGGAAGACAGCGCTATTTCTGATTTCGTTGGTACTGAGCTGATATTGACTGAGCTGGCCAGCAAAGACAGTGATAGTCATATTCAGTTTTGTGGTCTGGAATGGCGGGTACGTTTAGATCCGACAGAAATGGCGACTACGATAGAGGCAGGGCAGGCTGTGCTGATAAGCTCTGCCAGCGTCGGTTTTTACTGGTCAAACGTAAAAGCTTCTGAGGGCTGCAGGGTTTTTAGCTTAATCTGAAACCCTGTTGCTCAAAATCAGTCAGCCACTGGCTAAACCTGGCAAAAGGCATAGGTTTAGCCAATAGATATCCCTGCACCGCATCTGCGCCTAAACGCCGGACAAATTCCAGTTCTTTAACGGTTTCCACTCCTTCAATCACTGTATAGAGTTGCAGGGATCTGCCGAGCATCACCGCATAACGTAGCACTGTGTCGTCATTCAGTCGTATCGCCTGACACAGCAAATCCCGGTCTATTTTAAGTTCGCCCAAAGGTAAACCTTGCAGGCGGGCTAAAGAGGACTGGCCTACCCCAAAATCGTCCAGCGAAATACGGATATTGGAGCGTTCCAGTAGTTTGAGGGCTTGTTCTGAGTCTTTCACCAGGTCCACAAAAGCAGTTTCTGTCAGCTCCAGTTGCAGCGGCACTGTCGACTGACTGGTGCTTTTTACCGCTTCGATCACGCGGGATATTAAGGCGGTATTACGTAAATCCAGTGGCGATATATTCATAGACAAACGCAAATGAGCTCCGGTGTCAGCCAGTTGTTTTTGCAGTAGCAGCGTTTTATTCAGCACCCATTCTGTCACCTGGCTGATCATGCCGGTTTGTTCAGCCAGAGGAATAAAATCTGTTGGTGAAATTTGGCCCATTTTGGGGTGATACCAGCGGATCAACAGCTCAGCTGCATGAATTTTTTGCTGCTTCATATCCAATATGGGCTGGACATAAAGCTCCAGTAAATCGTCCTGTAGCGCTATATTCAGTTCAGACAATAAGTGAATATGCTCGAGGTTCTGCTCCAGATATAAAGGCTCGTAAGGCAAATAGTCTCCGGCTCTGTCGGCATGTTCTATCGCCGCTAAGGCTAAGTCCAGTGTGTCAGTCGCTTTGGCACAGTCCACCGGATAATGCACTGAGCTGTACACTGTGCCTAAATCCAGCTGTAAATTGTCGACCATCAGTAAAGCATCAAGCTGATAACGCAATTGCTCAAACTGGGAGCGGAAATCTGTCGGTGCGATCAGCACGGCATAACTGTCGCGCTCCAGGGCAAATAAGCTGGGGTATTGCGCTTCTGTCTGGCGCTGTTGTTCGCCCCAGCGTTTGAGTAATTTGCTGCAACCTGTGATGGTGTGGTTGGCTTCTTCAACCCCTAAAGCGCGTTCGATCTGGCGAAAGCGTTGATGGACAATCATGACCAGATAAAAATTGCTGTCCCGCTGTTCATCCAATTGCTCAAGACGATTGAGCAAGGCTCTTTTATTGGGTAAACCCGAAATATGCTCGGTCAGCGCTTGTTGTAATGCTTTGTGCTGCATGCTTTGAATATGCTGTTGTTGATCAAGAATTTGCTGCTGAAAAGCGATTTTTTTGTTCTTTTCCAGATGCAGGTTTTGCAACATCGCAAAGACAAAAAATAAGGCCGATAAAGCATTGCCTATTTCCATCGCTGAATTAGTCAGCATCACAGCGGGGAGATAGCCTTTGCTGCGTAAAATCATCACCGCTATACCTGTCAACATAGTGAGCAGAGCCAGAGCAAAAAATACCGCATTGGCGTGGCGTTTATGCAGCAGCCAAAAGCTGGCTAACAGCATCAGGCAACCTGTCAGTGCTGTCAGTTCAACCCCGGACTTTTTCAGCCAGTAAGCGCCAAGCCAGGGGCTCGCCAGCATTAAGAGCACAGCAAAAGCTGCTATCAGCTGGAAAGGCCACATCAGCCATTTCGGAGTATCGGCGCCACGGAAAAATGACAACATAAAACCTGAAGCAAACAAGGAACCAAAAACAGCACCGTATTCAATCACTACATTGTAATCCGGTGATTGTGGCCAGACGTAAGCAAATAGTAAGCCGTTGATCTCGAGCTGAATTAACACCAGTGTTAAAAACATGCCCGAGAAGGCTAAAAAATAACTATGGCGGTAAATCAGATAAAAACCGGCAGAAAGGGCAATCAGGCATAAAAAAATACCACTGAACAAACTATGGATAAACACAGCCAGATGCTCCTGTTGCTCCATTTCCAGTGTGCTGCTGCGCTGCAGCGGCAGCATATTGGCACCCTGATTACTGACTTTGGCATAGAGCCATAGGTCTTCTGAGCTGGCAGGTAACAGAATGACGAAATTCAGTGTCGGTAAAGGCCGCAGGCTGTACAACTGCTGGTCGCCCAACTGATGACTTTGTAAAACCTGCAGTTGATTATCCAGTACATAGAGCTCGAGCCTGTCAATAAAGGGGGCTAATACAGACAAAGCTGTTGCTGTGCTGCTGGCACTCAGGCGGGTTTTATACCAAAAATCGCTTTGCTGATAACCCAGGCTGGAGGTTGTATCTGGTAACAGTTGCCACTGATCGGCGGGTTGGAACAGCAGTTGCTGCAAAGTTGAAGTTTGTTCAGTCGCAGGAAAATAGTACAGCTCATTGATGGGTTTAAGCGCTTGCTGCGGCACCAGATGAAACAGTACCAGAGCGCCCAGTACCAGAGCACATAAAGTTGAAACAATTAAAGTTTTGAACAAAGGGCTTTGCTGGAAGGTCATAACGGCTCAGGAAAAAGGCACCTGTTTTAACCTTAGCTGGCAGGCTCTCAGATGCAATGCGTAAATTGATAAATTCATTCGTTTTTTGATATGGATTAGGTTTTAGCCAGCAGATGTGCAGTGCTCGCCTCAGGTTGGATTGCTTTGTTCGAAATTATTGAACAGCCTTATCAGTTTTTATTGCTTTTTATTTAATCTGAACCCGGGATAATAGGGGTAGAACACTTTATGTATTAACTAAGTAAATCAAATAGATAAGTTGTTTTTTCAGATTTCAGAGTTTTTACCGACCGAATGCGCAGAGACTTGCACTACTGCCAGACGAGCACAACCAGAGTCTTGTTCATTTTTTCTGTATGAAGAGAAAACCAGGCTGCGTTGATTTTTAATGAAGGAATAGCGTTATGCGAACCAGTACCACCATCAAAACTTTAGCTGCAGGCAGCCTTATCGGCCTTTTGCTGGTCTCTTTAACTGGTTGTTCGCAAAAGCAGGCGTTAAATTCTGTGGTTTGGCAGCAGCAGCTGAATTTACCTTCAGTACAACATTCGGCAGAAGTTGCTCAGAGTCTGACATCGAATATTGAAGAGATCAGCTTTGATTGGTTTGATGAGGCAAGGCAGCGGGTGGTACCGGCTTTGTTGTTTAAACCTGCACATCAGCAAAAAGCCAAGGCGTTAATTGTGTTTTCTCATGGTTTAGGTGGCTCAAAAGAACGCTACGCTTATCTGGGGCAATATTGGGCCAGTCAGGGCTATGCCAGTTTGCATGTGCAGCATGACGGCAGCGATCGTAAAGTGTGGCGCGGCAGCAGACTATTGTTACCATTTCGTTTGATGGATGCGGCAGATGAAACTGAGGCTTTGGCCAGAGTACAGGATGTGAAGTTTGCGCTGGACCGGATCTTAGCTTCAGAATATGCCGCCAACTTTGATCCTCATCATATTCTGATGGCTGGCCATTCCTACGGCGCTAATACTTCTATGTTGTTAAGTGGCGCGCAGGTAGAGCAGGACGGTAAGTTGGTTAGCCTGAAAGATGAGCGAATAAAAGCCGCCATTCTAATTTCTGCACCACCTTTTTATAACGATCAGCCTTTGGATCAGGTGTTAGCTGGCGTCACTATTCCCACTTTGCATATTACGACCACTGAAGATGAAATTAAGGTGCCGGGTTATTACTCTGCTCCGGCTGACAGATTTGAGCTGTATTATGCGATGGCCAGCAGCTACAAAGTGTTGGCGGTGTTTAGCGCCGGCAGCCATAACATTTTTTCTGGCTGGCGGCGTGATTCAGATTCGGCACCACAGCAGCAGGTGATTAAGGCGGCCACTCAGGCATTATCCAGTGCTTTTATCGAGCAAGTGACCACAGGTGATGGTCGCGCTATGAGCCTGTGGGCGCAACAACATCAACCTGTGTTATCGGATTTTATTCGCTCAGATTTAGTAGCGGTGTTGAACTAGAGGTTTTGGCTGCTGAGTTGGTCTCCTAGCAATTCAGCCCCCAAATGTCCTACTTTGACATAAATCAGTGCACCCTCAACACCGGTAAAAGGCTGGTGTTTGCTCCAGCGAGGGCTGCGTAACCAACTGCCTTTGGGGTAACTGCCAAACTCGTCCTGAAACAGCCCTTCGAGTACATAAATTTCTTCTCCTCCTGCATGCACATGAGGTTGGAATCTGGTGTTTGGAGCCCAGCGCACTAAAGCCGTATTGATGCCATCAAACTGATGCAAAGGCAACACCTGCAAACCCGGCACCAAACCAGGTTGCCAGTGCTGCTGTTCTGGCCGGATACAAAGCTGTTCTGTATCGCCTTCACTGAATTGCCACAGCTTGACCAGTAATAAACACCCCTCTTTGGAAAAAGGTGCGTGTGAAGTGCCGGGTGGGTTACGTAAGTAAGTACCCACTGGGTAGTCGCCGTGTTCGTCGGAAAAAGTGCCTTCGAGCACCAGAATTTCTTCGCCACCGCCATGTTGATGACTGGCAAACTGACTGCCGGGTAAATAGCGCACTATGCTGGTGGCCTTGGCGACTTCGGCGCCTGTTCTGTCCAAAGGTCTTCTGTGAATGTCGTTGGCAGGAGACTCATACCACAGCGCCTGTTCCGGCGTTTGCACTATGCGCTGGTTTAGATCGGTATTCATTTCGGCGCTCATCTGAGCCCAGGGTAATAAAGTCATGGTAGTGAATTATCTCTTGTACTGGCTATCTCTTATACTGGGTAGGGCAATAGCCACGGCTAATGTCAGGCGATCTTAACTTTAAATGCTTCGTCGTGCGGCCCGTTGTGCGTTTACGCCATAACTCAAAGCTGCTGCGTTTTAGCTCTTTACGCATCAACTCGATGAGTTGGTGCTGGTTCAGGCCATATAGATGTTCTATGGCTTCAAAAGGGGTTCTGTCTTCCCAGGCCATTTCAATAATGCGGGATAAGTCTTCGGGAGTATAAGTACTCAAGCTGATGTTACTTCTACTAATGGCAAGTGCCATTTTTACGTTACTTATAGCGAAGTGGACCAGAAAAATCACCACTTGGCATAATGATCTTCTGCCAGGCCTTTGACCGCATTGAGTTGCAGTTTAGTGCCATTTTGCAGCACCACAAAGCCCGTATAAAGCCCAACATACTGACGGAAGTTACTGGCTAGTAAGCCGATATTGACCTTTTCCTGACGGCAATACAAAGGTGTAAATTCAAGCTGAACTTCGCCACAAAGACTACTGACTTGCCATGCTTTGGTATCGTCTTTGCGATCAAAGACAAAACTGGCTGGGCTTAAATGCTGGATTTGGCCATTAAACCAGAGTGCATTTTCACAAAGCCCGGTTTCATTAACACCAGCAGCCATATTCAGGCCAAAAGCCTGGCCTTCAATCACTGCATTGATACTGGCCCAGCGCCAACTGGTATGGCGGCGCATAAAACCTGCCGAGAAATCATAACCCGCTAAAGCCTGGGTTAAATCCAGCGACTTGCCCTGAAGTTCAAGCTTGCCTGATACCTTTAAAGCATTGGACTTTTCGGTGTAAGTGAAGCCGTTATAGCCTGTGGGCGCGCATAAAGCTAAAGGCATTTGGCCGGCTTTTTCTATGGTCAAAGTCGCCTTTAACTCTTTGGTATCAATAATTAACTGCCAGTGGGTGAGGCTGGCTTTTATCGCTACTTTATAAGCTCCAAAGTGTTGTTTGGCTTCGCCTTTCGATGGTGAGTCACTCATCTGGCAGCTCAAAGCACCCGGCAATAGCACGCCTTTGCTAATAGCCTGGTTAGTGTCAAAGCTATATAAATAGGCAAAACCTGAATTTGCATAACGGATATCGGCAATAGCTACAGCCAGTAACCAGTCAGTGCCCGTGATACAAATAAACTGAAACTGTTTGTAGTGAAAATAACGGGCCAGCGCATTGGCCTTTTTGTCCATCAGGTTGTGATAAACAAAATTCTGCAGATTAAAGTGAGCTACTGAACCATCAAACAAGCCAAAGGCCGGTTGGCCATTGGCTTGGATCAGGTCGGTTGGTGCTTTGCTAAGTGTCGGCTGGTAACTGCTCATCATGCTGTGCATTAAAGGGTTTGTTTTACTCTACTGCAAAGCTATTGCTCTTTACCAATTAAATCCTTCTGCTGCATCAGTTCGGCTAATTCAGGCAAACAGGCCGGGTCGTCTATAGTGGACGGCACAGAATAGTCGCTGCCGGTGGCGATTTGCCTTAACAGTTTACGTAAAATCTTGCCTGAGCGGGTTTTAGGTAAGCGTTTGACGATAATGGCTTTCTTAAAGCAGGCCAAAGCGCCTATTTCTTGTCGCACCATAGCCACAAGTTCTGCTTCCAGCTGGCTTTCACTGATATCCACGCCATTTTTCACCAACACCATAGCCAAAGGTTGTTGGCCCTTGATGGCCTCGTAAATACCTATGACACAACATTCGGCCACCGCAGGGTGGCTGGCAACTATTTGCTCCATCTCGCCAGTGGATAAACGATGGCCTGCGACGTTAATTACATCGTCAGTGCGGCCCATCACAAATAAATAGCCATCTTCATCTATATAACCGCCATCGCCACTGGCGTAGTAACCTGGGAAAGTGGATAAATACCCATCAACAAAACGTTCGTCATTGCCCCAGATACTGCTTAAACAGCCTGGTGGTAATGGCAGTTGTAGCGCTATATAACCTTGCTGATTGGCAGGCACAGGTAAGCCACTTTCATCCAGAATTTCTACATTAAAACCTGGCACTGGTACAGTGGAGGAACCTGCTTTGGCAGGCATTAATTCAAGCCCGGCTGGATTGGCGCTGATAGGCCAGCCGGTTTCAGTTTGCCACCAGTGATCGATCACTGGCTTGCCGATTTTATCGACCACCCAATGGTAAGTGGCGGGGTCCAGCCGCTCGCCAGCCATAAAAATATACTTCAGTGCTGATAAATCATAAGTTTGTAATGCGGCTTCCGGGTCTTCTTTGCGAATAGCACGAAAGGCCGTTGGCGCTGCAAAAAGCACATTGACTTTATGCTCGGCGCAGACTCGCCAGAATGCACTGGCGTCCGGCGTAAACACTGGTTTTCCTTCGTACAACACTGTAGTGCAGCCCGCAAGTAGTGGGGCATAGACAATGTAAGAGTGACCCACCACCCAGCCGACATCCGAGGCAGCCCAGAATACATCGCCTGGTTTGGTGTCATACACAGCCTGCATACTGTAATGCAGCGCCACCGCATGACCGCCATTGTCGCGCACTACACCTTTGGGTTTGCCGGTCGTGCCTGAGGTATACAGAATATAAAGCGGATCTGTCGCAGGTACGGGTACGCAGGCAGCAGGTTCAGCCGATTGCATTTGCTGCTGCCAGTCCAGATCCCGACCTGCCACTAATGCACAAGGCTGCTGCTCACGCTGATAGACAATGCTGCAATGCACCTTATGACTGGCTTTTTGCAAGGCTTCGTCCAACAAAGGTTTGTAGGCAATAATGCGGTTAATTTCGATACCACAGGAAGCGCTGATAATAAGTTTTGGTGCTGCATCATCAATCCGCATCGCCAGCTCATGCGAAGAAAAACCACCAAATACCACAGAGTGCACAGCCCCTAAACGAGCTACTGCCAGCATAGCTATGGCCGCTTCTGGGATCATCGGCATATAAATGACGGCCCGATCACCTTTTTCCAGACCATTGGCTTTAAGCACTCCGGCAAAAATTGCCACTTGATCCCAAAGCTGCAAGTAACTGTATTTTTTGCTGGTGCCGGTAACCGGAGAGTCGTAAATCAGTGCTGTTTGATTGCCACGGCCTTGCTCAATCTGATGATCCAGCGCCATATAGCAGGTATTCATTACGCCATCGCTAAACCATTGGTAATGATGTTGATCCAGCTTTTTTAACAGGCTGGCTGGCTTTTGATACCAGGCCAGTTTGTTGGCCTGCTCGCCCCAGAACTGCTCCGGGTTATCTTTTGCCATCTGCTTATGCTGCTGATACGGCGATGTAGTGTTTGTCATAGAGGTACCCTGTTCGTTTTAGCTGTGCTTTTGTTATCGCTTTACTTTAGCGAATTAGGATGCAAAGCGAACTTAGACTTAAGGTGCATAGACTTTAGGTGTAGCTCAGACAAACAAAAAATAAAACAGAAAACAAAAAGGGCATCAGTGTTAGCTGATGCCCTTTATTCAAAAATATTCTCAAAACCCCTAGCCAAAGTAATTGATGTTGCAGCTAGGCGACAAGTGCATCAGACCCCAGGAGCATAGTTGCCTATGTGACTGGGGCAGGTGTGCGCAGTCAACAACGCTGCGGCTTCAAGTACGAAGGCTTACACCTGCAGGTAATCCAATATCCCCTCAGCCGCCTTCCGGCCCTGAGCTATGGCTGTCACTACTAAGTCTGAGCCTAATACCATATCGCCACCTGCAAAGATTTTTTGCTGGTTGGTTTGAAGTGGGTAAGTGCTTTTTTCGCTGGCCACAACGCGGCCTTTGTCATCAAGCGCTACACCCATATCTTTTAACCACTGAGGTGGGCTTGGCTGGAAACCAAAAGCGACAATCACTGCGTCTGCTTCTAATACCTGCTCTGAGCCTGGTACTGCTTCGGCATTACGACGGCCTTTGGCATCGGCTGCACCCATAGCAGTGGTCACCACTTCAACACCACAAGCATGGCCTTCGTTATTCAACTTGATGCCAAGTGGCTGCAGGTTAAACATAAATTCCACACCTTCTTCGCGGGCATTTTGCACTTCTTTGCGCGAGCCCGGCATGCTGGCTTCGTCGCGTCTATAGGCTAATGTGACTTTGCTGGCACCCTGACGAATAGCAGTACGCACGCAGTCCATTGAGGTGTCACCACCGCCTAAGACCACTACTTTTTTACCAGCCAGGTTCACATAGGGGTGTTCTGTCTGCCAGCCCATCAGATTGTTGATATTACCAATCAGATAAGGCAGGGCTTCATACACACCAGGGGCTTTTTCGTTGACCAAACCACCTTGCATTGGGGTGTAAGTGCCTAAAGCTAAAAACACCGAGTCGTATTCCTGCAGCAGGCTGTCAAAGCTGACATCCACGCCCACTGTGGTATTTAAGCGGAACTCAATACCCATAGCGGTGAAGATTTCACGGCGTAATTTCAGGACGTCTTTTTCCAGTTTAAAAGGCGGAATACCAAAGGTTAATAAGCCACCAATTTCCGGATAACGGTCAAATACCACAGGGGTCACGCCATTACGAATTAGCACGTCAGCACAGGCTAAACCTGCAGGGCCTGCGCCTATTACCGCGACTTTTAAGCCGGTTTTGACCACTGCTGATAAGTCCGGCCGCCAGCCCATTTCAAAGGCTTTGTCGTTAATGTATTTTTCAATAGAACCTATGGTGACTGCGCCAAAACCTTCGTTCAGGGTACAGGCGCCTTCGCACAACCTGTCCTGCGGGCAAACCCGGCCACAGACTTCAGGTAAGCTATTGGTTTTATGCGACAATTCAGCCGCTTCAATAATCTTGCCTTCGTTCGCCAGCTTTAACCACTGCGGAATATAGTTATGCACAGGGCATTTCCATTCGCAGTAAGGGTTGCCACAGTCCAGACAACGGTCAGCCTGACCTGAGGCCTGAGTGTCTGTCATAGGCTGATAAATTTCTACGAACTCAATGGTCCGCTCACGGTGCGACTTCTTTGGTGGGTCAACCCGCTTTACGTCGATAAATTGATAAACATTCTGTGCCATAGTTTCCTCCCTTACATCGCCTGAACCCGCAGCTCATCAGAAGAGCGTGCGCGGTGACCAAGCAAGGTATTGACGTCACTTGTTTTGGGTTTAACCAGTTTGAACTTGCTTAAGTAGTTGTTGAAATCCGTCAGGATCCGGTGCGCTTTTTCGCTGCCGGTAGCCTCGACGTGTTGATGCAACAAGCTACGTAAGTGTTCCTGCAGAATTGGTGTGCTGACTTCCAGCGCTTCCACCAGTTCAGGGTTCACCCGCAGGCATAAGTCATCCTGTTCATCTAATAAATAAGCAAAACCGCCTGTCATACCAGCACCAAAGTTCACGCCGGTTTGACCTAATACCAGCACCACACCGCCAGTCATATATTCACAGCAGTTATCGCCAGTGCCTTCTACAACGACAATGGCGCCTGAGTTACGTACAGCAAAACGCTCACCGGCGCGGCCAGCAGCGTAGAAACGGCCACCTGTTGCACCGTATAAGCAGGTGTTGCCGGCAATAGTGGCGTCGTCTTTGGCATAGCTGACTCCCTTAGGCGGGAATATAGTAATTTGGCCACCAGTCATGCCTTTACCTACATAGTCGTTGGCATCACCTTGCAGGGATAAATGCAAACCACCAGCGTTCCAGACACCAAAACTCTGGCCTGCTGTACCAATGCAGTTGACCACTATAGGGTCGGTCGCCATACCCTGATTACCATGATGACGGGCAATAAAACCAGATAAAGCCGCGCCCACAGAACGGTCGGTATTGCGGATAGGCACAGTTAAGCGGCCACCGGTTTTATGCACAACCATATCTTTACAGCGTTTCACCAGTTCCTGGTTTAAATCGCCATTGTCAAACGGGTCATTGTTTTGTACACAGAACAAGGGTTTATCTGATTTGACACCTGAGGCCAATAAAATTGGGCTTAAGTCCAACTTCAATTGTTTTTGCGTCTCGGCGTCGCGCACAGAGAGTAAATCTGTACGACCAATCAGCTGCTCTAATGAAGTGACTCCCAGTTCTGCCATCAGCTCACGCACTTCATGCGATAAGAACTTAAAGTAGTTCATTACCATTTCTGGTAAGCCGTTGAAGTGATCGCGGCGTAAAGTCGCATCCTGAGTCGCTACACCTGTGGCGCAGTTGTTCAGGTGGCAAATCCGTAAGAATTTGCAGCCTAAAGCCACCATAGGGCCAGTACCAAAACCGAAACTTTCAGCGCCTAAAATAGCGGCTTTCACGACGTCTAAACCGGTTTTTAAACCACCGTCCACTTGCAGCCGAACCCGGTCACGTAAACCGTTTTCCACCAGCGCCTGATGCACTTCAGCTAAACCCAGCTCCCATGGCGAACCTGCGTATTTAACCGAAGTCAGCGGGCTTGCGCCTGTACCACCGTCATAACCGGATACGGTAATTAAATCGGCATAAGCTTTAGCCACACCAGTTGCAATAGTACCAACGCCTGGTTCTGATACCAGTTTCACGGAAATCAACGCTTCAGGGTTCACTTGTTTTAAGTCAAAAATCAGCTGAGCCAAATCTTCAATGGAATAAATATCGTGATGCGGTGGTGGTGAAATCAGCGTCACACCAGGCACTGAATAACGTAAACGCGCAATTTCAGCTGTGACTTTTTCACCAGGTAACTGACCGCCTTCGCCCGGCTTAGCGCCTTGGGCTACTTTGATCTGAATTACTTCAGCGTTTACCAGATAATGAGGTGTCACACCAAAACGACCCGAAGCTACCTGTTTGATTTTGCTGTTTTTCTCAGTACCAAAACGGCGTGGATCTTCACCACCTTCACCTGAGTTAGAACGGCCACCTAAACGGTTCATCGCTATAGCCAAAGCTTCATGAGCTTCAGGGCTTAATGCACCAATAGACATAGCTGCACTGTCAAAACGCGGATACAGCTGCTCAGCAGCCTGTACTTGCTCCAAATCGACCGGAGTAGCATTGGCTTTGTTTAAGCTGAATAAGTCGCGTAAATGCGCTACAGGGCGCTGATTCACAAAGTCGGAATAGACTTTGTAATCGGCATATTTGCCACTGCGTACAGCTTTTTGCAGGCTTTGCACTACATCAGGGTTATACGCATGGTATTCGCCATCATGCACGTACTTCAGCTGGCCACCGTGATTCAGAGGTTTACGTTTTAACCAGGCACTGTTGGCGCGGATTTGCACGTCTTGCTGGAAGTCAGCAAAGTCAGCACCCTGAATACGTGAAGGTAAATCAGGAAAACACAGCTTCATCACGTTCTGATTAATACCCACAGCCTCAAACAGGTTCGAACAGCGATAACTCGCTACAGTCGAAATACCCATTTTTGACATGATTTTATACAGGCCTTTGTTAATACCTTTGCGGTAATTCAGCACGGCCTGACGGGCGGTCAGATTCAGACTGCCTTTTTCTACCAACTGCTCGATAGTCTCATAAGCCAGGAACGGATAAATACCTGTAGCCCCTAAGCCTACCAGCACTGCAAAGTGATGCGGATCTCGGGTGGTTGCTGTTTCGATAATAATGTTCGAATCGCAGCGCAGCTGGTTATCCACCAAAGCATGATGCACTGCACCCACAGCCATAGCAGCTGGAATAGGGATCAGGCCTTGTTCGATACGGCGGTCAGTTAAAATCACCAGCACTACTTTGTCTTCACGCACCACACGCACAGCTTCAGCGCAAACACGGCGCACTGCGGTTTCCAGATCTTCGTCGTTAGGATCGAAGTTCAAAGAAATAATATGGTGTTTGTAGTATTTCTCGTCAGCAGCTTTTAACTGTTTTAAATCGCTGTACATCATCACAGGCGATTCAAATTGAATACGGCGGGCATAACCTGCAGTTTCACTGAAGACGTTGTGTTCGCGGCCTATGCTGGTCGCCAGCGACATCACATGCGCTTCACGTAATGGATCGATGGGCGGGTTGGTGACCTGCGCAAACAACTGCCGGAAATAGTCGTAGAAAGTACGGGTTTTTTGCGACAACACAGCCATTGGCGTATCGTCACCCATAGAACCTACAGCTTCCTGGCCGTCTTTCGCCAGCACTGTGACAACCTGTTCAATTTCTTCATAGCTGTAGTTAAACAGCTTATGGAACACCATCATCTGATCGTCAGTAAAGACACGTTTGCCTATTAAGTCAGTTTCAAACTGCTCGTAAGGCACCAAACGTTGCACATTGGTGGACAACCATTTGCGGTACGGATGGCGAACCATTAAATCCTGGTCAATTTCTTCTGAGCGCCAGATTTTTCCTGTCTGCGTATCCACAGCCAGCATTTCGCCCGGGCCAACGCGGCCTTTTTCCTGCACTTCATCAGGTGTGTAATCCCAGATGCCAACTTCAGAAGCCAGCGTGATTAATTTATCTTTGGTAATAACAAAGCGGGCAGGGCGCAAACCGTTGCGGTCTAAGTTACAGGCCACATGCTGACCATTGGTCATCACAATACCGGCAGGACCATCCCAGGGCTCCATATGCATGGAGTTAAACTCGTAGAAGGCCTTTAAGTTATCGTCCATTACCTTGTTGCCTTGCCATGCTGGTGGCACCAGCAAACGCATAGCACGGAATAAATCCATACCGCCTGCTAACAGCAATTCCAGCATATTGTCTAAAGAACTGGAGTCTGAACCCGACTGGCTGACAAAAGGTGCTGCAGTGGGCAAATCTGGTAACAAAGGCGAGGCAAACTTGTACTGACGGGCTCTAGCCCACTGTCTGTTGCCTGTAATGGTATTAATTTCGCCGTTATGCGCTAAAAAGCGGAATGGCTGAGCCAAAGCCCAACGTGGCATAGTGTTAGTAGAGAAGCGTTGGTGGAATACGCAAATGGCGGTTTCCATCCGAACGTCTGCTAAGTCCAGATAAAAGCGCGGCAAGTCTGCCGGCATCATCAGGCCTTTAAATACGGTCACCAGACAAGAAAAGCTTGGGATATAAAAATCTGTATCGCTGGTCAGCTGTTTTTCGATACGGCGTCTGACCATATAAAGCCTGCGCTCTAAATCGTGTTCGCTCCAGCCTGGCTGGGCACTGACAAAGGCCTGTTTAATCTGAGGCATAGAAGAGAGTGCTAAATCACCCAGCACTGACGAGTCTGTTGGCATATCACGCCAGCCGACCAGGGTCAGTGTCTCACGGGTAATTTCTTGTTCAATAATAGCGCGAGCCAGTTCGGCTTTGACCGGATCCTGACTGAAGAAGAAGATGCCCACCCCATACTTTTTGCCCAAAACCCAGCCTTTTTCCTCTGCAATAGCACGGAAAAAACTATCGGGTTTTTGCATTAACAGGCCACAACCATCACCTGTTTTCCCATCCGCTGAAATTCCACCTCTGTGCTGCATGCGGTCTAAACCGCTGATAGCAGTGCGCACAATACGGTGGCTGGCGACGCCTTCTAAATGAGCGATCAGACCAAAGCCACAGTTCTCTCTTGCCTGACTGTGGTGATACAACGCCATGACTCTTCCTCCAACTTGTCCTGAAAAATATCCCTGCTCAGTTGAAACCACAGCTATATAGTGTGCTGCAACCTCAATTTGAGTGGGTAAAAATGTTTATTTATTGAATTATTATTCTTTTATTTGGCGTTTTTATCCCTGAAAGAAAACAACAGCTCTGCTTTCAGTCAGTTAGGTGGTCCGCATAGTTGTTTTTATGGCGCTTAGACGTCTATCCATAAATAGACGATTAGATATACCCAGTTCGGACGGAAATTGCAAGACCAGTCTGACGCATTTAACCGACTATTTTGCCGAAGGCTGTTATGAAGTGGTTTTGTAATTAAATTACAGAAACAAGGCTTTTTTCTGGCTTTTAGAGGGCTGTTCAGAAAAAAAAGGCTGCACAAGCGGCCTTTTTTTGTAATTTAAACGATATTTTTATGCGAAACTTATGCGTGATAACCGTTCGCAATACCTTTGACTGTGACTGCGACTGCATCATGAGCATGTAGTGACTCATAATGGTTGACGCGCAACCAAAAATCGTCAAATTCAGACAACTGGTTCAGGCTGTGTTTTAAACGACGGGCTGCATCTTCACAGAACATCAGGTTTTGTCCGTTTAAGCGGGCAAACTCCTGCTCGTCGGCGCGTTTGACGGCGGCCTGCACCGGAGTTTGCAGCGCATCCTCAATTGCATCAATTAATGCAATCACCGGGAAGTCCGTGACTTTATGGTTCAGCTGTACTTTTATTTCAGCAATAGAACGCTGACTGTGCGGCGTAGCCACTATGCCCTGAGTGGTGCCTAACCAGTCTTTCACTTGTTCCGCATTGACCTGAGCGTGGCCTGCGAATTTAGCCACAAAAGCTTCCTGAATAAGCTGACGTGCTAAGGCGGCTGAACAAGGACAAGTGGAAGAGTAAGGCACGTCAACTTTCATTTCTACGCCTAACTTGCCATCTTTTAATTGGCCTGTGATAGTGACAGGGTAAGCTTTCCAGCCTTGTTTTTCAGTGATCAGTGCTTTGCGGCGCAAATGCAGTTCGAAATCAAACTTCACAAAAGCATGAGTACTTAATTCTTCATGGCTGCTGATAAAGCCGTGCAGTAGTTCGCTTAAGCTGGCAAAACTTAAACTGGATTCGGTCGATAGCTGATCCAATAACAGATAAAGCCGTGACATGTGAATGCCTTTAGCTTTTGGATCTTTTAAGTTTACAAAAGCTTCAACTTTAGCGCTGACCTGGCGTGGTGCTTCGCCTGCAACACTAAACATCAGTGGCAGTTCTATATTGCTCATGCCAACCCATTCCAACACACCTTCTGTGGTGGCGGATGAATGGTTAGCTACATCTGGCATAGTGGTCGGCATGAATACTCCAATGTCCATCAAATGCATAGATCATGCGCAGCATGATCTGGCTGAAAATTTGGCGCACTTTATACCATATTTTGCCGCCGGGGCCGGTATAAAATCTGTGCACTATAAGCTGATTTTTTTCGAATAGCTTAAACGAAAAAAGCGAATACCCGACTAAATCTGTCGGATATTCGCTAGATTGGGATGGTGGAACAGAAATTCAACTCTTTGTTTTTAAACCTACTGCTCAAAAGTGCCTTTCACTATGGCCTGACCGTTTTGAACTAATTGACGGCCTTTGGCAAAGACATCACGGATAGTTAAATCAGTTTTATGCAAAAGCACTAAGTCAGCATCCATTCCTGCGGCAACACGCCCCTTGTGTTTTAATCCAAGTGCAGCGGCTGGTGCGGCCGTAATAGCAGTGATGGCAGCAGTTAAAGGCACTTGATATTCAAGTACAGCCTGACGTGCGACTTGATACAAGCTTTGTACCTTACCAACCTCAAGCCCAACCAGCTCTCCATTGCCGTTATAAATAGGCAAGCTGGCATTACCGTCAGAGCTTAATGTTAAGTTCATTGTCGGTACTCCGCCTTGTAAGGCGCGGGCTAAAGCTTCTGCTGCTGCAACTTCACCATGTTGTAGATCATAAGCCGTGGTGCTGGTGGTAAAATCAATAACACCACCGGCTTTGGCAAACTCAATACCAGCCTGAAACAGCGCCTCATTGCGGTTCATATGAGTAGGGTAGAACTGAGATAATTTAAGTTCTGAGCCTGTTACAGCTTGCCACAACGGCTGTAGCAATGACTCACCACTGCCCACATGCACACTGACGACACCAGCTTTACCTGACAAAATGCCACCGACTTTAGCAGCAGCCGCCACTTTACGTATTTCTTCAACAGTCGGCTGAGAGGAGCGGAAATCACTGATAGCAATTTCGCCCACTCCAATAAACTTATCGATCAGGATCAGGTCATCCGTGATACTGCCCATTAAAGTACGGCATGGAATTTGGTAGGAACCTGTATGGCAATAGGTAGTAATGCCTTCGCTCTCCAGCGCATGTGCTTTAGCTAACAGATTGGTTAAAGTCCGGGTCGTTGCATCAGTGCCAAGCACACCAATAGCTGTAGTGACTCCGCCTAAAGTGGCATGGGTGAGTTGCATTTCTGGAGTGCGGCTGGCAAAACCACCTTCGCCACCACCGCCAATAAAATGAACTAACGAATCGACAAAACCCGGTACTAAATAACAATCACTGGCGTCTATCACTTCAACAGGTAGGTTTGAATTGCCAATGTCTAAATTCTCACCTAAAGCCGCGATCTGCTGGCCAGCGACCAGCAGATCCAACACACCTGTATCTTGTGGGTTTAAAATATGGGCATTTTTAAAAAGTTTGATGCTGCTCATTGATAGTCCTTTGTAATTCTTATTGGTAGCCAATAGCAACTGCCACTAAAACAGCGAGACTTGCCAGGGCAAAAAGCCAAAGCTGTAGACGCCAGGCAAATTTTGCCCATAACATCCAGTCCACCCGCACTACACCTAAGCAACCAATCAGGGATGCTGAAGTTGGGACTATGCAGTTAGTTAAGCCATCCCCTAATTGGAAGGCTAAAACTGCAATTTGACGGGATACTCCAACCAAATCGGACAAAGGCGCGACTAAAGGCATAGTTAAAGCGGCCTGGCCTGAACCTGAGGTGACAAAGAAGTTAAACACCGACTGAAATATCAGCATAAACCAGGCTGATAAATAAGTGGAAAAGCCATCAAAGCTACTGCCTGCATAATGCAATACGGTATTAAGCACTGATGGCTCTGTGGCTTTATCGCCGCCTAACAGCAGTACTATGCCTTTGGCCATACCTACTATCATGGCGGCTGGCAGCAACTCAGCTGCACCTTGTTTAAAGGCGTCCGCTGATTCATTCACCGTGATACGTTTTCCTACAATCGCCAACATAGCAGTGGCTATACCTAAAGCGAAAAACTGTGTGGCAATCTCTGGTATGTAGTAACCACGAGCGACCACTCCCCAAATCACCCAAACAATACCGGCGACAAACAGCAATAAAATAGCACCATCCAACTTGCCAAAAGAACTGCTTTGTTGTTCTTGCTGCTGGGCACGAAGTTTTTGATCTGAAGCAAAACTGACAGAAAGTTCTGGGTTCTTTTTAATTTTCGCCGCATAACGCATGGTAAAAACAATACCAAATAAGGTGAACAGCAGCCAAAGTACAATACGGTAATCGGCTCCTGACATCAGAGGTAAACCCGCTATACCCTGAGCTATAGCCACACTAAAAGGGTTCATCCAGGAGGTGGCAAAACCAATCTGAGTGGCAATGTACGTCACCAGCACAGTAGTGATAGCGTCGTAGCCTAAGGCCAGCATTAATGGCAGCAGCACTATACAAAAGGCGATGGCTTCTTCACCCATGCCAAAAACGGCGCCGCCCAAAGAAAACAGCAGAAACATCAGCGGGATAAATAAAAAGTCGATGTCTTTGGTTTTAGCTATTAACGCCAGAATGCCGTTATTAACAGCACCTGTTTTCATAATGATGCCAAAGGCACCGCCTGTCAGCAGAATAAAGGCAATCACGCCAATGGCGGCACCCATTTTGTCGCCGGACACCATACCTTCAAAGGCATAGTTTAAAAAGCCAACCTGGCCGCCTTCACCAAACAAGGGCACTGCTTTATTTTGTTCCGTTGCGAGCTGAAAGCTATTTGGATCAATACGGGCTTTGACTGTTTCGCCAGCGGCATTAACAGTTTCCGGTAACATCTGAAAATAACCGGCCGGAATAAGATGAGATGCAATAGCTGCAGCTATCATCACAAAAAAAAGTATGACAAAGGCATCCGGCATGCTGACCGGTTTTTTAGTTGTAACTTGCATGAGAATCTACCTGTTGAGTTGATATAACAGTGCCAACTTTGACTGGAAACCTGAGGTGTAACTCCGGTTTGTGCTGAAAAAGTTCGGCATAAATAACCAGAACCAGCAATGAACTGGTGGTTTGGCTACTCGTTAAACCACTCCGAAAGGTAGTAAGGCGAGTAGTAATATGTAGTCAGCGACAACGCATTCTTTAGCATATTACAGGTCAGGTTTAAAAAGCTAAGGTGCTTTAGAATGAACCTTTTAGTTAATTACTGTCAATCGAAGTTGTATTAGATTTCGCCTTTGTGGTTGAAAAGTGAGCGCTTTGCCTGGTTTCACGCTGATTTTGGTTGGCGGCTTACGAAAATTTACAGGACAAGCGCCAAGCGGATCTGGCAGACTTGATATTCTCTATTTAGTGTTTTTGCGCTCAGCTCTTTTAGCAGGCATTTAATGCAACAAAACGTTCATCCTTTAGTCAGGCGTCTGGCCGGGTTTTTAAAGCAATGGGGCTGGTTACAGTGTTTTTGCTTGTGTTTTATCCTGTTACAGGCTTTAACAGGGGTGATGACCGGCTTATACAGCTTGTTGCTGCATGATATGGTGCTGTGGTCCATGGTATTGGGCGCCTTATTGTTCTCCGCTTCTATCACACCGTTTTTTTTACTTTCTGGTTTTTACTTAGTTCGTCATTTAGATGAGGCCTTGTTTTATCTGCAGGATTCGATACGGCAAGAGAAGTTGCTGAATCAGAATATGCAGGAAACTATTCGCCAGCTGAACTTTGAAATTGAAGAGCGGAAAAAAGCCTTTCAGGCTAAACGCCGCGCTGTGGATGAATTACGTCGTGAAATTACTGAACGCCGTAAAACCCAACAGGAGCTGGAAGAACAAAGTTTGTTAATCCGCTCTATAGTCGACAGTTCGCCTGACTTATTCTACTACCGTGATGAGACTGGCCGTTTTGTCAGTTGCAATAAAATGTTTGAAGTCATTATGGGTAAATCGGCGAAAGAGCTGATAGGCCATTATCCGGCTGAGCTTTATGACGCTGAATCTACTCCTATTGCTATTCTGACCGATCAGGAAATCTCCGCCAGCCGTGAAGAACTCACCTTAGATGTGGATTATCAAACGCCGGATGGCCGCATGTTATGGTTTGAAATGCGTAAAGTGCCATTTTTCGATAAACAGGGCCGTTATATTGGTTTATTAGGTTTTGGCCGGGACATTACCTCGAGGAAACTGGCTGAGCAGGCACTGGAAAAAGCCTATCAGGACAAAGGTAAGTTTATTGCTACTTTAAGCCACGAACTGCGTACGCCGTTAAACGGTATTGTAGGTTTAACCCGTCGTTTGTTGGAAAGCCCTTTATCGGTTGAGCAGCGCAGCTGGAGCAATACTATTTTCAGCAGTGCTGAGACTTTAGGTAATATTTTTAACGATATTATCGACTTAGATAAAATCGACCGACAGGATTTAGACATAGTTTATCAATCAGTCCAGCTCAGTGATTTTGTGCATGATATCTGCAACTTTGCCCACTTAATTTGCCAGCAAAAAGGTTTGAACTTTATTGAGCCTGAAGCTGTAGCAGGCCAGTTGTATGTGCGGTTGGATCCAACCCGGGTGCGACAGGTATTGTGGAACCTGATTAATAATGCGGTGAAATTCACTGCCCGAGGTTCAGTACAGCTTGCTGTGTCTTTAAGTGCAGATGATCCGGCCGAACTTTGTTTTAGTGTGACTGATACAGGCATAGGTATTGTCGAGTCTGAGCAGCAACGTATCTTTGATATGTACTATAAATCCAGTGATGGCAGACGTTTAAGCATAGTTGGATCAGGTATTGGTTTGTCGGTATCCCGGGCTTTAGTGGAGGCTATGTCTGGTCAGCTCCGACTGGAAAGTACAGTAGGCAAGGGGAGTACTTTTATAGTTTCTTTACCCGCTGAACTTACATCAGCACCTGCAGTAGTGCCACAGGCTCAATATCCGGCTTTAACTATCTTGTTGATAGAGGACGTACCGTTAAATGCTGAGATAGCGACCAACTTACTGGAGCAACGTGGCCATCAGGTGATTCTGGCGGAAACAGGTGAAGATGCTTTAGCTTTGCTGGAAACTGAAGATGACATCGATCTGGTGCTGTTGGATATGCAGTTGCCCGATATGTCGGGTGATCAGGTGGCGCGTTTTATTCGCGCTGAGCCTTCGTTAAGCAAGTTACCTGTAGTGGTATTAAGTGCCAATGTACGCAAAGCTGAGCAGCAGTTAAATGATGTGCGGGTCGATGGTGCTTTAGCAAAACCCATCAATACCAATAAGTTGGATCAGATTTTACATCAACTCTTTGGCGCTCCTGCGCCAAAAGAAATCAATGCCGGAACTGCTCAGGATCAGCAAATCCTGGATCAGCAAACATTGGATGATTACCTGCAGTCTTTAGGCAAAACCACTATGTTACGCAGTGTGCAATTATTTGTGCAGTTGCTACCGGGTTATATCAATAAGATGATGGAAACTGCGGTGCAGCAGGATGTGACTGAGTTTCAGGAAGCCGCACACAAGCTCAAAGGCGCAGCTGCTTCTGTAGGCTTGTTGTGGGTGCAGCATCAGGCGAAATTAATGGAGCAAAGTACTGAGCTGATGGGGATGGAAAAACAGCTGATTAATTTCCACATAACAATAGAGCGACACTTAGCAGCTCTGGAGGAATATATCGAAGCCTGGGTTTGACCCGTCGTGATTAAAGCTAAAGCTTGGTTGACTGCGCTAGCTGCTTGATAGCTGTTTAGATAAACAAAGGGCGGGTACAGAACCCGCCCTTGTAAATTACTTCTCTAATTTACCAACGAAGCGATACCCTTCGCCGTGGATAGTGCTGATCAGCTCAGGACTATCTACATCAGACTCAAAATGCTTACGGATACGGCGAATAGTGACATCCACAGTTCTGTCATTGGCTCTGAGTTCACGGCCCGTCATATGACGGATAAGTTGTTCACGGGTGAAAATTTTGCCCGGGCTGTCCAGCATTAAGCGTAATGCACGGTATTCACCTTTAGGTAAACGGCGTGATACACCTTCTGGCGAGGTCAGGTTGCGGCTGTTTTCATCCAATACCCAACCATTAAATTTCACCACACTTTTATGCTCTTCCACTACAGGTTGAGATACAGTGCGGTTTAACAGGTTACGGGCACGAATAGTCAGTTCACGTGGGTTAAAAGGTTTAGTCAGGTAATCGTCGGCGCCAATTTCCAGACCTAAAATGCGATCGACTTCACTGTCACGTCCGGTCAGAAAAATCAGACCCACGTTTTCTTTCTGGCGTAATTCACGGGCCAGGATCAGGCCGTTTTTACCAGGCAGATTGATATCCATAACAATCAAATTGACTTTGTGTTCAGCCAGCTTCTGGTTCATTTCTTCGCCATTCACTGCTTCAACCACATCATAGCCTTCGCCTTCGAACAGGCTGACCAGATTCAGTCGTGTTACTTCTTCATCTTCAACAATCAGAATAACAGGGGTCTGCATTATGCTTAAACCTTATGTGAACGTAATTAAGTATTTGATTTATATATTTTTAGAATGAGAATGACCCATGGTCAATGTCTGCTCAATTATATAGATGGCAGAATTTGTTAACAAGTGCATTTGTTAACAATTAGAACGGGTTAGTGCAAGCTATTGAAAAGTATCACTTTGTTCAGTTTTTATCTTATTTAGGGATCACAGGAAAGTCGATCTGAATGTCGATACCGTGGTCCAACGAACTTTCCAGCTGTATTTTACCGTTTAAAGCTTGAGTTACTAAGTTATAGACTAAATGCATACCTAAACCACTACCGCCTTCGCCTCTTTTGGTCGTGACAAAGGGATCAAAAATACGTTTTTTAATATTCTCAGGCACACCTGCACCATTGTCCTGATAACGAAGGTAACAGCGGCTATCTGACAAAGTCACACTAATAGTCATAGTGCCTTGTTCTTTATGGTCAAAAGCATGGATAAGACTGTTCATAATCAGGTTGATTAAAATCTGGCTGATAGGGCCTGGTTTACTCTCCAGCTCAAGCGCTTCGTCACAATTGATGATCACCTGATGCTGCGCTTTTTTCAGGTTTGGACGTAGTGATAACAATACTTCATTCAGTAACTGGTACATATTGAAGTATCTTCTGTTGTCGTTGGATTGATCCACTGCCACTTGTTTAAAGCTACGGATCAGATTGGCTGCGCGCTCGAGGTTACGATAAATAATTCCAAGGTTTTCAGCGCTGTCGCTGAGGAATTTTGCCAGCTGACTTGAAGTTAACTTCTTGTCATCAAAAGCTTTTTGTATGTCTGCCAGCTTGTCCTGCATTAAAGTTGAAGCCGTAACACCAAGACCTATAGGTGTATTTACTTCATGAGCAACCCCGGCCACCATCTGACCTAAGCTGGCCATTTTTTCAGTCTCAACAATCTGATTCTGATATTGGTGCAAAGTGGATAAAGTGTTCAATAAGTCTTGATTTGAGGTTTTCAGCGCCAGTGTTCTGTCGTTGATTTTTTGCTCTAAGTCCTGGTTTAGCTGACGTATTTCACTTTCTGCTCCGCGCAGTTTTGTGATTTGTTGTTCGGTTCTGTCCAGCATGGTATTGACCGCCCGGCCTAAATTATGAAACTCCGAGATTTCCATGGCAGGAACACGAATTTGATAGTCCTTTTCTTTTGATACTTTTTGCACCAGAGTCAGCAGGCTGTAAAGGGGCTGAGTAAAACGCCGTTGTAATCTGTTGGCGATAATAAAAGCACCAATGAGAGAGCAGAGCGCAATTAAAATATCGAACAAGACTCTGTTTTGTACATAACGACTCAGTTCATCAAGACTGGCACGTATGTATACATAACCTATTAATTTACCGTCAGATTCTATTTTCTGTGTCAGCTCCATTACGCCATCCCCTATGGTGGCATTCTGATACTGCTCAACTTTATTAAATTGGGTCGGATAGGGGCCAACATCTCGTCTGTTGTAACTGGCAAAAAACTCAGCTCGCCGTTTTCCTGCAACTTATAAATATGGATATTGTGCAAACGTGATTCTGCGGCAAAAGAAGCCAGACGTCTGTCTTCTACTTCTGAATCATCTATTTCAATGGAGCCTACGGCATTAAAAGCGATAATGGCGGCATAAGAGTGCAGCTGTTCAGACAGGTTTTTCTTTTCAGCTTTGATGTCTTGCAAAGTGGCTATGGTGAGAGATACGCAAAGGGTGATGCTACAAATTAGCATGACCACCCAGATCAATGCGCCTTTGATGGAACTCGCTTTTAACGCTGGACCCATTAATACTTCCGCCATCCGTCAATCTGTTATCGAAGCTATAATATTGAAGTTACACGCATTTGCAAATTTTCACCAGTAAGCACACTGACAAAAAAATAAAACGGGTATATAGTTGTCGCACTTGTGGTCGTGAGGACAAACCATGGACTTATGGGATAACTACAAAACGAGTGTTTTTTTGTGCCATCAACCTCTTGGCGATCAAATTAACTTTGCAATTATCAGCGCTCAAAACCCTTGTGGTCATGTCCAAACCCCCTCCAGAAACTTATTACTCGATAACCACTTTGCCAATACCCTGGACAGGCTTAACGTACCTTATCGCGAAATCGTCGGTTGCTCACCGGATTTGAGATTTCAGGAAAAGAGCTGGGCTGTGCTTTGTGATAAATCTAAAGCCATAAAGCTGGCTATTATGTTTGAGCAACATGCGATTTATTGGGTAGAGCAGGGCAAGTTGTTTTTAGTACCTGCTTTATTGCAGCAAAAGGAAGAGTATTTAGGGGAATTTCACCCGCGCCAGATTGTAGTGGGTTAAGGGCATCGCAGCAGTTTAGTGCTTTAACACCTGCAATATAGGCTCAATTTTTTGACCTAAGGCGTATTCAAGCTTCAGGCGCTTCAATTTTTGTTTATGAGCTTCCTCTTCATCTGCGGGCACTATTAAAAATTCTTTAAAATCAGCAACGCAGATACATAACATGGCAGGTTTTGCCATGTTTTCCAATTGACCAAGCCGGTAGATCTGATGAGGACAAGCCTGAGTTCTTTCTGGCGACTGAATACAGTCAGCCAAAACAGCAGCACTGAAAATTAATCCAGCCAGCACAACCAAAACCAGTCTCATCAGCAGATCCTTTTATTTGCGGTCTTTTTTACAATAATAAACCACAAAACCGTCACGACGACCAAGCTCTTTTACCTGACCAAAAATTTCAGTTAATTGAGCCACATAAGGCAAGTGCACGTTAGCCACTAAAGTTAAAGTGCCACCAGGCTTTAACTCATTAAAAGCATCACGGAAAAACTGTTCACTGATATGGTAGTCAGTTTTTAAACCTGTATGAAAAGGCGGATTGCTGACGATATGGTCATAAGCAGCGCTGCGGGACGGAATACCATCAGCAGCTATAGTTTCACCTGGCAGCTTATTCGCTTTTAAAGTGGCAGCTGTAGAGCTGACAGCTAAAGTGCTGATATCAGAGGCTGTTAGTTTAATTTCTGGATGTCTTTTCACTAAAAAGGCACCGATAAAACCTGCACCACAAGCAAAATCCAATACTTTACCTTGCTGGATATGGCCTAGATGTTCCAGCAGTAAGTTAGTGCCTAAATCCAGTTTGCCATGGTTAAATACACCGGGCAGTGAACAGAGCTTTAAGCTGATACCGGCTTTTTCGATACTAAACTGATGAAAGTCTGCGGTCTTTAACTCGCTTTGTAACAAACCATCCAGTTCAAACCACAAACAGTGTTTGGCATTGTCGTGTTTAAAGGCTTTTAACCCCAGTTTTTCAGCCTGGTTGCCAAGGCTTTTAATGCCACCTTTGTTATCGCCAACCAGATACACTTCGGTTTTATCATGCAGTACAGTTTTGATCTGAGCTAAAGAGCTTTGCAGCTGGTCTTTGCTCTTCGGATAAAACAGCACCACTTTGTCGACTGTTAAATCGGCTGGCAAGGCATCTCCCAAATAACATGGGCTTTTGCTCTGCTGCTGCCAGTTGTTAGCAACAGCAATGTTTGAGGTTAAACAGAACAGTTCCAGTTCTGGTGCTTGTTGTTTTAATTCAGCAGCCAGACGGTCGGCCATAGGTTCTACCAGCAGCACTTTGCCTGATAAAAAATCAATATTACGCAGCAGCAGCTGACTGGTATTGTCGAGCATCTTAGTTTTCCTTCCTGAACATCAGATCCCAAACACCATGGCCTAAATTCACACCACGGTTTTCGAATTTAGTTAAAGGCCGATGCTCAGGACGCGGTACATAGTCATTGGTTTGTGACAGGTTGCTGTAACCTTCGGCTACTTTCATCACTTCCAGCATATGTTCAGCGTAGTTTTCCCAGTCGGTGGCCATATGAAATACACCACCGATCTTTAACTTACGGCGTAATAACTGGGCAAACTCGGCTTGTACTATACGTCTTTTATGGTGACGCTTTTTATGCCATGGATCAGGGAAAAACAGCTGCACTGTGCTCAAGCTGTTGTCTGCAATGGAGTCGTTTAAAATTTCGATGGCATCGTGCTCAAATACCCGCAGGTTTTTAACGCCTTCAGTTTCGGCTTCACCTAAACATGCGCCAACACCAGGTTTATGTACTTCGATGCCAATAAAGTCTTTTTCAGGCGCAGCTTTGGCCATTTGCACCAAAGATTTGCCCATACCAAAACCAATTTCCAGCACTAAGTCAGCTTCGCGGCCGAATACAGCTTGCATATCGTAAGGTGTGGTTTGGTATTCCAGGCCCATAGTAGGCCAGAATAAATCTAAGCTGCGCTGCTGGCCCTTGGTCAGACGACCTTCCCTTAAAACAAAGCTACGAATACGGCGCAGGTATTTGTTTTCCTGAAGCTCTTCGTTTTGAGGCTCTGTGTTTGGTTGTTCCGGGTGGGTCATCTTGGTCTCCAAAAAATGTGATGCAGCCTGTTGTTATACTGCTGCGAATGCGGCGCGTATTATCCTTGTTCTGCAGCTAATGCTCAACCGCTAATCTTGATTCAACAAAAACAGCAAAAATGCTAGGCTATGTATCGTTTTGAATTATTGAGCCTGAGTAGTGATAGCTGTGCTGACTTCTGAGTATTTAACCTGCCCTGAATTATTTGCCGATACAGTAGTCGACTGGCAAAAAACCGATGGCCGTAACGCCTTACCGTGGCAACAAGACCCAAGCCCCTACAGAGTGATGGTCAGCGAACTGATGTTGCAGCAAACTCAGGTCACTACAGTGATCCCTTATTTTCAGCGCTGGATGCAAAAGCTGCCTGATATTCATGCCCTGGCAGCCGCAGATACCGACACTGTAATGGCGTTATGGCAGGGCTTAGGTTATTACGCCAGAGCCCGCAATTTACACAAAGCAGCTAAATACATAGTTCATGATTTAGGTGAGTTTCCTTTTGAATTAAATGAGTTATTAACTATTCCTGGTATAGGTCGTTATACAGCAGGTGCTATCCGCTCTTTTGCTTATGATGCTTATGGCCCGATAGTGGACGGCAACGTCAGACGTTTATTTTGCCGCTTATTTGGTATCGAAGGTGTGCCAACCAGTTCTGCTGTAGATAAAAAACTCTGGGCTTTGGCCGATTTGTTAACGCCAAAACAAAACAACAGACGTTTTGCGCAAGCCTTACTGGATTTAGGTGCTACGGTTTGCAAACCCAAGCAAGCGGACTGTTTAAGTTGTCCGCTTAAAACTCAGTGTGTAGCTTTTAATACAGGCCGGGTCGCAGAGTTACCCACAGCTAAACCTAAAAAAACTACTCCAACCAAAGTAGGACATTTTTTATGGATAGAGCAGGGGGAGAAGCTTCTGCTGCAAAAAAGACCGGATTCTGGTATCTGGGCTGATTTATGGTCTTTGCCACAAGTTGATGAAAGTGAACAGCTATTGAAGCAAGCCAAACTACAAGGCCAGTTTCAGCATGTGTTTTCACATTACAAATTAGATGCTTCGGTTTGGCATCCGGTATCTGGAGTGGCAGAACCCGCAGGCAGCTGTTGGTATAGCAAAGAGCAAGTCATGGAAATTGGCTTACCTGCACCTATCCGTAGCTGGATTGAAAAAAACTGGCTGAATAAAAACTAACAGGCCGTGTTGAAGTCGTTTACAATATCGGCCTTTTTAAAAGCTAAGTGTTGAGGTGAAGCATGTCCCGTCAGGTATTTTGTGTGTATTTGCAAAAAGAAGCAGCAGGTTTAGATTTTCAGCTGTACCCGGGGGAGCTTGGCAAAAAAATCTTCGATAGCATCAGCAAAGAAGCCTGGGCTTTATGGCAAGCCAAACAAATTATGTTGATCAACGAAAAAAAGCTCAACATGATGAATCTGGAACACCGCAAATTGCTGGAAGAACAGATGCAGCAGTTTTTATTTGAAGGTAAAGAAGTTCAGATCGAAGGTTACGTACCTAAAGCCAATTAAATCTTCCAGATAGAGTGAACTGCTTCTGGTGCAGTTCACTGCCTTTCTTTATAATTCGCATTAGAAAAATTAATTCAATAACTGTCCTTTCTGAGGTTGCAGACTATGGCTCGGCGCTTACCCCCACTGAATGCGTTAAAGGCTTTTGAAACTGCTGCCCGTCATCTTAGTTTTACTAAAGCGGCTGAAGAGATGTTTGTCACTCAGGCTGCTATTAGTCACCAGATCAAAGCGCTGGAAGACCATCTAGGTTTAAAGCTGTTTATGCGGAAAAACCGCTCTTTGCTGTTAACGGAAGAAGGCCAGAGCTTCTTTTTAGATATTAAAGAAATTTTCCTGCAACTGCATGAAGCCACGGAAAAGTTATTAGCACGTGGGGCCAAAGGCTCTTTAACTGTCAGTTTACAGCCAAGTTTTGCTATTCAGTGGCTGGTGCCGCGTTTAAGTTTATTTAGTGAAGAGCATTCTGACATAGATGTGCGGATTAAAGCGGTCGACTCCGACGAAGGCTCGTTAACTGATGATGTCGATGTGGCTATTTATTATGGCCGTGGCAGCTGGCGTAATTTGCATGCAGATAAATTGCATACAGAATACTTGCTGCCGGTCTGTTCGCCTTTGTTATTAAACGGCATCAAGCCTTTAAAAGACGTCGCTGATTTACGGCATCACACCTTGTTGCATGATGGTTCGCGCCAGGCCTGGAAAGACTGGTTTGTCAGTCAGGGTATTAAAAACTTTAATGTGAACCAGGGGCCAATTTTTTCGCATACAGCCATGGTGTTGCAAGCCGCTATTCATGGGCAGGGTGTGGCGCTCGCGCACAATGTTATGGCCAGACCTGATATTAACTCTGGCCGCTTAATAGTGCCGTTTCACCATGTACTGCTGAGTAAAGACTCGCATTATCTGGTGTGCCGTGAAAACCAGACTGAACTTGGCAAAATTGTCGCGTTCAGGCAGTGGATGGCGAAACAAGTTGAGTTGGATCAACAGGATTTTGCCGAGCAACACTTTAATAATTCGACACCGGATTAATGCATGCCAGAGCAGTTAGCCTTATGTCTTCTTGTTGAAGCAGAAAAGCCTGTCGCCAGATTGCTGTTATCTCATGGCGCAGGAGCGCCAGTGCAATCAGAGTTTTGTCAGCTTTTGGCAGAGCAACTGGCAAAACAGCATATTGAAGTCTGGGGTTTTAATTTTGCTTATATGCAAAAGACGCTGGCAGGTTCCAGACAGCTACCGGCAAAAATGCCGGTGTTAATGGCTGAGCTGCTTGAACAGATACAGCAAATGCCAACGGACTTACCTTTGGTTATTGCAGGTAAATCGATGGGCGGCCGGGTTGCCACTCTGCTTGCTGCGTCTGATTTGTTACCGGCAGTAGTAAGAGGGGTGATAGCTTTTGGTTATCCTTTTCATCCGCCGAAAAAAGATAACTGGCGGACCGAACATTTTATCGATTTAAAAAGATCTGTTTTGGTGTTGCAAGGTGAGCGGGATCCTTTTGGTAGCAGTGAAGAGCTGGCCGGTAAAAGTTGGCCTTCAATAGATCTAAAGTGGTTACAAAGTGGCGACCATGATTTTGTGCCGTTAAAAAAATCAGGTTTAACCCAACAACAGCTTATCAGGCAGGCTGCTGTGATAAGCCGGAGCTTTATTAATGAATGTATTCTGGAAAATTAACACCAGTCTTGCCGCTTTTTATGGTGCTGTGACTGTAGGTTCTGCTGCAGCTCTTATGCATTTATGGCGTGGCACTATAGCTACAGAGCAACTGGCTGTGCTGTTAAGCGCGGGTTTTATTTTAGCTTTTCATGTTGTGGCTTTATTGGCTTTATTGGCTTTATCGGCCTTTGACAAGCTACATCAACAAAGCCCATGGCTAAGCCGCATTTGTGCTTGCGCCATGCACATAGGGCTTTGGTTATTTGTTTATACTCTGGTAGCTGGTGTATTTAAGCTGCCTTTACATTTTTCAGCTCTGGCACCTTTAGGTGGGCAGTTGCTAATTTTAAGCTGGTTGGCCTTGGCTATCAGCCCTTGGATCAGGAAATAACATGAAGATGAAAAATTGGCAGGATAGACAATTTTCACAGCCGCAGGCTGCCCGTCGAGGTGCGACACATGGAGGTGCCGTATGAACCAACTTTTGCTGTATTGCCGTTCAGGTTTTGAGAAAGAATGTGCCGGCGAAATTCAGGATAAAGCGTCGCAGCAAGGGGTATTTGGTTTTTGCAAACTGAGCAAAGACGCAGCTTTTGTCATTTTTGAAGCTTATGACAGTGAAGCATTAGCGACTTTTTATCGCGACTACGAGTTCACGAATTTAATCTTTGCTCGTCAGTGGTTTTTACTGGTAGATGATTTGCTGCAGTTAAACCCGGCTGACCGCATCAGTACTGTAGTGGAAACTGCATTGGCAGCCGAGTTGTCGGCTTTTGGCGAGCTGCGGGTGGAATACCCTGAAACTAATGATGGCAAAACCTTGTCGACTTTAGCTCGTAAACTGACAGTGCCTTTGCGTCAGTCGTTACGTAAAGCTGGTGTTTTGCTGCAAAAGGAAAACTCCCGCGCTGCTGTGCTGCACTTATTTATGTTATCCGGCAGCAGTGCTTATTTAGGTATTTCTTACCCTGAAAACAACAGCCCGCTGGAAAACGGCATTATGCGTTTAAAGTTCCCTGCTGATGCGCCAAGTCGCAGTACTTTAAAACTGGAAGAAGCTTTCCTGCAGTTTATTCCAAAAGATGAATGGGACACCCGTTTAACTTCCGGTATGAGAGCTGTGGATTTAGGAGCTTGCCCCGGAGGCTGGACTTATCAGTTGGTAAAACGCAGCATGATGGTGACCGCCATAGACAACGGCATGATGGCGCAGTCTTTAATGGACACAGGCCAGGTGAAGCACTTTCAGGTCGATGGTTTTAAATTCAGCCCGGATAAGAAAAACGTGTACTGGTTGGTTTGCGACATGATTGAAAAACCACAAAGGGTAGGCCAGTTAGTCTGTGACTGGTTGATTAATGAGTGGTGTCAGGAAAGTATTTTTAACCTGAAATTACCTATGAAAAAACGCTACGAAACTGTGGTTGAAGTGCTGGACATGATGCGGCAAAAACTGGACGAAGCTGGGCTGGACGTTGAATTTCAGGCGAAACATTTGTATCACGACCGCGAGGAAGTGACAGTGCATGTGCGAAAGTTTTAATACTACAGATTGAAGTTCAAATCACAGAGAGCAGCGCTAACACTGCTCTCTGTGCTAGCTCAACCCCTTTTAAACATAAGGCTTTACTAAGCCATCATAATCCATCACTTTTTGCACCGCAGGGCGAGCCAATACCTTTTGTACCCAGAGTGCGATAAAAGGGTAATCCCGGGCTTTTTTGTCATCGAAGTGACGGGTCCAGCGGCTTAACATCATGGCGTAAATATCTATTAGTGAAAACTCTTCGCCTAAAAACCATGGGCTGCAGTGGCTGGCTAAATGTTTGTCCATTTGCTCCAGCAGGCCCTGAGCTTTTTGCTGGGCGTGGAGTTTTACATCTGCGGCGTTTTGCTCGCCAGTCACCCAACGCTCCGGATAAAAATACACCACTAAAGTGCTTTGCAAGGTGGCTGACAACCAAATCAGCCATTTGTAGGCTTCAGCCCGTTTCAGGCTGCCTGGCGCTGGGAATAAGTTCTTTTCCGGATGACTGTCGACCAAATGCAGGCAAATAGCCGCCGTTTCAAAAATTACCTGACCACGGTCAAGCAGGGTTGGAATAGTGCCGTTAGGATTCAGCGCCAGATACTCAGCTTTTTTATGTGAACCTGTGGCTGTATCTGTTAAAACCAGCTCATAAGGAACAGCAAGTTCTTCCAGCAGAATATGCGGAGCCATACTGGCGGTGCTGGGTGAATAGTACAACTGATACATTGAATAACTCCCCTAAGTTTAAAAGTTTTAATCACAAAATCTAAGCTGAATACTCTGCGCTATTTTCTAAATTGAGCCAGTCGCAGCTATAAAAAAACCGCCCTGAGGCGGTTTTCAACGTGCTTATAAGCGTTCCAGCATGGCTGCTGTGAAGTCCGTGGTGCCGTGGCTGCCACCTAAATCTCGGGTGGTGCGGTCACCTGATGCAATCACATCAGTTAATGCGGCCAGAATTTTTTCTGCTTTATCTTTCATGCCCAAATATTCCAGCATCTGGATAGAAGCTAAAATCACTGAGCTTGGGTTGGCCAGGTTTTTGCCAGCTATGTCCGGCGCGCTGCCGTGTACTGCTTCAAAAATAGCGCAGTCTTTACCGATATTGGCCCCTGGTGCCATACCTAAACCGCCAACTAAACCAGCACATAAGTCAGATAAAATATCGCCAAACAGGTTGGTAGTAACAATGACATCAAACTGTTGTGGGTTCATCACCAGTTGCATACAAGCGTTATCAACGATCATCTCGCTTGCCTGAATATCCGGGTAACGTAATGCTACTTCACGGGCAGTTTTTAAGAACAGGCCAGAGGTAGATTTCAGGATATTAGCTTTGTGAACAATAGTTACTTTTTTGCGTTTTTCGCGACGAGCCAGTTCAAAGGCGAACTCAACAATACGTTCAGAACCTTCGCGGGTGACGACGCTCATCGCCTCAGCCAGCTCGCCCTCGTTTTTAACGATTTGGCCAGCGCCTGAGTACATACCTTCAGTATTTTCACGCACTGTGATGATGTCGATATTTTCGTAGCGTGCTTTGGTGCCTTTAAACGAAATCACCGGACGTACGTTCGAGTACAGATTGAATTTCTTACGTAAAGTCACGTTAATTGAAGTGAAGCCTTCGCCTACTGGTGTAGTTAACGGGCCTTTTAAAGTGATTTTGTTGCGGGCAATAGCGTCCAGCGTGTTCTGCGGCAGCAATTCACCTGTAGTTTCTAAAGCAGTTAAACCTGCTTCAACATATTCATAGTTAAAGTTACAGCCTACTTTATCCAGAACCTGGATCGCGGCTTCTACTATGCTTGGACCTATGCCATCACCTTTGATGACCGTAATAGTTTGTGAACTCATAACGTTCCTTAAGTAACTGATTCTTATCGGGACTGATTGTAATAAACACAAAGCTGGAGCTGGTTTATTTTTCTTATTGCTGCTGTTGTGTCAGAGCTTGCTGAAATTCGGCGAAAATATACCAGTTTTGGTGCTTATTTTCCAGTTTATGCCGACATCTGCGACAAATCTGTAGCTTCTTGCGGCGTAACTTTAAAAAATGGAGAAATAAAACTACAACTGGCGATAAGTTGGGTGACTGGCTGGCTTTGTTCCACCAGCAGCATTTGCCATTCTGCTGCGCTGCAAAGATGTGCTGCAAGCTGGGTTTCTACAAATTTATAACTATGCTTCAGCCTGTCGTTATCATCGCTGTCCGAAAACACCGAAGCGGTCAGATCAAAGGCAAAAGCTAAAACAAAAGCCATGGCATGGGAATGGCCTGAAGTAGGTAAAGCTCTGTAATGCAGGCAGGCATCCTGCCAGCTTTGATTAAACTGCAAATGTTTCAGAGTTTTAACTGCCAATTGTTGATAATGCTCACTTTGCCATAACTGCTGTTTTAACCAGTGGCTGATCAGGCTTCCAGCCTGAGTTGGATGAGATAAAGCCATAAAACGCAAATCCGATTGTTGCCATAAAGGCCAGCATAAACACCAGGCCAGAAGCTCTGCCTGTTGTACTGTTAATGCATAAAACTTTATCGGTTGTGTCAGCAGATACAAAGCTTTAGCTAACACGCGCCTGAACTCCAGCAGCCAGTCATGCAAAGGCTGATGTTGTTGCTGGCAATGCTGTTCAAGCCAGGCCTGTTTTAATAACGGCAGCAATTGTTCCTGCCCCAGCATAGCAATAGCATGTTGGGTTGAGTGGATTTTTTGTTGTTGCCTGCTTTGTGCTGAGGCTTTTTGCTGCAGTTGCTGCATCAGCCATGGATGCTGTTCAATTAACTCTGCTTGCTGACTGACTTTCGCTGCCTGGCTCAGTTGCTGTAGCCAGCTTAACGCAGGTAGATTGGTTGGCTCAGGCCAGAGTGGCAAATACTTATTCTCTTGTTGCCAGCCACTTAACCAGTTGTCCTGACTGTATTGCCTTGGGTTTAACAAGTGCCAGTCCGTAGCTGGCAGTATTCGCTGTGGTAACAGTTGTTTAGTGCTTTTGTCATAAGGCTGGACTAACAGTTGGATTTGCTCAGAGCTATGCATTTCGCAAAGCAGCAACGCCAGGTTGGCCTCAGAGTCGCGAATAAAACGTCCGGTGCTGTAACTGCAGCTATGTAAACAAGACAGAGCCTGCCAGAACTGCAGCTCAATGACTGTGGCTTGCGGCACCAGTTGAACCGATATTTTCTCAAGTGCTATCAAGCTGCCGGCACCCGGTAACATCAGCCGGGTTACTTGCCAACAAAAACTGATCAGCTGGCTGAAGTAGGGGCTTTGCCAGATGGCCAAACCTCTGTTTTTGCCATAACATTGGTGCAGCAGGTTCAGTACTCCGGCTTTTTCCACCAGTTCTTTATGCTGTTTAATAGTGAGTACCGCAGGAAACTTCAACTGCTGTTGCTCCAAAGCACTAAGTTCTTCTGCTTTTGCTGATTTTTCTATTAAGGTGCTGACCGCTAAAGGCTGTAATAAACAAGATTTTAGTAACTGAAACAGTAAGTCTTCAGGCCAACGACCCGCCAGAGCGATCACTGTTAATAAAGCAGCCTGTTTAATAAATAGTTTGCTTGAAACCAACCCTGAGGCAGGGGTAAGAGAGAGCTGGGATATCAGCAGAAAAGGAGTATTCACCGCCAGTTGCACTGTTTGCTGGCAGATCCTTTGCAGCAATTCCTGTTGCTGTGTCACGGATAACTGCTGTTTCTCCGTGTAAAAGACATCACAGTCCTGATAAAGCTCGGTCAAAGATCCCAAAGTTGCCATCTCAATCCAATTGGTTGTATTGCTCTACTGCAGTTTCACCTATAGCTATCAGTTGCTGATTCTTAAATAAAATAGCTGTGCATTCGTCACGTGTGGTAATGCCGTCAGTTTTAGTTCTGTGAGTGCGATAATACAGAACCTGATAAATCTGCTGCTGTTGGTTTTTAGCTTCAGTAATATCCGGTCCACCCAAATAATCAATCACCTGATCTCTGCTGATGGCTTTAGTTAAATCCAGTTTATAAATATATTTGGTGTTAAAAGCTTCTCTGTCCTGCCAGTTCATCTGATCAGGATCATCTTTGTAAAACAGCAAGGTAATACAGGTTAAACCTACATACAGCAGTAGTCCTGCCAGTAGGAAGGCTATGGTTTTTACTTTCATCATCTGCCTCAGCATGCTGTAAAACGTACTTGCTGTAAATTCAGCCCCAACTGCAAATCAGTTTTCAGGCTTAAGATCTGCATAAATAACTGCAGTTCAGCACGAGACGCCATAATCTTATCTTTTAGTTTGGCCGGACAATCCGGATGCGCCAGCGCAGTTTTAATATCTGGCCCAAGTTTTAACAGTTCAGTCGCAGTTTTTGGTCCTATACCTGTCAGGCCACTAATGTTATTCGTTTTATCCCCGACCAGGCTCCAATATCGGACTAACTGCTCTGGTAATACGCCAAACTTCTGCTGCACCGTATTCTGGCTGTGTTGCTGGCGATTAAAATGGTCATACACTGCCACGCCTTCAGCAAGCAAGGGCAGATAGCCTTTATCTGTCGAGACTATGGTGACTTGCTGCTGATGTTGGCGCATCGTCATCGCCAGGCTTGCTATCACATCATCAGCTTCCTGATCCGGCATTTGAAAGCTTTGGATACCTATGTCAGCTAGTTTTTGCTTTAGCACAGGCAAAGCGATTTGCAGATGCTCTGGCATAGGTAAACGATCTGCTTTATAAGCAGGGTAGAGTTTAGTGCGCCAGTTCAGATGAGTGACTTCAAATACTGCCACAGCATGACTGGGCTTAAATTGTCGGGTCAGTTTCACAGCAATTTGTTGCAGCTGCTCTGCTGTATTATGCAGCAGTTGCTGGCCTGTAGCGTCGCTGTAGGGGGCAGGGGAGTTATGGAAAGGCCTTTCCTGTGCAGCGTATAAACGACGGACTAAATTTAGTCCGTCGAGTAATAACAAATGTGCCATATCAGTTCAGAATTTGATAACAGGGCTCATACTTCGAACCTGGTAACTTCATCCGGCCCTGGGCAACAAAAGCCTGCAGCAATGTATCCATCAGATTCATTAATACAGGTTCACCCGATAGCTTAAATGGACCATGTTGTTTAATCGCTCTAATGCCTTCATCTTTGACATTACCAGCCACTATGCCGGAAAAAGCCCGACGCAGGTGAGCGGCCAGTTTGGCTTTATCTTGCTCCAGATGCAGATCCAAAGAAGCCATATTCTGGTGAGTAGGAGCAAATGGATGCTGGAAATCCGGGTCTATGTGTAAGGTCCAGTTAAAGTGATAAGCATCACCACAGCTCTTACGGTATTGACGTACTTCTGCACAACCTTGTTTCAGACGTCGTGCTACTTCGGCTGGATCATCGATAATGATTTCAATCAAATCCAGCGCTTCTTTTCCTAATGTTTGTTCAATAAAACTGGCCAGTTCAGCAAAATAAGCCGCGCTTTGTTGTGGCCCGGTCAGGATCACTGGTAGTTTCTGATCTTTGTTTTTTTCGTGCAGCATAATGCCAAGTAAATACAGCAGCTCTTCTGCCGTACCTGCGCCACCTGGGAAAATAATAATGCCATGAGCAACACGGATAAAAGCTTCCAGTCGTTTTTCGATATCAGGCAGAATCACCAGCTCGTTCACTATAGGGTTTGGTGGCTCTGCGGCGATAATACTTGGTTCTGTTAAGCCTAAATAACGGCCTTTGGTATTACGTTGTTTAGCATGACCAATAGTGGCGCCTTTCATTGGGCCTTTCATAGCACCAGGGCCACAACCAGTACAAATATCCAGACCACGTAAACCTAATTGGTAGCCCACTTCTTTGGTGTATTTGTATTCGGCTTCGTTAATCGAATGACCACCCCAACAAACGATCATATTAGGTTCTACGGCCGAATCTATCACGCGGGCGTTACGTAAAATGTCGTACACCGTATGAGTGATGTGATCGCTGTTTTGTAAATCCAGACGATTAGCGTGGGTCAGCTGAGTGTGGAAAAACAGAATGTCTCTAAGTACAGCAAATAAATGTTCATGAATACCACGGATGATCTGACCGTCAACAAAAGCGCTCTCTGGTGGATTAAACAGCTCAATCTTAATGCCACGTTCGCGAGCTAATAAGTTTACATCGAAGTCTTTAAACTGCTCGTAAATTTCGCTGGAGCTATCGGTGTGGCTGCCAACGTTTAATACTGCAAGGCAACAATTGCGAAACAAGGTAAAGGCATCTGAGCTGGTATTATTTTTCAGGCGGTCAACTTCAAGTTGGGATAAAAGCGCCATAGCGCCTAGAGGATTCAGTTGTACATGCATAGATTACTTCCTTATGACCTGGCCTTATGGCCGAAGCTTAACCTGAACCAGGGCTGATGAGTGACAAACACTCTATATTTAACCCGATAAATCAGATAGATAAACTAATTTATTCAAGCTGCTTATCCCAATTTCAGGTTAGTTAGCTTTTCAGTACGACTAAATCCCTGCCTGCACGTTTAGCTTCGTATAAAGCTTCGTCTGCACGGTCAAAAGCTGCTCTGTTATTGTCAGTACTTTTGAGTTCTGTCGCACCAAAAGAAATTGAAATAGGAACATTTTTGTCTTTGAATTTGAAGGGGATTTTTTTGATCCTGTCTTTCAGATTGTTCAAGGGCAATTTAAGTTCAGATAAATGTGTTTCCGGGAACAAAATAATAAACTCTTCGCCGCCATAACGGGCAATAAAGTCAGTTTCACGCAAGCTTTGTTTTAACGCTTGTGCTATCACTTTTAAAGTTTTATCACCTGCGCTGTGGCCATAGTTGTCGTTAATCTGCTTAAAGTGATCAACATCTGCTAGGGCGATAGAAAGAGGCTTGCCATAACGTTGAGAACGACGTATTTCCAGCTCAAAGCGCTCATCAAAAGCAGCTCTGTTCGGCAGTTCTGTTAAGGCATCCTGTAAGCTTCTGAATTTCTGCTCGGCCAAACGTTTTTTAAATTGAGCTGCTTCCTGCTCCAATTCTGCCAGACGGGATTCCATATGGCGTAAGGTGGTCAGCATCAGTTCACGCTCGTCTTTTTCTAGCTGTTCTTTTTCCCGTAACGAGCAGGTGATTGCACTAAGTTTGGTACCAACCAGAGACTGCAACTGTTCCAGTGAGGTGGCTGATTTGGTATCTGCTGTCAGGTTAGAAATTTGCTGCTCTATCTGTTGATTCAACAGCAGCATTTTTTCTTTGATGTTGTTTGAGGTATTTAAAGAAGAAACAACAGCTTGCTGTACCCCAGTCAGTGCTTCGTTGAGTTTAAGCAGGAAATGTTGCGCCGACTGACGCTCGTCTGTTACCGAGGCAATAATAATTTCTATAGTGCGCAAACAAGATTGCAACAGGGCTTCAATGCTGACATCAGATAACAAAGTTAAACGGATTTTTTCTATGTCCTGACCATATTTTCCTTCAAAGGCCAACTCACTGAGCAGGTTAGTCAGTTCAATAGATATTTGTTTACAAATGGCCTGATACTTGTCGTCATCCGCTGTATCACTTTGCTCATTTTGCTGTTTAGTCGCTAAAGCTGCCTGGTAGAGCTCTGTTAGATGAGTCAGATGAGGTAAAAACGCTTGTACCGTAGCTGATGGCTCTTCTACTTTGGTTAATAAGTCCCGCAAATCACGTCTTAATTGGTCCGGTAAACCACGTTGCTTTTGGAGTAATTTCCCCGCATCAGTTAAGGTGTTTTGAGCTTTTTTCAGATCAGAGAGCTGGCGCGATTCAAGAGCTTTTAGTGCTTCGACAGCGCTTTCTACTAAAGGCAGGATTTTTTCCAGATCGGTACCTTTGGCAAATTCCTGACGCAGGCGGGCCAGCTTGTTATCCAGATCAATATCTATACCTTTGCAGGCTAAAGACAGTCGGGAAACAAATTGAGACAGGATTTTAAACTGACTTTCGTAGGTATCTTCCAGCTGTTTACGCGCTTTTACAGCGTTTGCCAGCTGCTGTTTTACATCATTTTGCTGTTCAGCCACCAGAATTAGTCCCCAGGAAAAAAACCGTTCGGTTTGAGCTAAGTATATCTGCAATAATGATAAAAGCGACAGCATAATCTGGTAGGAAATGAAAAAAGCGGACTAAAAAGTCCGCTTTAGATCAGCAATTATGTAGGGTATTTTTTTGTGGTTACTTTTTGGTTAAGTAGTAAGGTAACCAGCTTTGTTCTTCAGCAGAGGTCAGATAGTTCATCTTTGTTCACTTTAGGTCTGAAGTTAATAAGAGTGTCCCTGTCAGGACGCTATGCATTAGAACAGAATTTGATTTAAAAGTAAAAGTCAAAATGTAATAGTACGAAGTGGGTTACATAAATACGGTCGCTTAAATTTAGCAGTTAGTAGAGTTTTATTCGCTATTTTATTGAATTTATGGTTGTTTTTGTTTTTTGTCTTTGGAGGTTGTAGCGTGAGATTTCTGAAAGTTTTTTTTGCATTGATCATAATGATCAATTCTGCATCCAGTTGGGCACAAGTGAACTACCAGATTAGTATCACTGAACCTGCGCATCACGTGGCGCAAGTTCGTGCTGAGTTTGAGGTTACAGAGGCAAAAGCTTTGACTTTAATGTTGCCTGCCTGGCGCAGCGGTAAATATCAAATTCTGGATTTAGCCAAAGGCGTGACAGCTTTTAGTGCTGTGGATGCTCAGGGGAAAGCTGTGCAGTGGCAAAAAACTGAAAAAAGCAGCTGGACTTTAGAGCCTGCAGCATCGGGCAAAGTGACAGTGCAATACAGTGTCTATGCCAACGAGCTGGGAGAACGCACCCGTCATATTGATGAAACTCATGCTTATATCAACTCCAGCGCCTTTTTAATGTTTAGCAACGAGCAAAAATCTGAAGCAGTGTCTGTGCAGTTGAACGTGCCACAAGGCTGGCGTTCATTCTCCGGTATGGCAAAAGGTGATAACGAACATCAATTTGTTGCCCCAAACTACGATGTGCTGGCGGACTCACCGATCGAGACTGGTATCAATCAGCATTTAACTTTTAGCGCTGATGGCCGTGATTATGACTTGGTGATTTGGGGCGAAGGCAATTATAACGCCGCTCAGATGCAAAAAGACTTAGCAAAACTAGTACAACAAACAGATGCTATCTGGCAGGGCTATCCTTATCAGCGTTACGTCTTTATTGTGCACGCCACTGATGGCGCCCGCGGTGCGACTGAGCACTTAAATTCAACAGTGATCCAAAGAGACAGATTCACCTTCGGTAAAAGAGAAGATTATCTGGCGTTTTTAAGCACAGCCTCACACGAGCTGGTGCATACCTGGAACGTAAAAGCCTACCGTCCTGCAGAATTAGTGCCTTATGACTACCTGAACCCTAACTACAGTAAATTGTTATGGATTTCAGAAGGTTCCACCAGTTATTTTCAGAATCAGCTGTTGTTGCGTGCAGGCCTGATGACTAAAGAGGAGTTTTACGCTGATCTTGCAAAACGGTTGGATAAGTTTGTGCATACACCGGGCCGTTTGGTGCAGTCTGTGTCAGAGAGCAGTTTTGATAGCTGGATCAGTTTAGGCGGCGATCATGGGACTAATTTTGGTGTGAATATTTACTCAGAGGGCTATATCGCCAGTTGGCTGATGGACGAGCTGATATTAAAACAGTCAGGCCGCAAAGCCAGCTACCGTGAACTGCATAATCAGCTGTATCAGCGTTTTGGTAAAACTACAGCTTTTACTGCCAAAGACGTGATAGCTATAGCATCTGAGCTGACCGGTGAAGATCAGAACCCATGGTGGCAACAGCAAGTAGAAAAACCACTGAACTTTGAGATCGATAAGCTGTTGGCCAGTTTTGGTTTGCAGTGGCAACAAAATAAAGAACGTGAAATTTTCTCTGGTGTAACAGCTGAAAACAAAGCAGGTTTTGCGCTGGTGAAAAAGGTCGAACGCGACAGCCCAGCCTGGAAAGCAGGTTTTACTACCGAAGATTTGATAGTGTCAGTCAACGGCTTACAACTCAAAGCCGATTTGGCTGAGCGCTTAAAAGATTTCAAAGCAGGCGACAAAGTACAAATCAGCTACTTCCGGCAGGGCCGTTTACAGCATCAAGTATTGGTGCTGGCCGATCAACCCAAAGGCGCAGGTAAGGTGGTGCCATTGTCTAAATCAAGTCGGCAACAAAAGGCGATGCATCAGGCATGGTTGGGTGTAGAACTGTAGCTGTTGTTGTAAATCAGTTCTAACAGCGGACCTTCACGGTTTTGCCCTGATAAACAGTTGTCTTGGCAAAAGGACCCGGTCTAATCCCAGATGCTGTCACAGACTTTTTTTATCGTCAGGTTTTTTAATTTCAGTAGTCCCTTGTACTTATCAAGCAATGAGGAAAACAAGGGATTTACGCAGATCCTTCCCTGCTGTAGTTCACCCCTTGGCTGCAGATTTTTGCTCGGTGAATAATTAAAAATCAAATAGTGAATCAAAGTCACAAAAATCTCTATTGCCCAAAAGTCATGGATACCATGATTCTTGCACGAAGCGCCTTAGATTGAACATTGCAAGTAACAGACTGATGGACAGAGCGGATATACCGCGACTCCTGGCGCTGTTGAGTGAAAACGATAGAGTGTTTTAACTGGTGATGCTGAGTAAATCGATGGCTCATCACATTTCTCTGATCTTTTGTCAGATATAACCGTACTAGCTAGCGTTTTAAATGCGAACTATTGGTGTTAATATCTCGAAAGTATTTTTTGGAGTTTTGTCGATGAGAATAAATGTTCGTTTAACAAAAATTGCGGTGTCTGTGGCATTAATGACAACTGCCTCGACTGTTCTGGCAGAAGATGTCCGAATTGAACACATAGAAGTGAAAGGTGAAAAGCTGAATTATAAAGTTCAGACTACGACAACCGCGACTAAAACCAACACGTTACTGCGAGATATCCCCCAGGCTATCACTGTTCTTACAGAACAACAGATCGCTGACCAAAGTATGCAAAGCATGGCAGACGTCGTTCGTTATGTACCTGGTGTACAAATGTCGCAGGGAGAGGGGCATCGTGATGCACCTATTTTCCGTGGAAATATCTCTACTGCAGATTTTTTTGTTAACGGTGTTCGTGACGATGTTCAGTATCTGCGTGATTTGTACAACGCAGAACGAATCGAAGTCCTGAAGGGGCCTTCAGGCATGATTTTCGGACGTGGTGGTGCAGGGGGGTTAATCAACAGGGTCAGTAAGCAAGCGAACTGGTTAGCTACAGGTGGACTTGATTTGTCTTATTCTGCGCAGCAACAAGGCCGTTTGGCTGCGGATTATAATCATGCAGTAAATGAAGACCTGGCTGTCCGTTTGACAGGCGTCTATGAAGACTCGGATAGTTTTCGCGATTATTTTTATGCGAAACGTAGTGGCCTTAATCCGACATTAACTTACAAACTAACTGAGCAAACAAGCTTAGCATTGAGTTATGAATATTTTGATGATGAGCGACTGACCGATCGAGGCGTGCCATCTGATCCGCGTACCAACAAACCACTTCAGACCAGACGCAGTTTGTATATAGGTAGTCCGGATAACAGTATTTCTACCGTAACAGTGGACGCATTTTCAGCTACATTAAGCCATGAATTTGATAACGGTGCCACGCTGATCAACCAGACGCGTTATGCCGACTATGATAAATACTACGATAACGTATTCGCAGGAGCCTACAACCCTGAGACAGACCTGGTTTCTATCTCGTCTTACAACAGTGCTACAGCACGTAAAAACCTGATTAATCAAACGGATTTAACATTCGAAATTAAAACGGGAAGTATCAACCACAAACTGTTGACTGGTGTTGAATACAGCGAGCAGGATACTGACAATAGACGTCTGACTGGCTATTTTAGCGATATTGGTGTGGGTACCAGCAACACCCTGGTTCCACTTAATAATCCGGTTTATAACGGTGTCATCACTTATCGTGCTGCAGGTAATGATGCAGACAACCATAGCGACGCTGTGGCAAAAGCAGTTTATGTACAAGATCAGATGGAATTGTCTGAACATTGGGTTGCTGTGATGGGCGTCCGTTATGATCAGTTCTCAGTTGATCTTTATAACAACAGAACAAACGTCGAGTTATCCAGCGATGATGATCTGTTATCTCCACGCGCTGGACTAATTTATAAACCTGTTACTGACGTCTCAGTTTACGTGAACTACAGTAAGTCCTACGTACCACGCGCAGGAGAACAACTGGCTGGTCTATCTGCAACTACCGCAGCTTTGGAGCCTGAGGCCTTTGTTAATCGTGAGTTAGGTTTGAAGTGGGATCTCAATGATAATTTAGCTTTAACCACTGCTGTGTACAAGCTTGAGCGGACCAACGTTGCGGTCACAGATCCTGCTGACCCTACAGCCCTGATATTGGTTGATGGACAGAATGTCAAAGGTGCTGAATTTGAGCTCAACGGTCAGTTTATTACAGGTTGGGATTACATATTCGGCTATTCTCATCAGGATAGCGAAATTGAAGCTCCGGCTGCGAGTCGCGGTAAGGTCTTGGCGCAAGTACCACGTAATAAAGTATCCATATGGAATAAATATCAGTTTAATGAAATGTGGGGAGTGGGTCTTGGTTTCGTTGCGCAATCTGATAGTTATATTGCAACCGACAATCTGGTGACCTTGCCGGGTTTTGGTCGCATTGACGCTGCTATTTTTGTCAACCCTGCAGATAAATTGCGGCTGCAATTAAATGTGGAAAACCTGACAGATAAGCGTTACTCAGCTTCAGCACATAACAATAACAATATTATGCCAGGTAGCCCGGTAAATGCCCGCCTGAGTATGAGTTATAAGTTCTGATCTTAAGGTGCGTAGACTGTAAGTCTTAGCAGTGTTACGAGGATATACAGGGTTAAGCGGAAGCCATCCGCTTAACCCTGCTATTTTTTTGGCTCAGTTTATACATCTGAGTAAGCCTTACTGCCGTGTTAACCGCAAATTCGGTTGGTCGCATGGTTCGCTGCTGCGTAGTGGGTTGATATCCAGACCGCCTCTTCTGGTGTAGCGGGCGTAGACCATTAAAAATTCTGGTTCACACAGCTTCCACAAATCCAGATAAATTCGCTCTACACATTGCTCGTGAAATTCATTGTGGCTTCTGAAGCTAATCAGGTATTTCAGCAAGGATGCGTGATCAATGGCCTTACCTTTGTAATGAATGTAAACACTGGCCCAGTCTGGCTGGGATGTGATTAAGCAGTTGGATTTCAGTAAATGCGAATGCAGTTTTTCGTCTACCAAAGCGCCAGTTGGGTTTAATTGCAGCAGCTCTGGTTTGTAGTCGTAATGCTCAACTTCGATATCTAAATCATCAATACAACGGCCCGGCAACCAGGTCGGTTGAAAGGCGGTCAGTTCATTCACATTGTGCAAAGTCACTTGTACAGGGCCACCAGCACAGGCCGATAAATCAGCTTTCATAGTGCGATACAGCTGACTGATATCGGCAAATTTGCTCTGATTTAAGCTATTTAAATACAGCTTAAACGACTTGGACTCAATCAGATTGGGTGTATTAAAAGGCACCACAAAAGTCGCCAAAGCCACCATAGGTTTACCTTTAGGCGTCAGCCATGACAGCTCGTAACCATGCCAGGTATCCTGACCAACAAAAGGCAATTCAGCGCCTAAACCTATAGCGGTGCGACCTAAAGTGCGTGGCACAGCCTGCAATAATTCAGGACTGTAGTGATCAATATAAGCAGTAGCCTGGCCTAAGGTCAGTCCTGCTAATTGCTCTGTCTGTATTTTTGTCATAGAGCCTTCTTACCCGAAGCAGTAGCGATGTTGATTGTGTCTGTCACAGCAATGACTTGGGAATACAGCCACAACCAAGTTAGAATGCCGGCAATTTTAGCACAGAAGCGAATCACCATGCCGGGCCAATTCCATCAGCAATTAATACAATTTGTAGAGTCTTATTACGAAAAACATCCAAAACTGATCAGTTGGCTTGACCCTGAGCAGGATTCGCCTTGTCAGTATGGTGATGTGGTGGATGGTGAAGTGCATTGGCGTCCGGTAAAAGCTGAACCTGCTTTGGATTTGTCCAAAACCCAGCAAGCTTTAGAGTTGGAATTTCCAGCGCAACTTAGTGAGTTTTACACCAGCTATTTTGGCGGCGGTTTAAAAGTTCAGCACGAAAGGGGAGAACTTGAACTCTTGATGAGCTGGCATCAGGCTGATTTTGAACGGCTGCAGCAAAATATCATTGCGCATATTCTGATGAAGCGACGCTTAAAACAGCGTGAAACTGTTTTTATTGCTGCTACCGATCACGACGATTATTTAATATCAGTGTTGGTGGCGACAGGCGAAGTGTATCTGGAAAAAGTAGGCATGGAAGTCAAAGATCTGCTGGCACCCGATCTCGCTACTTTTTTGCAGCAGCTAAGTTTCTGATCCAAGGTTCAGGGCTGACAGTCAAAGGCTATATTCGATACCAGTTGGCAAGGCTGACAACAAAAATCAAACAGGCCATGCCAGCTCTGACCTAGTTTCCAGTCCGCACCACAAGATGGGCATTGCTTCTGTGCTTCCAAAGCACAGTCTGCGCTGCTGCCACTGTACAGATAATAATAAACCGGCTTATTCAGCTCTTTACTCAAAGCTTTGGCTTGTTTATAACCTTGTTGGTTTAGACCACTATAAAAGCCCTGCACACTTTGCTCGGCACTTTTAAACAGCACTCTTGCTTCCTGCATCTGAATTTCATCCAGTGCCTGATACTGCAATTGCCAGCGCACTAAAGGCTCAAAATCTTCACTACTTGTTCTGCCCACTTTGTATAAAGGCACTGGGGCAAAATGTTCAGCGCAGTACAGCACTGAGTTAGTAGCGGAAAAACTACAAAATAAAATCAAAGCGGCATGAGAAGGGCAGGGATCGGTATGATTCGACATTAAATCATCGCCCAAAATGCTTAGCTTTGGATAACTTAAGCCTGCTTGCTGTAACTGCTCTAAAGCAGTCAGGCCAGCTTTGCTGTGTGAGGCTTTATCCAACGCGTCAGATTGGGGCAACACCACACGGCTGAAAAAACTATCTTTGGCCTGATAAGTCGGAAATTCCCGGCCTAAGATCTGGCCCTGAAAAATCAGCTTTTCCAGATAAAAACGAATACCCTTTTCGGCTTCATCAAAGCTGGTATCGGCAATAATTTTAAATTCCAGCTCTGCAACTAACATCAGATCCCCAGCTTTTTGATAATTAAATCAAGTTTGGCTTCGATACGGGCTAAATCTGCTTTGATATCAGAGCTGGGTTCCACATCTGGCTGGGCTGACAGTTCTGCCGCTGTTTGCACAACAACACCACCATTACGCCAGGCCTGATAGGCCTGCAACAAAGCAGGGCTCATCGTAGGAGCACCTAAACGTGCTTTAACTAAAGCCAGGCTAGGTTCTTTACCTTCTTGTTGCAGTTGAGCCGCAATTTTTGCGACTTGTTGGCTGAGTTGTTCCATAAGTATCTTTAAATTCACTAAAATTTAGTGAAATTTACCACCGAACTTATCTATATCACCAGTGTGATTTATTAAGTTGTTGTTATTTAAGGAGTTTAAAAGTTGGCCTCTGTTTTGCTTTTAAAAAACAACAAGTTAAAACTCTAAGGGAAAAGCAATGAATTATTTAAAGGTATTAACAGTCGCAACAGCCATGATGGCGTTATCTGGTTGTGTAGTCGCTATAGGTGATAAAGGTGAAAGTGACAGCGGCAATAACTCGTCATGGAAAAAAGCGCAAAAGTTAAATAATCAGGTGATCAGCCAGTTAAATCTGGGCGCAGAATTAGCCTCGGTGCGCGGCCAGTTGGGGACACCGGATTTCAGTGAATCGTTTCGTGAAGCAGGCAATGAAACCGTAGTGCTATTTTACCGCACCCATCATGAACACAGTGACGGCGAAACCAGTAAAGACGAATGTACTCCGTTGGTATTTAAAAACGGTGTATTAACTGGCTGGGGCGAAAAAGCCTATCGCCAGCTGTAACAATCCCCGGACCAGGGAAGTACTACCTTTGGTGGCGCTTCCCTTTATCGCTGCTGTTTATCTCAACATAACATTTAATTGGTCGATCACTTCGCTCCAATCTGCATCCTGTTTTAAATTTTCTGCTAAAAAACTAGCCTGAGCATCGGTCCAGAACGACGCCTGAGCTAACGACAAGTCTGCCGGAATTTTATGGCTGGCAACGAAGGCTTTAATCGCTGAAGGACTGTTATCCAAACCCAGCTGAGCAAATAAAGTGGGTATATCATGTGTGGTCATATCCATTTTAAGATCCCTTGATTACGAAGAGTGATGTCAAGTGTAGTCGTCTGAGAGGGCTGGTGCATTGGCAATCTGCCGCCCTGCTGCTATGTTGATAGTCAAACTACAATATAGAACAGGAACTTACCATGCCAAATCAACCCGCTCTTGATTTGAACCAGCTTAAAGCACAGTTGTTAACTCCTGATGAACTGAAATTAGCAGCGTCCTTGTTATACCAGTCTTATCATGATGATCCAGTGTTTATGGATATTTTCCAGTCTGAAAAAACAGATTATGAACAAAGGCTAAGGGCTGCAATACGGGAAGAGCTGAATGTGTTCTGGCAGGAAGAACAGCCTGTGATAGGAATTTTTATTGAGCAACAGCTGTTAGGTGTGGCTTGCGTTACCGAGCCGGGCTCTAAATTGAGTGGCGATAGATTCTGGCATTGGCGCTTAAAAATGTTACTGACCGCAGGTTATGTGTCTACAAAACAATTATTGGAAAAAGAGCAACGTATTCATGCGGCTATGCCGGTACAGCATTATCATATGTTGGCTTTTATCGCTATTTCGCCACAGTATCAACACTTGGGATTAGGGCATTATTTAATGCATGCGGTGGATTCAATTGTTGAACAAAGTCCTGCGTCTTTGGGCATTGGTGTTTTTGTGACACTGGAAAAAAATAAAGCTTTTTTTAGTGCCGATCATTATCAGCAAGTGACAGAGTTGAGTTTTAGCAAGGTCAAAGGTACGTTAATGTTCAGATCAAGACAAAGCAGTCCTTTAACCCTGGTGGAGTAACAGATGTCCGGCTTTCGCAGTTTTTCCGAGTCTTACCCTTATTACTTATCAGAGCATAAAGATCCTGTTTGTCGCCGCCTGCATTACATCGGCTCCACTTTGGTACTGGCTATTCTGACCACTTTGGTTGTCACAGGTTTATGGAGTTACTGGTGGCTGATGTTAGTAGCAGGTTATGGTTTTGCCTGGGTAGGGCACTTTAAATTTGAACACAACAAACCTGCCACCTTTAAATATCCGTTTTATAGTCTGGCGGCAGATTGGGTGATGTACAAAGATTTTCTGACCGGACAGTTGGAGCAGAAATTACAAAAACTGCCTTAAATTCTATAGGGCGGTAACTGAAAGCTTAAATAACGCAGGCCGGATAAACGCAGTTCGGCCTGATAACGGCTCTCACCATCACCACTAAAATCGACCTGATAGCTGGTAAACCAGCGCCATCTGTTGTCCAGTTTAGCAAACTGATGTTTGCCTCTAGCACATTCCAAAAACTGCAATTGCTGCTGTTTACACAAATGTTTGGCCAGCTTAATGGCTGTTTCATCCTGCTTACGCTGCAATAAGAATGCATAAACAAATGCCATACCTAACAATAATAACCAGACAAAATCCATTACTTCTCCTTTGTTTTGAATAAGCATAATGGCGATGCACTAGTGTTTTTGCAAGGCAGCTCAGGCCCATGCTGTGATAAAATCTTTGCAAGAAAGGGGAGGATCCAAACAAGCATGTACCTAAAAGTCACAGAGTTATTAAATCAGATTGAAAGCGAATTAAAAGTGGCAAAGCTCTGGACTGTAATAGCTCCAAGTGAAGAGGCGATGCAGAGTACTGCCCCTTTTTTTGCGATACCATGCCTTTGGAAAATTGGCTGCAGTTTGTGTTTTTACCGCGCATGCGTGCTTTGGTGGAGGGCCGCTTGCCGTTACCTCAGCAAATTGCAGTCTGCCCTATTGCCGAAGAGGCGTTTAAGCATTTAGGAAGTCACACTTTGTTACTGATTAATCGTATTGCGGATTTGGATGAATTATTAAGTGGTCAACGTGAGCAAAGTGTTGAACGAGCCTGAATTGAATGAAGCGCCGGTACTTGAGATTTTGTATCAGGACGAGTTTCTGGTGGCTATAGATAAACCTGCAGGCATGCTGGTGCATCGCTCTTTTTTAGATAGGCACGAAACAGTCTTTGTGATGCAAACCTTGCGTAATCAGCTAGGGCAGCATGTGTTTCCAGTGCACAGGCTTGACAGACCCACCTCTGGCGTCTTGTTATTTGCCTTATCTGCTGATGTCGCCCGTTTACTGACAGAGCAACTTACAGAGCAGCATTGGCGAAAATTCTACTTGGCTGTCTGTCGCGGTTTTGTCAAACAAGCCGGGATTTTGGATTATCCGCTGAAGGAGCAACTGGATAAGATTGCTGACAAACAGGCAAGTCAGGACAAAGACAAACAGGAAGCTATAACAGCCCTATGGCCTTTGGCACAGATCGAATTGCCACTTGCGGTAGGCAAATATCCGGTGGCCCGATACTCGCTAGTGGCTTTACAGCCTTTAACGGGTCGTAAGCACCAGCTGCGCCGGCATTTATCGCATTTACGCCACCCTATAGTGGGCGATACTACGCATGGCGAAGGTAAACATAACCGCTTGTTTGCAGAGCATTTGAGTAGCCATAGATTGTTATTAATTGCCAAAAGACTGGAATTAAAACATCCGGTCACTGGTGTCGATTTAGTGATCGAAGCACCACTGGGTGAAGTAGAAGTGTTATTTAAAGAATTCAGCTGGCCCACGGACGAGAGCTGGTATAACAGTTTTTTTGAGCGCTCAGAGTTAGCAGGCCTAATCTCTTTATAAAACGATAGTTATAACGTAGGGGTTTTATGAAAAAAGTATCTATTATGGTCGGCACTGTCTACGGCGGTGCACAGTTTGTCGCCGAAGAGGCTGAAAAAATTTTGCAAGCCAAGGGCTATCTGACTCAGTTGAATCTGGAGCCAAAACTGAATGACGTATTAGCGTTCTCAGCGGATATCTGGTTGGTGATTACTTCCACTACAGGTCAGGGCGATATTCCGGACAACTTGCTGCCATTTTTTGTTGATGTAAAAGACCGATTCCCGTTGTTAACAGGTAAAAGTTACGCTGTGATTTCTCTCGGAGACAGTGGGTATGGCGATACCTTTTGTGGTGCTGGTAAACAGTTCTCTGAGTTACTCTCTGAATTACAAGGCACAGCTATGGCACCGACTTTAGAGATAGATGCAGGCGAGATCTTGCAAGCTGAAGATCTGGCTTTACCCTGGATAGAACAGCAGTTTTAATAGGTTACTTTGGTGTCCGTCTATGCAAATTCTAAGTAATTGGAGTTGCAGCAAGGCGACAAACGAGCGAGACCCCAGGAGCATAGCGTACTATGCGACTGGGGCGAGAATCTTTCCTTAAAATCACTCGGTCAACAAAGCTGCAGCTTCAAGTACGACGGATTTAGTCGATGCTACGCAGCAGAGCGTTAATACCCACTTTAGCGCGGGTCTGGGCATCTACTTTTTTGACGATAATAGCGGCGTACAAGCTATGTGTACCATCTTTAGATGGAATAGAACCTGGTACTACTACTGCACCTGCAGGTACACGGCCATAAGTGATTTCGCCGGTTTCGCGGTCATAAATACGGGTTGACTGGCTGATATAGACACCCATAGAAAGCACTGCGCCTTCTTCGATGATGACACCTTCCACTACTTCAGAACGGGCGCCGATAAAGCAGTTGTCTTCAATAATAGTTGGGTTAGCCTGCAGCGGCTCTAATACACCACCAATGCCTACGCCACCGGATAAGTGGACGTTTTTACCAATTTGAGCACAGGAGCCCACAGTGGCCCAGGTGTCCACCATAGTGCCTTCACCGACATAAGCGCCGATATTGACGTAGGATGGCATCAGCACCACGTTTTTATCGATAAAACTGCCTTTACGCACTGCTGCAGGAGGCACAACACGCACACCTTCAGCGACAAAACGCTCGTGTGTGTAGTCAGCAAATTTCATCGGTACTTTATCGAAGAAACGGTTTTCAGCGCCGTCCATCACCTGATTGTCATTGATACGAAAAGACAATAACACCGCCTTTTTCAGCCATTGGTGAGTGACCCATTCGCCAGCGATTTTTTCCGCAACACGGGCTTTTCCGCTGTCCAGAAGTTCAATAGCTGCAGTGACGGCAGCTTTGACTTCAGCAGTTACAGTGGCTGGAGTAATGGACGCACGTTGTTCAAACGCGGCTTCGATAACGGATTTTAAATCTGACAAAACTTTATCCCTCTGTCACATGAGTTAATTGTTCGACAAGAACACGACGCAGCTGTGATTGTTGATCGGCATCGAGCGCCTGATCTTGTCTCGTAGAAATCATAAAAAAGTCTTCGGCTTTCTCGCCTATGGTAGTGATTTTGGCGGCGTGAATACTAATCTCACATTGCTGGAATACCGAACCTATATCAGCCAGTAAACCCGGCATATCCAGCGCAGTAATTTCCACCATGGTGCGGTGTTTATTGGCGCCCGGAATAAACACTACTTTCGGCGCTATATTAAAGGGGCGCATCTGGCGGGATAAACGTTGTTTACCGCGCGACAGATCTGGTTTGCCGCTAATATAAGTTTCCAGTGCACGTTTGAGGCTCTGTAAACGGGAGGGCGAGGTGACTGGTTCGCCGTTTTGCTCCAATACTACAAAGGTATCCATGGCATAACCGTCTTTGTTGGTCATGATCTGGGCATCAAAAATATTGACTTTTTTGCTGTCTAGCGCTGCCACTAAATGGGCAAATAAGTTGTCCTGATCCGGTGTATAGATAAAGACCTGAGTACTGCCGCGGTAAGGAGTTTTATCCACCAGCACCAAAGGCTCATTGGGGTCTTTGTGGCGCAAAATATGTTCGCAGTGCCAGACGATTTGCTTTGGGTTGTAGCGAGCGAAATAATCTGCTTTGATCCGCCCCCACAACTGCAACACTTCGTGTTCGGTAAATCCTTGTTTTTGTAATAACTTCATGGCTTCGGCCTGATTTTCGCGAATGAGATCTCGTAGATCCATTGGCTTCTCAAGGCCACGGCGGAAGGCTTTTTGGGTGCCTAAATACAGCTCCCGTAATAACGAGCCTTTCCAGTCATTCCATAAATTGTCGTTGGTGGCGCGAATATCGGCCAGCGTCAGGCAATAGAGGTAGTTGAGCCGGGTTTCGTCGCGCACTTTGTCAGCAAATTCAGCAATCACAGCCGGGTCGTGAATATCGCGACGCTGCGCTGTGACCGACATCAATAAATGACTTTCGACTAACCAGGCCAGCAATTTGCTGTCAAAGTCACTTAACTTATGCAGTTTGCCAAATTCACGTGCATCCAGCGAACCCAGCTCTGAGTGATCGCCGCCTCTGCCTTTGGCGATGTCATGGAAAATACCGGCCAGATATAAAATCTCCGGTTTTCCATACGTTTGACTATGTCAGTGCAAAGCGGAAACTCGTTCTCAAAACCTGCCTGTGAGTAGCGGTATAAGTTTTTCAGCACACGGTGAGTATGTTCATCCACAGTGTAAGCATGGAATAAGTCAAACTGCATCTGACCGACAATATTACGCCAGGCTGGCAGATAAGAGGCTAAGATGCCGTGGCGGTGCATTAACGTTATAGCTCTGTCCATACCGCGCGGGTGACGCATAATACTCATAAAAAGCTGACGGCAGGCTTCATAATCCTGCAAGTCACCCATCAGACGACGCCGGACCAAACGTAATAGACGAATGGTGTCGGAGTGAATGCCAGTGATATTGGAATTATTGGCGATATGCCAGAACAGCCGCAGAATATTTTCACGTCGGGCAAAGACTGCATTATCGGTAGCGCGAATTAAATGACCGGTCAGTTCAAAAAAATCATCCAGCTTTTGCTGTTTCAGTTTGCTTTGGCTATTGAGAATACTGCCGTCAAAATGCTGCAGCAGCATATCGTTCAGCTCAGCCACCCGTTGCACCGTCTGGAAAAACCGTTTCATCATACGTTCGACAGAGGCTTTGCCATCATCACCAAAACCCAGGCGTTTAGCGACAGCAGGCTGATAATCAAACAAAATACGGTTTTCGTTACGGCCAGATTCGACATGCAGGGCAAAACGCATTTGCCATAAATAAGCCTCACACTCCATCAGCTCCTGATATTCATCTTCCGTCAGGTACTGATAAGCCACCAGTTCACGCATAGTTCTGGTATTAAAGTGCTTTTTCGCCACCCAGCCTATGGTCTGAATATCACGCAGACCTCCGGGGTTGGCTTTTAAATTCGGCTCTAAGTTATAGGCTGTGCCGTGATACTGGGCATGACGCTGTTGTTGTTCATCCCTTTTGGCCTGGAAAAATGCCTGAGAAGTCCAGAAGTTGTCTTTACAGACCTGAGCCTGCAACTCATCAAACAAGTCTTTGCTGCCGGTGAGCAAGCGCATTTCCATCAGGTTAGTGGCAATGGTGATGTCTTCTTTACCGAGCGTGACAGACTCTTTGACGCTGCGCACACTGTGACCGACCTCTAAACGTAAATCCCACAGCAAGGTAATAAATTGACTGATTTGTTCTTTTTGCTGGGCGTCGAGTTTGCTGTCGGTTAATAACAATAAATCGATGTCGGAGCAGGGGTGTAATTCACCCCGGCCATAGCCACCGACCGCTATCAGACTGATTTTTTTGTGTGTATGCAGGTCAAAATGTTGCCATAAAGACACCAGCACTTCGTCGATAAAACGAGCGCGGGCTTTGACTAAATTGCCAACAGTTTGATGTTCAAAAGCATTTTTCAGCCAGTCATTAAACTCAGCAAAATATTTTTTGTAACTATCCAGAGTGCATAAACCAGGTAAAGACTTATTAAACGCCAGCGCCATGTTCATTTGCTTTACCTCAGGTCTTAGGCGGCCGCCTTCAGTCTGGTTTCGACTCAGTCGGCCGTGACTATTCGTTCTATGGTGTCGTCAGATCGTAACGTTAAAATTTCGCAGCCTGTGTCTGTCACAACAATAGTGTGTTCAAACTGCGCTGATAAACTACGATCTTTAGTCACAACCGTCCAGCCGTCTTTTAACAATTTACTGTGACGCTCTCCTGCGTTGATCATCGGTTCTATCGTCAAACACATACCGGTTTTTAAGGTATCGCCAGTGCCAGGGCGGCCATAATGCAAAACTTGCGGGTCTTCGTGGAAGACCTGGCCTATGCCATGACCACAGTATTCACGCACTACTGAGTAGCTGTGCTGCTCTGCGTGTTGCTGGATCACAAAACCTATATCCCCTAAACGGGCACCGTTTTTCACTTTACGGATACCTTTGTACAGACATTCCTGAGTCACACGTATTAAACGCTCAGCCATAATGCTGGGTTTGCCAATGACAAACATTTTTGACGTATCGCCGTGAAAACCATCTTTAATCACAGTGATATCGATATTGATAATGTCGCCGTCTTTGAGTTTTTTCTCCGCTGACGGAATACCATGGCAAATCACCTGATTGACTGATGTACAAATGGATTTTGGAAAGCCGTGGTAATTCAAAGGGGCAGGGATAGCCTGCTGCACATCGACAATATAATTATGGCAAATGGTATTGAGCTCTTCGGTGGTGACACCGGCTTTGACGTATGGCTCAATCATCTCTAATACTTCGGCAGCCAACTTACCTGCTACACGCATTTTTTCGATCTGATCTGCTGTTTTAATAATCGCGGCCATGCCATCTCTCTCTGCTGTAAAAATACACATTTCATTGTGTTTCAAGGGTGCTTATGGTATAAAGCGCGCCGCGATTTGGCAAATCAGATTCTGCTAAAAACGCAAAACGCAGATTAAAACTGCAATTAACTAAACAACACACATACATCGACACATAAGCCGGGGTGCTGCAACTCATTGAGTTACAGTCGGTTTTATGGGATGTATGGAGGCCCAACCCCATTACTAAGGAATATTTATAATGGCAAAAGTTTCTATGCGCGATATGCTCCAGGCGGGCGTACATTTCGGTCACCAAACACGTTACTGGAACCCAAAAATGAAGCCATTCATTTTCGGCGCTCGTAACCGTGTTCATATCATCAACCTGGAACAAACTGTTCCAATGATGAACGATGCTTTAGCTTTCATTCAGTCTGTTGCTGCTAAAAAAGGCAAAATCCTGTTTGTTGGTACTAAGCGCGCTGCCTCTGAAGCAATCAAAGAAGCTGCTTTGCAAGTTGACCAGTACTATGTAAACCACCGTTGGTTAGGTGGCATGCTGACTAACTGGAAAACTGTTCGCCAGTCTATCAAGCGTTTAAAAGATCTGGAATCTCAAAGCCAGGACGGTACTTTCGACAAGCTGACTAAAAAAGAAGCTTTAGACCGTACCCGTGAAATGGACAAGCTGGAAAAAAGCTTAGGTGGTATCAAAGACATGGGCGGCTTGCCTGATGTTCTGTTTGTGATCGACGCCGACCACGAACACATTGCAATTAAAGAAGCCAACAACCTGGGTATCCCAGTTGTATCTATCGTTGATACTAACTCAGATCCTAAAGGTGTTGACTTTGTGATCCCTGGTAACGATGACGCTATCCGCGCTATCCAGTTATACCTGGGCGCAGTCAATCAGGCCATCACTGAAGGCCGCAGCAAAAACATCGAAGTTCAGGCTGAATCTGAAAACTTCGTCGCTGCTGAGTAATTGCATTGTCTCTGTAGCCTTGTAACCAAGGCTACATAAAGCAAGTTTAAACTTACAGGGGCAGTTTAATTGCCCCTGTTTGTCCACGAAAAAATTTTGCGAGGAACTCCCCATGGCTGTAACTGCTGGTATGGTAAAAGAATTACGCGAGCGCACTGGCGCTGGCATGATGGACTGCAAAAAAGCTTTAGAAGAAACTGCAGGTGACATCGAAGGCGCAATCGAATTAATGCGTAAAAATGGTCAGGCTAAAGCTGCTAAGAAAGCTGGCCGTATTGCTGCTGAAGGTACTGTGATCACTCGCGTTGGTAACGGTTACGCTGTTGCAATCGAATTTAACTGTGAAACAGATTTCGTAGGTCGTGACGCTAGCTTCCTGGCTTTCTCTAACGCTGCTGCTGACCTGGCTCATGCCAACAAGCTGTTCACTGTTGAAGAATTGTCTGCTGCCAAGCTGGGCGACGCTACAGTTGAAGAAGCCCGCGCCACACTGGTCACTAAAATCGGTGAAAATATCGCAATCCGTCGTATCTCTGTAGTACAGGGTGACGTGATTGGTCAGTACACTCACTCAGGCCGTATCGGTGTGTTAGTGGTACTGGAAGGCGGTAACGAAGATATCGCTAAAGACGTTGCTATGCACGTTGCTGCTAACAACCCTTCATTCCTGACTCCAGAGTCAGTGCCAGCTGAAGTTGTTGCTAAAGAGCAGGAAATCCAGATCGAAATCGCTATCAACAGCGGCAAGCCAAAAGAAATCGCTGAGAAAATGGTTGCTGGTCGTATGACCAAGTTCACTGGCGAAGTTTCTTTAACTGGCCAACCTTTCGTGAAAGATCCTTCAATCACGACTGGTGACTTCCTGAAACAAAACGGTGCTAAAGCTGTTAGCTTCATCCGTTTAGAAGTAGGTGAAGGCATCGAAAAAGCAGAAACTGATTTCGCTGCTGAAGTTGCTGCTCAAATCGCTGCTGCTAAGAAGTAATTTACGCTTTAGCAATGCTTTGAAACCAGCTAGAATAACCGCGACCTGACCTTCGTCTGTCGCGGTTTTTTTATGTACAGGATGTACGGTACGTCGAAAATGCAGGAGCAATTTTTCGACGATGTACAGGATGTACGGTACGTTTGGCTTGTTATACAAACCCATGTATATAAAAATGACCCACAGCAAGGTTGCACCTTCCAGATATAAAGAGGACCACATGAGCAATCCAAAACTCGCCTACAGAAGAATTTTATTAAAACTCAGTGGTGAAGCCTGATGGGTGAAGAAGGCTTTGGTATAGACCCTAAAGTGTTGGATCGGATGGCTCAGGAAATCAAAGAGCTGGTTGAATTAGGTATTCAGGTTGCGATTGTGATTGGTGGCGGCAATATTTTTCGTGGCGAAGGCTTAGCCAAAGCTGGCATGAACCGTGTGGTCGGTGACCATATGGGTATGTTAGCCACAGTGATGAATGGTCTGGCGATGCGTGACGCGCTGCACCGTGCTTTTGTCAATGCCCGCCTGATGTCTGCCATTCCATTAAACGGCGTCTGTGATAATTACAGCTGGGCAGAAGCTATTAGCCTGTTAAAATCTGGCCGTGTAGTGATTTTCTCTGCCGGTACTGGTAATCCATTTTTTACCACAGATTCAGCAGCCTGTTTACGTGGTATTGAAATTGAAGCCGATGCGGTATTAAAAGCCACTAAAGTAGATGGTGTCTATTCTGCCGACCCGGTCAAAGACCCAACAGCCACTCTGTACAGCAAATTAAGCTACACAGAAGTGCTGGAAAAAGAATTAAAAGTGATGGATTTAGCGGCCTTTACTTTGGCCCGTGATCATAATATGCAAATTCGTGTCTTTAATATGAATACGCCTGGTGCACTGAAACGTGTAGTGCTGGGTGAAGAAGAAGGCACATTGATCGACCACGCCGAAAAATTACAGTAAACTAACTGCCACTTTTTTGGTGTAGCAAAAAAAAGGAATAGCCAAAGTGATTAACGATATTCTTAAAGACAGTAAAACCCGGATGGAAAAGAGCGTTGAAGCGCTGAAAAGCCAATTGTCAAAAATCCGTACCGGCCGTGCTCACCCAAGTTTATTAGACGGTATTCAGGTGTCTTATTATGGTGCCAATACACCATTACGTCAGGTTGCCAACGTGTCGGTAGAAGATGCCCGCACTCTGACCATCAGCGTATTTGATAAAACTCTGATCCAGCCTGTAGAAAAAGCTATTTTGCAATCAGATTTGGGCTTAAACCCAATGAGCGCAGGTACTACTATTCGTGTACCTTTGCCTCCACTGACTGAAGAACGTCGTCGTGATTTAGTCAAAGTCGTTCGTAACGAAGCTGAAGGTGCCCGTGTTGCTGTGCGTAACATACGTCGTGACGCAAACGCTGATCTGAAGACTTTATTAAAAGATAAAGAAATTGGTGAAGACGACGAGCGTAAAGCGGCAGACGAAGTTCAGAAGCTGACCGATGCCTTTGTAAAGAAGGTGGATGAGGTTTTAGCGGACAAAGAAAAAGAGTTGATGGAAGTTTAATCAACCCAACCCTGATTAGGGAAATAGCGCCGTGTAGGGTATACTTCGCGGCGTTTTTTATTATTGTGACAAGGTCAGATTCAGATGACAGAAGTGCAAACCGCGTTACAAAACGCGTTGCCACAACATGTCGCCATTATCATGGACGGCAACGGACGCTGGGCTGAACGGCAGGGCAGACCTCGGGTATGGGGTCATAAAAAAGGTGTCGATGCAGTGCGTCGCGCCGTGAGCTTTTGCCGTAAATTAGGCATCCAGTCTCTTACCTTATTTGCCTTTAGCAGTGAAAACTGGCGTCGACCTGAAGACGAAGTCAGCGGTTTGATGCAGCTGTTTTTACTGGTATTACAGCAGGAAGTGAAAACCCTGCACAAAAACAATGTACGGCTGAATATTATCGGAGACTTGTCTCCTTTTAGCGACAAACTAAAACAACATATTAAAGAGGCGCAACAGCTTACAGCTCAGAATACAGCTTTGACCCTGAATGTGGCTGCTAATTATGGCGGACGCTGGGACATAGTGCAGGCAGCACAACAATTAGCGCAAAAAGTCGCTGATGGTGAGATGACTGCAGCACAAATTGACGAACAATTGTTATCAGGTTGCATGCAAATGCATGACCAGCCCGAGTTGGATCTAATGATCCGTACCGGTGGTGATGTACGCATCAGTAACTTTTTGTTGTGGCAAGCTGCTTATGCTGAGTTATGGTTTACCGAAACCTTATGGCCTGACTTTGATGATCAGGTGTTTTCGGAAGCTTTGGCAACCTACGCCAGTCGGGAGAGGCGTTTTGGTTGTACCGGAGCACAGATCCGTGAGCTGGCAATGCGTCCGATACAAGGATAACCAATTTGTTTAAGCAACGAGTAATTACAGCCCTGATCATGGCGCCTTTGGCGCTAGCCGCAGTTTTTTTCCTACCTCTACACTATTTCGCCATTTTTATCGCTGCCGCTTTTTTGATTGGGGCCTGGGAGTGGAGTTTATTCTGCGGCTACAGAACCAAACCCAGCCAATATAGTTTTATAGCCATTGTGGCCCTGAGTATGGCGTTGATTTATTGGCAATTGCCAGATACGGCCTATTGGCCTGTACAGCTGGATCATTTAAGCAACAGCTTATTAGCCATGGGTGTGGTGTGGTGGTTGATAGCGGTCCTGCTGGTATTAAGTTATCCGCGTAGCAGCCAAAGTTGGGCTCAGGGCCATTTACGCCGGGCTTTAATGGGCTGGTTCACCTTGGTACCAGCCTGGACAGCTTTACTTTTGATCCGCTCTGTCGATTTTCACCAGTCCAGTTACACAGGAGCCTGGTTGATTTGTTTACTGTTAGGTATTGTTTGGGCTGCTGATATAGGCGGTTATTTTATTGGTAAGCCTTTTGGTAAACGCAAATTATTGCCAGCTGTCAGTCCGGGTAAAACGCTCGAAGGTATGCTCGGTGGTGTCGGTTTTGTGATGCTGCTGGTTACAGCTGTGGCTTATTACCAAGGCTTTCCGGAAGAAACCGTCACCTGGTATCTGGCCGCTTTAGTGCTGACTATTTTGTCGGTATTTGGTGATCTAAGCGAAAGTATGTTTAAACGTGTGGCTGGCTTAAAAGACAGTGGCAGCATTATCCCGGGTCATGGCGGTATTTTGGATCGTATCGACAGCCTGACGGCCACAGCACCGTTATACGCTGTGTTGGTTGCCTTGATCGGAGGCTTCGCGTAATGCGGACTTTAGTGATCCTGGGCGCTACAGGCTCTATAGGCTGCAATACACTGGATGTTGTGGCTATGCACCCCGATGACTATCAGGTGTTAGGGGTAACAGCTGCCACTCAGGTGGATAAGCTGTTTGTGCAAATTCAGCAGTTTAAGCCTCGTTATGCGGTGATGACAGACCCATTAGCCGCAGACCAATTACGTCAATTGGTGAAAGAGGCTAATCTTCCGACTGAAGTTTGGGCTGGCGCTGAGGCCCTTTGTGATTTAGCTGCTCATCCTGATGTCGACATAGTGATGGCTGCTATTGTTGGCGCAGCGGGTTTATTACCTACTTTAGCTGCTGTTGAACAAGGCAAAACTGTATTACTGGCTAATAAAGAAGCACTGGTGATGAGTGGTGAGTTGTTTATCAATAAAGTGCAGCACTATGGTGCGACTTTATTGCCGATAGACAGCGAACACAACGCTATTTTTCAGTGTTTGCCCGCCGCTTTACAGCAAAATACCGCCACACAACAATTATCTGATTACGGTATTAGTAAACTGTTGCTGACTGGCAGTGGTGGCCCATTTTTACGCAAAGACCTGCACGAATTCTCAAGCATTACGCCCGCTCAGGCTGTAGCTCATCCGAACTGGGTGATGGGGCAAAAAATCTCTGTCGACAGCGCCACCATGATGAATAAAGGCCTGGAATTTATTGAAGCGCGCTGGTTATTTAATTGTGCGGCCGACGACATTCAGGTGGTGATCCATCCACAAAGTATTATCCATTCGATGGTGCAATACACAGACGGCTCTGTGCTGGCGCAATTGGGGCAGCCCGATATGCGTACTCCTATAGCTCATGCGCTGGCTTACCCAAAACGTATTCAGACTCATGTCAAACCGCTGAATTTTTTTGAATTAGCCGATTTCAGCTTCTCTAAACCAGAACCAGCGCGATACCCGAATTTATATCTGGCGATAGCTGCCTGTAGTTATGGTCAGGGCGCTACCACGGCGCTGAACGCTGCCAATGAGATGACAGTCGCGGCATTTTTAGCTGGTCAGATCCGTTTTACCGATATCGCTGTGTTAAATGAGCAAGCTCTGGAGCGTTTTGCCTCTATAAAAGCGCCTGATTTAGAAAGTATTCTGAGCCTTGACCAAGAGGCCAGAATTTATGTGCACGATCAATTGAAAAAGGTGAGTTAATGTCGGGTTTTATCTGGAATTTAATCAGCTTTGTCATTGCTATTGGCCTGCTGGTGACTGTGCATGAGTTTGGTCATTTTTGGGTGGCTCGAAAAAATAATGTGCTGGTGAAACGTTTTTCTATAGGTTTTGGTAAAGCTATTTACCGTTGGCGCGACAAACAAGGCACTGAATTTGTAATTGCGATGATCCCATTGGGTGGTTATGTCCGGATGCTGGATGAGCGGGTAGACCCTGTATTACCGCAATTTAAAGACTTAAGCTTTAACAGCAAAACGGTTTGGCAACGTATGGCCATTATTGCCGCAGGTCCTGTGGCAAATTTTCTGTTCGCTATTGTGTTGCTGTGGGGCATGTATTTAATTGGTGTGCCGAATATCAAGCCTGTGATAGGGCAGGTAACTGCCGAATCTATTGCTGCTAAAGCAGGTGTGCCAGCCAATGCCCAAATCACGGCAATTAATGGTGAGTCTGTGGAAGACTGGCGCGCTATCAGCTTATTGCTGGTTGAGCAAGTCGGTAGTCGGGCTGTGGACATTACAGTGCAGCAACTTGAGGGCAGCGACCAAAGTTATCAGCTGGATTTAACAGATTGGGCCTTTGACCCGGACAAACAAAGCGTTTTTGGTAGTTTAGGCCTGGAGCCACTGCGACCAGAGGTTCTCAATGAGATCAGCCAGATCCAGCCAGGTTCAGCAGCTGAAACTGCGGGTTTGCAGTTGGGTGATAAACTGGTTTCTGTGGATGGAAAAGCTGTAGCTGACTGGAACTCCGTGGTCACTTTGGTGCAAAACAGCCCTGATAAGCCTCTGCTTTTTGGTATCGAACGTAACGGGCAGAGCATGGATATTCTGGTCACTCCTCAAAGCCGTGAAACTGCTGATGGTTTTCATCAGGGGTATTTGGGGGTCAGTCCAAAAGTTTTACCCTGGCCTGAGCATTTATTGTTCACTCAGCAATATGGCCCTGTACAGGCGGTTGTTGTTGGGGTAGAAAAGACATGGCAATTGGTGCGGTTAAGCTTCTCAATGATTGGAAAATTCATTTTTGGTGATATTTCTGTCAAACATTTAAGTGGACCAATTTCGATAGCACAAGGCGCTGGAAGCAGCGCAGATATTGGCTTGATTGCCTTTATTTCCTTTTTAGCACTGATCAGTGTCAACCTTGGGGTGATAAATTTACTGCCCCTGCCTATTTTGGATGGTGGCCATTTAATGTATCTTGTGCTGGAACTAATACGCGGCAAACCTGTCTCTGAGAAGGCGCAGGAGCTGGGTTTCCGGATCGGAGCTCTGTTGCTGCTGACATTAATGGGAATTGCGCTGCTCAACGATATTTCTCGTTTGTAATAAACTAATCAAAAGTAGTCCAAAACAATGACAATTAAACGATTAGTAGCCGCGATGTTACTTGCTGGTTTAAGTAACTCGGTGCTCGCTGAACAATCATTTACTGTGCAAGACATTCAGGTCGAAGGCTTGCAACGTGTTGCGCTTGGTGCAGCATTAAATAATCTGCCGTTTAACATTGGCGATACCATCACAGATACGACTTTATCCCGCAGTATCAAAAGTCTGTATGCTGCAGGGCACTTTGACGACATTCAGGTGTTTCGTGATGGCAGTACTGTTATTTATCGCTTAAAAGAGCGTCCAACCATCAATAACATTGAGTTTGATGGCAACAAAGACATCAAAGAAGAGCAGTTAAATGAAAGTTTAACAGGTCAAAAGATTATTGTTGGCGAGCCTTTAGATAAAACCGTAATCAAAGAAGTTGAAAACGGCTTAACAGAGTTCTACCACGGCGTAGGTAAATACAACGCCACGGTCAAGATGAAGGTCACGTACTTACCTCGTAACAGGGTCAACCTGAAGATTGAATTTGAGGAGGGGGATGCCGCTTCTGTCCGTCAGATCAACGTGGTAGGTAACGAGTTATTCAGTGACGAAGAGCTGCTGAAAAATATCGAATCTAAGTACGATTTACCCTGGTGGCGCTTTTTGTCTTCAGACCGTTACCAGAAGCAAACCTTACAAGGTGACTTTGAGAAAATTCGTAGTTACTACCTAGACCGGGGTTACCTGCGTTTTAACATTGATGCGAATCAGGTTTCTGTCAGTACAGATAAAAACTCAGTGTATGTGACGCTGAACGTGACTGAAGGTGAGCAGTACACTATTACTGGTGTGGATTTTGTCGGTGACTTAATAGGTCAGGACGCTTTTATTAAGGCGCTTTTGCCGCTGAAAGCCGGACAGTTATACAACGGCGCTTTGGTGACCTATACCGAAGAGAGTATTGCTAAGTTACTGGCCCGTTTTGGTTATGCTAATTCTAAAGTTCGTACCATCCCGACCATCAATGATGATACTAAAGAAGTGGCTTTAACCATCAGTGTGGAGCCAGGAAAGCGGGTGTATGTGCGTCGTCTGGAAGTAGCAGGTAATGCCTCAACCAAAGATGAAGTCATTCGTCGTGAAGTCCGTCAGATGGAAGGTGCCTGGTTATCCAACGATGCGCTGGAGTTGTCCAAAGAGCGTATTCAGCGTTTACCTTATATCGAAAAAGTCGAATTCGAAACCAAAGAAGTTGCTGGTGTAGATGATAAAGTTGATGTCAGCTACAAAATTAAAGAACAGCCGTCAGGTAACTTTAATGCTGGTATCTCTTATGGTGATTTCCAGGGCTTGTCCTTCCAAATTGGGGTTGAACAACAAAACTTCTTTGGTACTGGTAACTCGGCTGGAATCAGCTTAAGCACTAACAGATACAACAAACAGATTTCATTGTCTGTCACAGATCCCTACTTTACGCTGGATGGGGTGAGTCTGGGTGGGCAGGTTTTCTATTCAGACACAGACTATTCCAGTTTGTCGTCTAACTTAGAAGCCTACAAACAAAAACGTTATGGTTTTGGTGCTTCTATTGGTTATCCGATTAACGAATACAACAGGTTAAACTTCGGCAGTAACTATGCTGTGAACGAAATTAACTCTTTGTCTGAATATGATCAGTTGCGTCATTTCAGAGCTGTATTGATGGATAAGAATGACCCGGATGGCGGCTACAAGTTTACTAACTATGAACTGGTTGCAAGTTGGATCCAAAGCACATTAAACCGTGGTTTATTCCCAACAGCTGGTCATGAAATGGTATTAAGTGGTCGTATTACGACACCTAATTCTGATTTGCAGTACTTCAAAACGACTTTTGAAGCCCGTAAGTACATTCCTTTAAGTAATGACCACCGCTGGTCGTTCTTAAGTAAGCTGGAACTTGGCTACGGTAATGGTTATGGTAGCAAAGATGGTTATGATTATACGCTGCCATTTACCGACAACTTCTATGCTGGTGGTCAGAATTTACGTGGTTTTGAAGCTCGTATTATCGGTCCTCATGCGATTTATCGTCAGATTAGTACAGTTCCTGGATTACCTAATCCAACAGGGCTGGCCGGGGCTTTCCCGACTGACCCAAGTTTTGACACTTATTTAGTGTCACCACGATCAACGGGTGGTAATGCCATGGCTATTGCTACCCTTGAGTTAATCACACCAACACCTTTTGTTGGTGAGGATTATGTGAACCAGATACGTACCAGCCTGTTTGTTGATGCAGGTAACGTCTGGGATACAGAGTTTGATTTAAGTCGTTACGACGGTCTAAGCCCAACGACAAGTCAGAATTTTAACAGTCCTGCGCTGTTAGACTATTCAGATCCAGGCTTAATACGTATTTCGACGGGTCTTTCTCTGCAATGGATTTCGCCTATGGGTCCATTGACATTTAGTTTGGCTAAAATCATCCAGAAAGAAGAGGGTGATGATCAAGAAAACTTTAGTTTCAATATTGGTACTACATTCTAAATTTATGGGAAATGGAAAACATGTTTAAGCAAAGCTTAGCAAAAACTGCATTAGTGTTGATGGCTGGTCTGTTCATGGCTGGTACTGCTGCAGCAAAAGAAATGAAAATTGGTTTGGTGGATGTGCAAGCTATTGTCGCTCAATTGCCTCAAACGACTTCTATTCAAAATACATTAAAAGCTGAGTTCGAAGGCCGCATCGCTGAAGTACAAAAGCTGGAAAAAGACATTGCTTTTAATCAGGAAAAATTAAAGCGTGATGGCGCAACCATGAACGACCAGCAGAAGAAAACTCTGCAAGGTGAGATGGAAAAACAAATGCGCAGCTACGAGCAGTTAGCTCGTCCATTGGATGAAGACTACCGTAAGCGTCAGGCTGAAGAGCGTAATAAGCTGATGGGCTTAGTGAAAACTGCCATCGATGCTATTGCGAAAAAAGACAACTATGACCTGATCTTAAATGCTCAGGCTGGTGTGTTCGTTAAACCTGAATATGACATCTCTAATGCTGTTGTAGCTCAGGTGAGCAAAGCCAAATAATGGCTAAGCTTACTCTGGCTTTTATAGCTGAGCAGCTCAATGCTCAGCTAGTTGGAGACGCCACGGCACTGATCAGTGCCGTTGGCACATTAGAAGACGCCACAGGATCTCAGTTAAGCTTCTTATCCAACAGCAAGTACCGTAAATTCTTACAATCGACTCAAGCCGGTGCTGTGCTGATCAAAGCTGAGGACCAGAGCTATTGTCCGGTCAATGCACTGATCGTAATAGACCCTTATGTGGCATTTGCGAAAATAGCTCAATTATTAGATTCCACACCTGCTGCCGCTTATGGGCGGGGGCAGAATATAGTGATAGACCCTTCTGCTTCCGTAGCGGATTCTGCCGTTATTGGCCCCAACGTGGTGATATCCGCTGGAGCTGTGATAGGTGAGAATGTACAGATTGGCGCCGGTTGTTTTGTTGGTGAACAGGCTCATATAGCCGATGGCTGTAAAGTTTGGCCTAATGTGACCCTCTACCACGGCGTACGGCTTGGAAAAAACTGTCTGGTGCACAGCGGCGCAGTGATAGGTGCAGATGGTTTTGGTTTTGCCAATGAACGTGGCCGCTGGTTGAAGATCCCTCAGGTCGGTACTGTCATCATAGGTGACGATACTGAAATTGGCGCTAATACCACCATAGATCGTGGTGCATTAGGCGATACAGTGATTGGCAATAACGTTATTCTGGACAATCAGGTACAAATTGCTCACAACGTGCAGATTGGCGATCATACCGCCATTGCGGGTTGCACAGTGGTCGCGGGCAGCACTAAAATTGGCCGTTACTGCATTATTGGTGGTGCTTGTGCTATCAATGGTCATATGGAGATTTGTGATGGCGTGCAAATCACCGGCATGTCGATGATTATTAAGTCTATTACCGAAAAAGGTATCTATTCATCCGGTACTCCGGCCAGCACTAATCTGGAATGGCGGAAAAATAGCGTCCGGTTTCGTCAACTGGATCAGATGTATCAAAAATTACGGGAACTTGAACAGCAAATGGCTGTTTTATCCCAACCGCCTTCAAAAGACGAATAAAATAAAAGAGGTTCACTTTGGCTAACCAATTGAATATCCTTGAAATACAGGAAATCATGGCCCTGTTGCCGCATCGCTATCCATTTTTAATGATCGACCGGGTTTTGGATTTCACTCCAGGCGAATCTTTGACTGCTATTAAAAACGTGACTATTAACGAACCTATATTCACTGGTCATTTCCCTACTATGCCAATTTTCCCAGGCGTGTTAATTCTGGAAGCGCTCGCTCAGGCCACGGGTATTTTGGGCTTTAAAACAGTAACAGAACGTGCTGAAAACGAGCTGTACTTATTTGCTGCTATAGACGAAGCTCGTTTTAAGAAACCAGTAGTTCCTGGTGATCAGCTGGTATTAGAAGTGAAGTTCTTAAAAGAACGCCGTAATTTGTGGAAGTTTTATGGTGAAGCCAAAGTGGATGGCCAGGTCGTTTGTAGTGCTGAATTGATGTGTGCCAGAAGAGAGCTTTAATATGATCCATCCTACCTCTGTGATTGAAACAGGTGCTGTACTTGGCCAAAACGTCAAAGTTGGACCATTTTGTTATATCGCTGCCAATGTGGTGATCGGTGATAACACTGTGCTTGAATCTCATGTGGTGCTCAAAGGCCCGACCGTTATAGGTAAAGGCAATCACTTTTACCAGTTCACCAGCATAGGTGAAGATTGTCAGGACAAAAAATACAACGGCGAGCCAACGGAACTTATTATTGGTGACAACAATGTATTCCGTGAAAATTGCACTGTGCATCGTGGCACTATTCAGGACAAAGGGGTCACCCGTATAGGGTCGAATAACCTCTTTATGAATAACACTCATGTGGCGCACGACTGCGTGATTGGTGATAACGTGATTTTTGCCAGCGGTGCTCAATCTGCTGGCCATGTGCATATTGGTGACTGGGCTATTTTAGGCGGTATGAGTGGTATTCATCAGTTCTGTCATATAGGTGCTCATGCCTTTATCGGTGGAGGCTCTATTGTAGTCAAAGATGTTCCTCCTTACCTGATGGCACACGGCTCCCATGCTGTTCCGGCTGGTTTAAATGTTGAAGGTTTAAAACGTCGTGGCTTCAGCGCCGATGCGATTTTAGAAGTACGCCGCGCTTATAAAGAAGTCTATCGTAAAGGTTTAACAGTGCAGGAAGCTTTGGATGCTCTGGCAGAGAAATCTGCCGAATTCCCGGAAGTCAAAGCCTTCACTGATTTTATCGCCAACTCCAGCCGTGGCATTATCCGCTGATGGGTGAATTGCAATCCAAGATAGCTCCTTATTCAGTGAAAGTCGCCTTAGTCGCCGGAGAACATTCCGGCGATATTTTAGGTGCTGATTTAATTCGCGCTTTGAAGCTTTTGTACCCGCAGGCCGAATTTTATGGCATAGGCGGTGAGCGGATGAAAGCCGAAGGCTTTAGCGCTTTGTTTGATATGGAAGAGCTGGCGGTGATGGGCATAGTGGAGGTGTTAGGCCGCTTGCCACGTTTGTTGCAGGTGCGCAAAGAGCTGCTGGAGCATCTTACTGCCACACAGCCTGATGTCTTTATTGGTATAGACGCACCGGATTTTAATATTCCGGTGGAGCTCAAGCTCAAAGCCGCTGGTATTAAAACTGTGCATTATGTCAGCCCTTCGGTCTGGGCCTGGCGGCAAAAACGAATTTTTAAAATAGCCAAAGCCACCAATATGGTGCTGGCGTTATTGCCTTTTGAAAAAGCCTTTTACGATAGATTTGATGTGCCATGCAGTTTTGTGGGTCATACGCTGGCCGATCAAATGCCTTTGCAGCCTGATAAAGCCGCTGCCAAAACTGAACTGGGTTTAAACCCGGAAGCACCAGTGCTGGCTATTATGCCGGGTAGCAGAACCAATGAAATCAAATTATTAGCTGCGGATTATCTGCTTGCTGCACAGGAACTAAAACGTCAGCAACCAGATTTACAGCTGATTTGTAATATGGTGACTGAGCAAAAAGCGGAGTTGTTCAAGCAAATCAAACAACAGGCCGCACCGGATTTAGTGGTGCAACTGGAAATTGGTAAAGCCCGTACCGTTTTAACCGCGGCTGATGCTGTGTTTATCGCCTCAGGTACTGCCACCTTAGAAGCCATGCTGGCCAAAACCGCTATGGTGGTGGGCTACAAGATGAACTGGCTGACGCATCAAATTGCCAAATGGTTAGTGAAATTGAAGTTCTTTAGCCTGCCGAATTTATTGGCTGATAAAGCCTTAGTGACTGAACTGCTGCAAGAGCAGGTAACGGTAGATAATTTAGTCAAAGCTATGGCACCTTTATTACAAGATCAAAAAGCGCAGCAAGCATGCGTGGGCTCTTTTACAGAGCTGCATCAATTGATCCGCTGTAACGCCAGTGAACAAGCTGCTGCGGCAATAGCAAAAGTGATGGAAAACCCTGTATGAGTGTTAAAGCTCTGAATGCTGAAACGTACCAAAGACCAGCAGCCGCATTGATTTGTGGTGTAGACGAAGTAGGACGGGGTCCGCTTGTTGGCGCTGTAGTGACAGCTGCTGTAATACTGGATCCGAATAACCCTATTATTGGCCTCAACGATTCGAAAAAACTGTCAGAAAAAAAACGTCTGCAGCTTGCTGAAGAAATTAAAGCTAAAGCTTTAAGCTGGAGCTTAGGCCGTGCTGAAGTGCATGAAATTGATAGTTTAAATATTCTCCACGCCACTATGCTGGCGATGACCCGTGCTGTACAGGGCTTACATATCAAGCCGGAATGGGCCTTAATAGACGGCAACCGTGTGCCGAAAGATATAGGTGTGCAAGCCAGTGCTGTGGTCAAAGGGGATGCTTTAGTACCGGAAATCAGTGCTGCTTCTATTTTGGCCAAAGTGGCGCGGGATGAAGAAATGCAGCAGCTGGATGCCACTTATCCGCACTATGGTTTTGCTGGTCATAAAGGTTATCCGACTGCTGAGCATTTAGCTGCCATTAAAACCCATGGTGTGATCGCAGAGCACAGACGCAGTTTTAAGCCAGTCCGGGATGTATTGGAGCAGATGCATGGCTGATCCGGCTTTTATTCATTTACGAGTGCACAGCGACTTTTCGATGGTCGATGGCATCAAAAAAATAAAGCCTATAGTCAAAGCGGCGAAAGAGCTGAATATGCCTGCGCTTGCTCTAACCGACCAAATGAACATGTGTGGTCTGGTGCGTTTTTACAGTACTGCGCACGAAGCCGGTATTAAGCCGATAGTAGGTGCTGATTTATGGGTGCAGCATCCGCTTTTTCCGGGCGAGGCTTGTCGTTTATTGATTCTGGCGTCTGATAATACCGGCTACCAGAACCTGACCATGTTGTTGTCCAAGGCCTATTTACGTGGCCACGTGCAGCATAAACCGCAGATTGATCACGATTGGCTGGTGGAATACAAAGAAGGTCTGATTGTGTTGTCAGGCGCAAAAGACGGCCCTTTAGGCAAAGCCTTAATTAAAGGTAATGCGCCCAGTGCTTTAGCTTTAGTGCAGTTTTATCAAGAGCATTTCCCCAACCGGTTTTTTATTGAACTGACCCGAACTGGTCGCCCGGATGAAGAAACTTATATTCAGGCGGCAGTAGAGCTGGCAGAGCGCGAACAGTTGCCTGTGGTGGCCACCAATGAAGTGGTGATGTTAAGCCCTGACGATTTTCCTGCTCATGAAATCCGGGTTGCCATTCATGATGGTTACACTTTAGAAGATAAAAGACGGCCAAAAAATTACAGCGAGCAGCAGTATCTGCGATCAAGCGACGAAATGTTGGAGCTGTTCTCCGATATTCCTGAAGCCTTACAAAACTCAGTTGAAATCGCCAAACGCTGTAATGTCACCATACGTTTAGGGGAATACTTCCTGCCAGCTTTCCCGACTGGTGGTTTATCCGACGCTGATTTTTTGGTTTTAAAATCAAAAGAAGGTCTGGAAAAACGCTTGCTGCAGTTATTTCCCGACCCACAAGTGCGTGAAGTTAAACGGGTTGAATACGACGAGCGTTTAGACATTGAGCTTGGCGTTATTAACCAGATGGGTTTCCCTGGTTACTTCCTGGTCGTGATGGAATTTATCCAGTGGAGTAAAGACAACGATATTCCGGTAGGCCCTGGCCGGGGGTCGGGTGCTGGTTCTCTGGTGGCTTATGCACTGAGCATTACCGACCTTGACCCGCTGGAATTTGACTTACTGTTTGAACGTTTCTTAAACCCTGAACGGGTGTCAATGCCTGACTTTGACGTCGACTTCTGTATGGACAGGCGCGACGAGGTGATAGAACACGTCTCCGACATGTATGGCCGTGAGGCGGTATCTCAGATTATCACCTTCGGTACCATGGCGGCTAAAGCTGTGATCCGCGACGTAGGACGGGTCTTAGGCCATCCTTATGGTTTTGTTGACCGAATCTCTAAGCTTATTCCACCCACGCCTGGCATGACACTGGAACAGGCTTTTAAAGAAGAGCCACGTTTACCTGAGCTTTATGAGGCCGATCAGGAAGTCAAAGATCTGATCGATATGGCACGTCAGCTGGAAGGGGTAACCAGAAACGCTGGTAAACACGCTGGTGGTGTGGTGATAGCGCCGACTAAAATTACCGACTTTGCCCCTGTCTATTGCGATGAAGAGGGCAATAACCCCGTCACTCAGTTTGATAAAAACGACGTGGAATATGCAGGTCTGGTCAAATTCGACTTCCTCGGTTTGCGCACACTGACCATCTTGCAGTGGGCTGTGAATATGACCAACGAGCGTCTGGCCCGTGAAGGCAAGCCGCTGGTCGATATCAATACTATTCCTCTGACCGACCGAAAGAGCTTCGACTTATTAATGAAGGCGGATACCACAGCGGTATTCCAGCTGGAAAGTCGCGGTATGAAAGACTTAATCCGCCGTCTGCAGCCAGACTGCTTCGAGGATATGATAGCGCTGGTGGCGCTGTTTCGGCCCGGTCCTTTGCAATCAGGCATGGTGGATAACTTTATCGACCGTAAACGCGGTCGTGAAGAGATTTCCTATCCGGATTCGACCTGGCAGCATGAGTCACTCAAACCTATTCTGGAGCCGACCTACGGTATTATCCTGTACCAGGAACAGGTCATGCAAATAGCGCAGGTGTTGTCTGGTTATTCACTGGGCGGCGCTGACTTATTACGCCGTGCTATGGGTAAAAAGAAACCAGAAGAGATGGCTAAGCAGCGCGATACATTCCGTGATGGTGCTGTTGCCAATGGCGTCGATGCCGAACTGTCGATGAAAATCTTCGACCTGGTAGAGAAGTTCGCAGGCTACGGTTTTAACAAATCGCACTCCGCTGCTTATGCGCTGGTGTCCTACCAGACGCTGTGGATGAAGGCGCATTATCCGGCTGAGTTTATGGCCGCCGTCATGTCTGCCGATATGGATAACACAGATAAAATCGTTATTCTGGTGGATGAATGTGAGCACATGAAGCTCAAATTGATCCCGCCTGATGTGAATTCTGGTGAATATAAATTTACAGTAAACCGCCAGGGCCATATCGTCTATGGCATAGGCGCGATAAAAGGTGTGGGTGAAGGCCCGGTCGAAGCTATTTTAGCGGCGCGCGCTAAACACGGCAGCTTCACAGATTTGTTCGACTTCTGTAATAAAGTTGATTTAAAACAGCTGAATCGTCGCGTCATTGAAAAGCTGATTTTATCAGGTGCTATGGACCAGTTAGGCCCACACCGTGCGGCGATGATGGCGACTTTAGAAGAAGCGATGAAAGGCGCGGAGCAGCAGGCCAAAGCCGAAGCCGTGGGCCAGTCAGATTTATTTGGTCTAATGGCGCCCGGGCCTGAACATGCCGCCAGTGCCTTTAAACAAGTGCCAATCTGGCCGGATGAAGTTTGGCTCGAAGGTGAACGTGAAACCTTGGGTTTATACCTGACCGGTCACCCGATCAATAGGTATTTAGAAGAGTTACCGCATTACAGCACTGGCCGTTTAGTCGATATGCAGCCAGGTCGACGCGATCAGGTGGTGCATGCAGCAGGTTTAGTCTTGTCTGTACGCACCATGATCAATAAAAAAGGCAGACGCTGGGCTATTGTCACTTTAGATGACAAATCTGCCCGCTTAGATGTACGTTTTTTCCCCGAACAGTTCGAAAACTTCGAGCATTTGCTGCAAAAAGACAAAATTTTGGTGGTGTCGGGACAGGTCAGCTTTGATGATTTCAGTGGTGGCCTTACAATGTCGGGCCGCGAAGTAGTGGACATCATAGCTGCACGGGAAAAATGCTTAAAATCTTTGACCTTAACTGTACATCAACAGCAAATGGGACTGGATTATCTGCAAAAACTGCAGCAAGCTATGCACGAATTTAAATTAGGCACAGTGCCTGTAAAGCTGGTGTACCAGCGTGACGAAGGTCAAATCACTGTGGCTCTGGGCACCGAATGGTGGGTGACCCCAACAGACGCTTTGTTGCATCAATTGCGACAATTAGCAACAATACAACTGGATTTTCATTAATTAGGTAGTGACAGTCGATGATGCTGAATTATTTAGAGTTTGAGCAACCGATTGCGGAACTTGAAGCCAAAATAGAAGAACTTCGCAAAGTAAGCCGCAATGGCGAGTTTGATCTCGGCCTTGAAGAAGAAGTAAACAAGCTGAAGGAAAAAAGCTTAACTCTGACCAAAAAGATTTTCGCAGAGTTAGGTGCCTGGCAGGTTGCTCAGTTAGCCCGTCATCCGTTGCGTCCTTACACGCTGGATTATATTAAACATATTTTCACTGACTTTGATGAGTTTGCCGGTGATCGTACTTTTGCTAACGATCCTGCCATTGTCTGCGGTACAGCCCGTTTAGGTGATAAAACTGTGATGGTGATTGGTCATCAAAAAGGCCGTGACACCTCAGAGAAAATCAAACGTAACTTTGGTATGCCAAAACCTGAAGGCTACCGTAAAGCTTTACGTATGATGGAAATGGCTGAACGTTTTAACTTACCCATCATCACTTTTATTGACACCCCTGGTGCATACCCAGGTGTGGGCGCTGAAGAACGTGGTCAAAGTGAAGCTATTGCCCGTAACCTGAAAGTGATGGCTGGCCTGAAAGTGCCGGTGCTTTGTACTGTGATAGGTGAGGGCGGTTCTGGTGGTGCTTTAGCCATTGGCGTCGGCGATCAGGTCAACATGCTGCAATACAGCACCTATTCGGTGATTTCACCTGAAGGTTGTGCTTCTATTCTGTGGAAAAGTGCTGATAAAGCCCCTATTGCTGCCGATGCTATGGGTATTACCGCTCCGCGTTTAAAAGAGCTGAACCTGATTGATGAAATCGTCAGTGAGCCTTTAGGTGGAGCACACCGCAATCACGAGCAAATGGCGCAAAGTTTAAAGCAGGCTTTATTACGCGACTTAGCCAAGCTAGAAAAGTTAAGTATTGAAGACTTGCTGGACAGACGGTATAAGCGCTTAATGTCTTTTGGCTACTGCTAATAGAGCCGTTGTGCCTGAAGCTGTATAAAATCAGCGGGCATAGTGGGAAAGGGCGGGGATAAAAACCGCCCTGCAAGCCGCCGTAAGGCGGTTTTTGTATTTAGGATCATTGTCTTTGAATAGTTCTGAGTTACTGGCACCACTGCGTTTGAACATCCAACAGCTTGTTTAAACCAGCTGGTGCTTGGCTTATCCGGTGGGCTGGACTCTATGGTGTTGCTGGAACTTTGCCATCAGTTGACTCAACGTTCAGCTATCAAGCTTAAAGCTGTGTATATCCATCATGGTTTAAGTGCCAATGCCGATCAGTGGGCTGCTTTTTGTCAGCAGCAATGCCTTAAGCGTAACGTTCCCTTTGAAGTACAAAAAGTACAGCTGAACCCTACTGCCAATATTGAAGCTCAGGCCCGTGCCGCCCGTTATTCGGCTTTAGCTGCTTTTGTTACCACTCCCCACACCGCTTTATTAACGGCTCACCATGCCGATGATCAACTGGAAACTTTGTTGCTGGCACTAAAACGTGGCGCAGGTCCGGCCGGTTTATCCGGTATTGCCGCTTTGCAGCCTTTTGCTGCAGGTTGGTTAGTGCGGCCTTTATTAGATTTTAGCCGTGAGCAACTGGAAGTCTTTGCACAAGGGCAGCAGCTTAAGTGGATCGAAGATGAAAGTAATAACGACAATAGATTTGACCGTAACTTTTTGCGTTTAGAGGTCATTCCGTTACTGCAACAGCGCTGGCCGGCGTTCCGACAAAATGCGCTACGTTCTGTTGCCCATATTCAGCAGCAACAGCAGTTTGTTGAGAAACAGCTTGATCAGCTATTACCTGCTGTAATGCATGAGGCTGAATTAGATTTAAAACTACTAACGTCGCAAGACTTAATCACACAAAAGCTGTTAGCGCGCCGCTGGTTGGCTTTAACTGGGCTTAATCCATCCACCGACTGGCTGGAGCGATTCTTTTCTGAGTTGATTCAGGCTAAAGCCGACGCTCAGCCTCTGCTGGAACTGGATGGGTATCAAATCCGCCGTTTTGCCAACAAGGCTTATATCACGCAAGTTACAGAGGTTCCGCAGCCTGGGGTTTGGCTCGAATTAAAACCAGGACAACAGTTAAACACTGTGGTAGGTCAATTTATCCTGAACGTAGAAAACAAAGGTACAGCTTTGTTACTCACAGATGATCCTGTGTATCTGGTATTTGGGCTTTTTAGCTTGCCGTTTAAACCTGCAGGACAGCGGCATAATAAAGAATTAAAACAGTGGCTGAAGTTGTGGGCCATACCGCCCTGGCAACGCTTGCTATTGCCTGTGCTGGTGCAAAACAATCAGGTAGTTGCGGTTATAGGACTTGCCTCGAATTCGACTAAAGAACAAGCCACTGCTTTTATCGACTGGCAAAAACCTTAAACTAAAACTGCGCCAAATCGCAGGTAAAAAAAAGGGCTGTTGGATCTTCTGTCCTTTAGCCCCAAGGTTCGACGACTAAAACCTATACTGATCCGCATCAGGCCTGATTCAACAACGCCACCTTCACTGCATTTTTACCCGCTAATTTAGCTTGTGATAAAGCTTCATCAGCACGGCTGAATAACAGTTCTGATTTTTGATTGGGTGCCAGATGCGCTAAACCTGCGCTCGCTGTGACTGCAAACTGATTACAGACATGATGCTGGTTGATCGCTTTCACCAGACGATGAGCGACCAATTCAGCCGACAAGGCATCGTCTGCTGTCAGTAAGATAGCAAATTCATCACCACCAAAACGGAATAAACAATCGCTGGCTCTTAAGGTTTGACGCATAGCATCAGCCACTGCAATCAGCACATCATCACCAGCAGGGTGACCAAAGTTGTCGTTGGTTTGTTTAAAGTTATCCAAATCCAACAGAATTAATGCACAGGCTTCTTTGCGTCTGTGTGCCAACTGCACTGCACGCTCAAACTGATCGTCAAAATGACGTCTGTTTCCCAAGTCGGTTAAGCTATCTTTTAACGCTAACTGTTGTAAACGCACAACCACCAGCGTATTGCGAAGTGGATACAGCCATTGACGTTCCAACTGCCATAACTGATGCTGGATCAACGGAGTAAACGCCTGATCAGACTGATAATTCAGCTCCGCCAGGCACTGCTCATTGAGCATCAACACACTGCGATGCTCAAAATGGCCATCTTCAGAGCCCGGTGCCAGGTATTTGCCTACAGCGGTTTGCAATTGGATAGAGCGCAAAGGCAAAACTTTGCCAGCGGCCATTGAATAAATCTGGAGTTGATCTGCAAGATCCAGACTGGTTTGTAACTGCTCTGGCAGAGTCGCCGGATCTGTCGATAAACCAGACCAATGCGGCTGACTGGTGACGCCAGCGTAGCTGGTTCCACTTAAAGTCATATCTTGTAAACCATATAATTCCACTGCCGATACTCCGGAGCATATCAAGGATATCTGGAATTTGCAGGTATTGTGCCACTTTAATAAGTGAATGATCTTATTGATTTTTTCAATTATGCATTTAGTAATGACGACTTTTTGACGGCAAAGGCTGGCTAAAATTTGCCTCTGATAGCACCTTCATGAACGCAAGAAATCTAACAGTTCAGGCATTTGTTGTATGGCATCCTGATAACCAATTTCAATCAGGCGTTTGGTATAAGACTTCTCAAACAACAGGTAGCTGGTCAAGCTCGATTCTGAGTGCTGGGTGATGCCTGTTAACCGCAATAAACTTCGAACGGCCATTGGCAGCTGCAAAAAGTGCTGGCTGGCAATTTCATTAAAGTTCACGCTGGGATTGATTAAAAAGCTTTCTACTTTCTTCAGATCAGTCGGAATATTGTGTGCGTTTAAGGTATCTACGGTTTTATTGATCCTGTTCATGCGTTCTAAATCGGCATTCAGCGTATCCGAAAAAATCGTATCCAACAAATGACCAGCCACAGTAGCTAAACCAGGATGATGCGGCATAGCGTTCGCCAAGTCGCGGGTTCTGGGTTGCTCTAAACCTATGATCAGTATTTTTTCGGCTCCTAAATGAATAGGAGCACTCAGTGGTGATAACTGATTGACTGAACCATCGCCATAATAATGTTGGTGAATACGCACAGAAGGAAACACCAGAGGGATAGCAGCTGAAGCTAATAAATGATGAATACCCAGTAAGGTTTTTTGGCCACAGCGTTTGGCTCTGCGCCACTCGCTGGCTTCATTGCCCTGAAAAAAAGTAATGGAGTCACCCGTGTTGTAACTGGACGCTGTGACAGAAACGCTGGATAAATAACCGCCCTGAATGTTACGGTCTATGCGCTGTAAATCAACAATGTTATGCAGCAACAAACGCAGAGGTTTATTGTCCAGTAAGCTGACAGGCCTCTTATTGGCATAACCAGCTTGAAAGGCGCTTAAAAAACCACGTAACAAATGCCAGCCCAGACGTAAATAATCAGAGTAGTACACTTGATGGGTATGAAAATTGCGCCAGACCCACTCAATTTTTTTTACACCTAAATGAAAGCACGACGCATAGCAGGCAATACCAGTGGCATTGATGGCCCCTGCAGAGGTGCCACAAATAATCTCAAACGGAATTTTACTATTGCGTGGGTAATGCTGAGCCAGTGCTTTGAGCACGCCGACCTGATAAGCGGCTCTTGCTCCGCCCCCTGTCAGCAGCAAAGCAACTTTTTTATTAGTGTTTTCACCTTTTTTATTATCAGTCACTGAAACTTCTTAACTCTTTACAGACTCTCTGTTTATATATTGCTGAAAAGCAAAATAAATGCAACGCTATAGCTAGTTTTTCAATGGCTTAATATCACTGTCCCGAATAAGTGAAAGGAAAAAACAGAAATGACCGAGAAGGCTCCTGGCACAGGCCAGCAACAATATTACATAGGTTTAGCAGTGGTCGCTGTGACCCTTATTGCGATTGCCTGGTTTTTCTTCCGGGCTGAGGATACTTTGGTTGCAGAGCCTGAACCTACGCCAGTTCCGACCGTGCAACAGCCAGCACCTGCTGATGTACTGACTGCAGATAAAGAACCTGTCGATAGTTTGACAGTACAGGCTCAGGATGAAACTCCTTTGCAGGAGACACCACTGGACGATGCTGTGGCGGTTGAACCTACAGTGAAGTTACCCAGTCTGGATAACTCAGATGCAGAAGTGAAAAGTGGTTTATTAGGTTTACGCTGGAAGGCTGGTTTAGCCTCGTTGTTTGTGACAGAAGACATGATCCGTCGTTTTGTGGTCAATGTGGATAACATCGCTCAAGGCACATTGCCAAAAAATCAGCCACTGTTTCAACCCATGACAGTGAAGTTTGCCACCTTACCTGCTGATGGCGGAGCAGTGCAGCTGGACCCGGCTAACTTTGAGCGTTATGAGCCTTACCTGCAATTGCTGGAAAGCGTTTCAGTGACTGAAGTGAAACGTTTATTTGAATACTATTATCCGCTGATGCAGCAGGCTTATGCTGAGTTAGGGTACCCCAATGCTCAGTTTCGTGTACGTTTGCAGGAAGCGATTAAAGTACTGTTAGCAACTCCTGAAGTGGCACCCCCTATGGTATTAGCCCGTCCTAACGTCTATTACACTTATGCCGACCCGGAGATTGAAGCTTTGCCTTTAGCGCAACGTCAAATGATCCGTTTAGGGCCTGACAATCAAAAACGCTTAAAACGCGTGTTAGAAGCACATCAGCTGGTGCTGGCTCAGCCTTAATGCCGGCTTTACCTGCTATTCCGGCAAGTTTGCCACGCCGTCACAGTAACCTTGGCCAGAAACTTGGCCTCTGGTTACTGAAACTGCTGGGCGGCTGGAATATTCAGGGCGAAGTTCCTGCCCACAAAAAGATGGTCATTGCTGTTGCCCCTCATACCTCGAATCAGGATTTTTTTGTCGGTATAGCCGCAGCTTTGGCTCTGGATCTTAAAATTCGTTTTTTAGGCAAACATAGTATCTTTGTCTGGCCAGTGAAAGGTCTGTTGACTGCTTTGGGAGGCATCCCGGTCGATCGCAGTCATACTCGTGGCGTAGTAGGACAGGTGGTTGCTGAGTTCGAACAAAGCGATGCGTTGCTCTTGGGGTTATCGCCTGAGGGCAGTCGAAAGAAAGTAGCACAATGGCGTTCCGGATTTTGGCATATCGCCAAACAAGCCGATGTACCTATTTGTTTGGTCGGGCTGGATTATCAAAGCAAACAGTTTGTATTTGGTCCTTGTCTAACCCCTGGTGAAAATTTCGCCGATGATTTGCAGCAAATGCGCACATTTTTTCAGCAAATGACCGCAAAATATCCAGAAAATGCTTAAGTTCTTGCACAGCCAAAAGCTTTTAAGCATAATGCGCGCACCAGTTTTACTGGTACCTTCAATGGTGGCCTCATCGGTCCTCTCGCAATACTAATTCGTTCACCTGGTCAGGTCCGGAAGGAAGCAGCCAAAGCGGATAACGTATGTGCCGGGATGTCGGCTGGTGAGGTCGCCACCCAACTATCCTCTGTAACTACCCGCTGTAGTTATGTGTTGTCTAACAGTCAGGCTTGACTGCTTCTGTATCAATCATCATCTACTGTCGAGTTTTTACCTGAGTGTTGAATGCGGTCGATGACAATCACAGCTGCCAGCAACTGTGCTGTTAATTTAGGCTCGTAAATATCCACACCGTAAGTATCTGACCAGCTAAACCAGGACTTCGATACTTCTGCCAGTACCTTGCCGTTTTGGCTGATTTTGTATTCGTGTTGCCATAAATTGCCGTGCATTTCCAGTTCACCTGCTGGGCCTGTTATCGTAAAACGACTGGTCCAGAAGGGCCAAAAACATTTGCGGATCAGCCACTCACTGCCATCAGCGCAGAGCAATCGGCAAGCCGGCATGATGGTCAGATACTTACGTTTGATTTTTAAAAGCTCCAAGCCGCGGCTGTCAAACAGGGTTTGGCTGCTGGAGATACTGAAAAACTTGCCTTTGGCGCTAAAAGCCGCGTTGCCGTTTTCATCTTCAATAGTAAAGCTGTCGGTCAGGCTGAATATCTTTTGTTTGATTTTATATTTCATGGGGCAGCTCCTGCTTTAACATCAGCCTTATGCTGCCTGAGTTTTACGCTGGAGCAAAGTCATAACATAATGATTTACAAAAAAGTCGGAGAAGGAGAGCGGATATATTGTCTTGCGAATAACGCAGGTTAGAGCAGCAACTAACGCCGATAACCTGCTTGTAACAAAAAGTGGTAGCTTAGTTTTTGTTCTGATGCCGTTGTCGCAATACCTCAAGTACATCATGAAGCGCCAAATCCTGGCTTTTCAGCAATACCAATAGGTGATAAATCAAATCTGCAGCTTCGTTTTTCAGCTCTTCACGATCGCCTACTGTGGCTGCCAAAGCGGTTTCCACACCTTCTTCACCGACTTTTTGCGCGATGCGTTTGACGCCTTTGGCAAACAAAGAGGCGGTGTAGCTGGAGCTTGGATCTGCGCCGAAGCGGCTGTGGATCACTTGTTCTAACTGGTCCAAAAAGGCTAAGTCGGGCTGATTGGCATCGCTTTCATGCCAGCAACTTTCGGTACCGACATGGCAGGTCGGGCCAATTGGTAGTGCTAAAGCCAGAATACTGTCCTGGTCACAATCGGCGGCCATGCTTTGTAATTTCAGCGTATGACCAGAGCTTTCGCCTTTGGTCCATAAGCGGTTTTTACTGCGGCTGAAAAAGGTGACATCACCGGTTTCCAGGCTTTTTTGCAGCGCTTCTTTGTTAGCAAAACCCTGCATCAGTACTTTGCCGGAGCGGGCGTGCTGGACTATGACCGGCAACAAGCCATCGCCTTTGCTGAAATCCAGCTGGTCCAGATTGGTTAGATTTAATTTCATGGCCTGATCTCCAGCTTACGTTCTAATAAAAAGGTTTTTAGCTCTGGGATTGGAATAATGCCTTTGTGAAACACTGAAGCGGCCAAAGCGCCGTCTACATCGGCTTGTTCAAATACATCGGCAAAGTGCTGCATAGCTCCTGCGCCACCACTGGCAATCAGCGGCACTTTGCAGGCATTTCGCATCAGTTGCAGTTGTGTGAGGTCATACCCCTGACGCACACCATCCTGATTCATACAGTTCAGTACTATTTCACCAGCGCCCAGCTCCTGCACCCGCTTTAACCAGTCCAGCGTTTGCCAGCGGGTTTTCTGAGTGCGGCTTTCATCACCTGTGAACTGATAGACCTGATATTGGTCTGTTTCTTTATCAAAAAAACTGTCGATACCTATCACCACACATTGCTGACCGAAACTATGTTCCAGCTCGCTAATCAGTTCAGGTCGCGCCAGGGCAGGGCTATTGACAGAGATTTTATCTGCACCCATTTCCAGAATAAGGCCAGCATCAGCCACAGATTTAATACCACCAGCGACACAAAACGGAATATCGATCACTTCAGCTATACGGCGTACCCAGCTTTTATCGACTACACGGCCATCGCTGGAGGCGGTGATATCGTAAAACACCAGCTCGTCGGCGCCTTGTTCGGCGTAGGCTTTAGCCAGCGGCACTATATCGCCAATGATTTCATGGTTACGAAACTGTACGCCTTTGACCACTTTGCCATCGCGCACATCTAAACAAGGAATTATGCGTCTTGCCAGCATTGCATTGCCTCCTCTGCAGTAAACTTACCTTCCAGCAAGGCCCTACCTAAAATCACCCCTGCTACGCCTGTGGGTTTTAAGGCTTTGATATCAGCTAAAGAGCCCACACCACCAGAGGCTTGCCACTGAATTTGTGGGTACTTTTGTACCAGCTCGGCGTACAGCGCCACATTTGGCCCCTGCAAAGTACCGTCTTTACTGATGTCGGTGCAAAGCACATGTTTAGCGCCAGCTGCAATAAAACCATCCAGCACTTGCTCCAGCGTAATAGTCGACTCTTCAATCCAGCCGTGGCTTGGCAGAGTTTTGTCGCCTTTGGCATTGATAGACACATCCAGCGCCAACACTATTTTGTCGCCACCATAAGTTCTTAACCAGCCTTGCACTGTTTCTGGCTCACGAATAGCCACACTACCTACGACTACGCGGCTGGCACCTGCTGCCAGTAACTGTTCTACATCAGCTGCTGTGCGCACACCACCACCGACTTGTACTGGCAAAGGTGCGTTTTTCATTAAGCTGGTTAACAGCTCAAGCTGACGGTCAGCGGCGTTTTTCGCCCCTGTTAAATCCACCAGATGCAAAATGCCTGCGCCAGCTTCAGCGTATAAATCGCGCAGCTGTAATGGAGTTTGTTGATATTCAGTGGTTTTATCGTAGCTGCCCTGATAAAGCCGCACTGTTTTACCTTGTATTAAATCTATCGCCGGAATAATCACGTTTAATCCTGTAACGGCAAGGCCGGATGAGAAAAATTAACCATTAAAAGCCAAAAAATTCTGCAATAAACGAGCGCCGACAGCACCTGAGCGTTCAGGGTGAAATTGCGCACCTAGTTTATTGCCTTTGCCTATCACAGCGGCAAAATCACTGCCGTAATTGCAGCGTGCTAAGGTGGTGTCGGATGGCGCTACCGCAAAACTATGGACAAAATACACATAGTCTTTTTCGCCTATGCCCTTAAGCAGCGGGTGATTTTGTGCACTCTGTTCTACCTGCAACGTATTCCAGCCCATATGAGGTAAACGTAAATCACCGACTTGCATGCGCTTGACCTGACCTGGTATTAAACCTAAACAATCGACATCACCTTCTTCGCTACGGTCGGTCAACAGCTGCATGCCTAAGCAAATGCCAAGGAGTGGTTGCTCCGCCTGCTGTAAGGTGGCAATTAAATCGCGTTCACGCAAATTCGCCATCGCCTGACGGGCAGCGCCCACACCCGGCACTAATAAACGGCTGGCATTTTTAATCACGCTTAAATCACGGCTGACTTTAGCATCCACACCTAAGCGCTGGAAGGCACAGTAGACAGAGCTGATATTGGCGCAGCCAGTATCTACGATCACGAGCGACATTAAAGCACTCCTTTACTGCTTGGCAGGGCTTCGCCCGACACTTTAATAGCCTGACCAAGTGCACGGCCAAAGGCTTTAAATAAACCTTCCACCATATGGTGTTTATTGCCTGGACTGACTGATAAGTGCAGTGTCATCAGCATGGCGTCGCTTAAAGAGCGGAAGAAGTGGTGTACCATTTCAAGGTTCATAGTGCCGACAGCACCCTGGCCTAAATCGGCATCAAACTTCAGCAGCGGCCGGCCTGATAAATCCAGCACACATTCAGCGCGGCATTCATCCATAGGTAAGACAAAACCAAAGCGGGTAATGCCTTTTTTATTGCCTAGCGCTTGTTTTAACGCCTGACCTAAAGCCAGAGCTGTATCTTCCACGCTGTGGTGATCGTCTATGTGTAAGTCGCCTTTGACTTTGAGTTGCAGGCTAAAACCACCGTGGGTGGCAATTTGATCCAGCATATGGTCAAAAAAGCCAACGCCGGTTTCAATGACATTGCCGCCTTGCTGATCTAAATCTACATTGACCTGAATATCAGTTTCGCGGGTGACACGATTGACGCTGCCTTTCCGGCCCTTGCTTAACAGCTGTTTGGTAATTTCTTTCCAGCCTAAAGTGTCGCGGTCGTAACGGAACGAAGGCAGGCCCATATTTTCAGCCAGTTGTACGTCGGTTAACCGATCGCCAATGACAAAAGAGTTGGTGAAATCCACTTTGCCTTGTTGCAGATAGTCTTTCACTAAACCCAGCTTCGGCTTACGGCAGCTGCAGTTGTCTTTATCAAAGTGCGGGCAAATCAGAATATCGTCAAAACGAATGCCCTGCGAATTGAGCAACTGCATCATTTTTTCCTGCGGCGCATCAAAGGTATCACGCGGGAAACTTGAGGTGCCAAGGCCATCCTGATTGGTTACCATCACTAAGGAATAACCAGCGGCCTGCAACTTCAGTAATGAAGGTACAAGATCGGGCTCGTAAGCCAGTTTTTCCAATGAATCCAGTTGTTTATCTATTGGAGGTTCTTCCACCATAGTGCCGTCACGGTCGATAAATAAAATAGCTTTGGCACTCATAAAGACTCCTGGTTTTTTGATAAAGAATAAGACGACATAATTTGTTGTAACTGCGCCATTTCAGTGGCATTGCCAATGGAGACCCGAACCACCTGACCCAAACCAAGCTGACTGGATTGATTGCGGATCAGCACACCTTGCTCTGCAATAAAGCTTACCAGCGCCGTAGCGTCAGGCACGGCCAAGAGCACATAGTTAGCCTTAGACGGATAGACACGGCTTACATAACTCAGAGTCTCGGCAAAAGCGCTAAAGCTGTCGCGTAAGCTGTTGATTTGCTCCACTGCGGCACGCATTTTTTGCTGGCCCTGGCTTGATAACGCCTGCACCGCAATTTCAGCCACAGGAGCTGGCACAGGGTAGGGCGCTATCATCTGGCGAAGTGCTGCAATAACTGAAGGTTCTGCCAAAGTAAAACCACAGCGCAAGCCCGCCAAAGCAAAAGCTTTAGATAAAGTACGCAGCACCACTAAGTTGCTGTATTGGCTTAATAACCCAGCTACAGAAGCTTCTGGCGCGAACTCAATATAAGCTTCATCGACCACTACTAAAGCTTTATCTTTATAAAACTCCAGCACCTCGACAATTTGCTGACGGGGTATTAAATCGCCGGTTGGGTTATTGGGGCTACAAATAAACACCAGTTTCACATTGGCTTTTTGCGCAAATAAAGTCGGCAGATCCAAAGTTAAATCTTGGGTTAAAGGCACTATGTTTACATCCACCAGCTGGCTTTCAGCGCTGATTTTGTACATGCCATAAGTCGGCGGGCAAATGCTGATGGCGTCTTGTCCTGGTTCACAGAAGCTGCGAATTAAAAGCTCAATGCCCTCATCAGCGCCACGGCTAGTCAATACCTGATTGGTTTCTACGCCAGCGTAAGATGCATAAGCGCTGATCAAGTCTTTTGGCTGACAATCCGGGTATCTGTTGTACTGGCCTGACAGTGTATAGTCTGTTGCCATCGAGTTTTCGTTAGCATTCAGCCAGACCGAGCCGCCACTCATGCTTAAGCGGGCAGAAGCATAAGGCACCAGTTGTTGCACTTTTTGCCGGGCTAAAGAACTGATACGGCTCATGAACGATTTTCCTCTGAAATTTTTGCTGAAAGCTCTAACTCTGCTAATCGGAATGACACCGCATTGGCGTGCGCATCTAATCCTTCGGCTTTGGCCAGTTTAACAATAGTGGGGCCTAAATCGCGCATGCCAGCTGCTGTTAAGGTTTGCACTGTGTAACGACGATAAAAGTCGGCCAGACTTAAACTGCTGTGGTTACGACTATAGCCATAAGTGGGCAATACGTGGTTAGTACCACTGGCATAATCACCTGCCGATTCTGGCGTGTAAGGGCCAACAAAAATACTGGCAGCGTTGGTCAATTGGCCAAGTAGACCTTGATCGTCAGCGGTTTGAATAATTAAGTGTTCAGGCGCGTATTGATTGCTCACTTGTGCCGCCGTCGCTAAATCCGGTGTTAAAATCAGTCTGCTGTTGGCAAGTGCTTTTTTAGCAATTTCAGCTCGTGGTAATAAAGCCGTCTGACGTTTTAACTCACTGATGGTATTGACCAGTAAAGCTTCGCTTGGGCTGACCAACACCACTTGTGAGTCCGGGCCGTGTTCGGCCTGGGACAATAAATCTGCCGCTACGAACACCGGATTGGCGTTGTCATCGGCAATCACTAAAACTTCAGAAGGGCCGGCTGGCATATCAATAGCAGCACCACGGGCATCCTGGCTAACTTGCTGCTTCGCTTCGGTAACAAATCTATTGCCAGGGCCAAAAATCTTGTCCACTTTGCCAATAGTTTCAGTGCCATAGGCTAAGGCCGCGACTGCCTGAGCACCACCTAAAGTATAAATCTCCGTAATGCCACAAAGTGATGCTGCATACACAATCTCAGCTGCAATATCGCCTGCTTCAGGCTGACCAGGAGGTGTGACTAACACCACACGGCGGCAACCGGCCAGTTGAGCAGGCACACCCAGCATCAGTACAGTGGAAGGCAGAGGGGCGCTGCCACCTGGTACATACAAACCCACCTGATCCAAAGCACTGTAATTCAGTTCACAGACCACACCCGGCTGAGTTTCAATGCGGATATTTTGTGGCAACTGCGCCGCGTGAAAGGTGCGGATATTACGGTACGCAATCTGAATGGCAGTTTTTAGCTCATCGGATAAAGAGGCGATTAAGCGTTGTTGCAGTGTGTCCGCCAAACGTAAAGGGTTGCTTTGCAGCTTGTCAAATTCGCGGCTAAAACGGAGCAAAGCTGCATCGCCTTCACTACGCACAGCGCGGATAATGTCCCGCACAGTTTGTTTTAAGCTGTCGGATTCCTGCTGCAGCGGGCGCTCTAATAAAGCCTGCTGCGCAGTTTTATCCAGTTGTTGCCAGTTGCTGATCTGAAACTGCATCTTTTACTCCATCATCTTTTCAATGGGTAATACAAGAATGGAGCTGGCACCTAAGCCTTTCAGTTGCTCCATGGTTTCCCAGAACAAAGTTTCGCTGCTGACTACGTGCAAAGCCACTAAATCGTCATTACCTGCCAGTGGCAATAAAGTTGGGTTTTCGGCGCCTGGCAGCAGAGCTATCACTTCCTGCAAACGGGCGCGTGGTGCGTGCAACATAATGTATTTGCTTTCATTGGCTTGCATCACACCCTGAATACGTGGCATCAGTTTTTTAATCAGTTTCAGTTGTTTCTCATCAGCTAAATCACGGCGCTGAATAAGTACTGCTTTGGAGCGGTAAATCACTTCCACTTCTTTTAAACCATTGGCCTCTAACGTAGCGCCTGTGGAGACTAAATCACAAATGGCGTCGGCTAAACCTGCCCGTGGCGCCACTTCAACCGAACCTTTTAAATTGACGATACGGCAATTGACGCCGTTTTGTTTTAAATAGCGATTCAGCAAACGTGGGTAGGTGGTCGCAATAGTGCGGCCTTCTAAATCTTTGATGGATTTATAATCTTCTTCCTGTGGTACTGCGATAGATAAGCGGCAGCCACCAAAGTCTAGACGAGCCAGCACAGTGTAATCGTAAGTTTCGTTGTCCATTTGACGTTGCAAGGAGACTTCTTCCAGCACGTTTTCGCCAACAAAACCTAAGTCACAGACACCATCCATCACTAAACCCGGAATATCGTCATCACGTACCCGCAGTAAGTCGATATCCATATTTTCTACATGGGCAATCAGGCGCTGTTCGCGTAAGTTGATTTTTAAACCGCAGCTTGTCAATAGTGCCTGAGAGTCTTGCGACAGGCGGCCTGACTTCTGAATGGCGATACGTAATCTGTTGGTAGTGACTGTCATGTTATCTAGTACCTTATAAAATTGTAAAACAAAAACCCCGGGATTTTAGCCCCGGGGTTCAGTTGGAATTGGTTTGCACTTTCTCCACCGCAGGCTGGTTATGACCTAGCCTCCAATGTCAACACGGACCGGCTAGTCGGATAAATGATGGTGATGATGCCAGTGGATGTTGATAGTCATGGAAAGTTACTCCTCGTTAAGATGTATACAAGCTAACGGCTTTTTGTCATTCAGGCAACAGAATTTTTTGTTTCAGCTGTATTTTGTTTTGAAGCTGATTTTTTGTTATCTGTTTGTTTTTATTTGTTTATATGGTTTTTTTTGTTGTTTTTTTATAGTCTGAACTGAATAAGTTATAAAAAAAATAACTCTGAAGGGGAGGTTGAAAAATAATCAGGTTGTATAGATAAAGTTATTTGTGTTACTGCCGATAACAGAGCAAAGGAGGGGTTTATGGACGCTTTATTTCCCTATTTGTATAGAACACCAGGCACGCCAGCTGAACAGTCTGGACCTATGATCGCGCCTGTGTACAAAGATGCCAAGATCAGTGCTTATGAAAAAGAGGAAAAGCGTTTCCTGATTTTACTGAAAGATCAGCCTAAGAAACGTCAGGACAGGCGTCGTCGTGACGACTATCCACCTGCGCCTCAGACCACTCCTGAGGAAGAGCAGCGTGTGGATGACGAAGGACATTTAGATATTTTTATCTAGCCAAGGCATAATAGCGCAAATTCTTGCCGGGCCTTGTTTATGCTGTTGTCTGTTCTTCTCCCCATCAACTCTGTGTTCTTTTACTGCTTATGTTAAAAAAAGTGCAGCAGGCTTTTGCCGAACAAGGAGCTTTATCTAAAGCTATCGAAGGTTTTAAAGCCCGTGAGCCACAAAAGCTGATGGCGGCTTCTGTGACCAAATCCATTGAAAACGGCAACGCGTTATTAGTGGAAGCGGGCACAGGTACTGGCAAGACTTACGCTTATTTAGTACCTGCTTTGTTATCCGGCAAAAAAGTGATTTTATCCACTGGTACCAAAAACCTGCAGGAACAGCTGTATTTCCGCGATTTACCTACAGTATTAAAAGCTCTGGCTTTGCCGGTCGATACTTCTTTATTAAAAGGCCGCTCCAACTATTTATGTTTATTCCGTTTAGATCAGCATTACCAGCATGTGCCAACCGCAGATGCGGCTGTGATCAATGATTTAAGCCTGATCAAAAAGTGGTCCAACGAAACTCAAAGCGGCGATATAGGCGAGCTGACTTATATAGCCGAAGACTCCAAAGCTTTGCCACTTGTCACCAGTACAGCAGACAACTGCCTGGGTAAAGACTGCCCATCCTATGAAGACTGCTATTTGCTGCGCGCCCGCAAAAAGGCGATGCAAGCCGATTTAGTGGTGGTGAACCACCATTTGTTTTTTGCTGATATGGCGCTGAAAGACACGGGTTTTGGTGAGTTGTTGCCCACTATGGATGTGGTGATCTTTGATGAAGCCCACCAAATTCCGGATATCGCCAGTGAGTATTTTGGCGAAACCTTATCCAGCCGTACTTTGCTGGAGCTTTGTAAAGAGCTGGAGCTGATTTGTAAAACTGAATTACGTGATCATCCGCAATTGAGTAAAACAGCAGACAAGCTGGCAACTTTAGTGCGGGACTGGCGGTTACTTTGGTCGGATGAACCTGAACGCGGCAACTGGCGTGACAGCAGTAAAAGACCTGATGTGCAAGTGGCGCTGACCCGTGTCTCTGAAGCCATGGGTATGCTGTATCAGGTGCTTAAAGGCAGCTTGGGTCGCAACGAAGTGGTGGATCACTGTTTTGAGCGGCTGGCTTTGGCTAAAACTCAGCTGGAAAAACTACAGGATGTCAGCAAAACTGGTGTGAGTTTTTGGTATGAAACCACCAGACAGCATATCAGCTTGCATTTAACGCCTTTAAGCATTGCCGATAAATTCCGCGAGCTGGTGTTTGCCGAAAAACGCAGCTGGATTTTTACTTCAGCAACCTTGTCGGTGGATCAGGGGTTTGCCCACTATATTGAACAAATGGGCTTGCAGCAGGCAGATACTCTGCTACTCGACAGCCCTTTTGATTACGAACAACAAGCCATGTTGCTGGTGCCGCGTTATTTGCCTGAACCCAATGATGCCCGTATGGGCAAAGCGCTGCTAAAATTGGCGGTGCCTTTAATTGAAGCCAATCAGGGCCGCTGCTTTTTCCTCTTTACCAGCCACAGAATGCTGCAGTGGATGGCCAACGAACTGCCACAGCATTTGTCTTTGCCTGTGCTGGTGCAAGGGACAACCAGTAAACGCTTATTGCTGGAACAGTTTGTTGAAACCAAACATGCTGTGCTGCTTGGCACCGGCAGTTTCTGGGAAGGTGTGGATGTGCGCGGTGACACTCTAAGCTGCGTTATTATCGACAAGCTGCCTTTTGCATCGCCTGATGATCCTTTATTACAAGCTCGTAATGAAGATTGTCAGATGAAGGGCCTCGACCCATTTGCTTTAGTGCAATTGCCACAAGCAGTGATCACCTTAAAGCAGGGCGTTGGGCGTTTAATCCGTGACGTGTCAGACCGTGGTGTGCTGGTGATTTGTGATAACAGATTAGTGACCCGGCCTTATGGTTCAGTATTTTTAAAAAGCCTACCGCCAATGCGCCGTAGCCGGGATCTGGGCGCTGCGATAAAGTTTTTAGAAGATTTACCCAAATAAAATGAATTGTAGAAAAGGAGCCACCTGTTGAAATTACTGGCATTAGATACCTCAACCGAAGCTTGTTCAGTGGCTTTAACTGTTGATGGCAAAATTTGGACTTTGGATGAAGTTTGTCCGCAGCAACACAGTAAACGTATTTTGCCTATGGTGCAGCAGTTGTTGTCTGAAGCGGGCTTAACCCTGCAACAACTGGATGGTCTGGTGTTTGGCAAAGGCCCTGGTAGTTTTACCGGTGTGCGTATTGGTGTGGGTGTATGTCAGGGTTTGGCTTTTGGCGCTGAAATTCCGGTTTATGGTGTATCAACCCTGGCTGCTATGGCACAAGCTGCATACAGACTGCATCAGGCTCATCAGGTGGTGGCTGCTATAGATGCACGCATGAATGAAGTTTATCTGGCCAGTTTTCAGTTAGATGAGCTGGGGCTGATGCAAGCGTTAAGCACTGAAGTCGCGGCTAAACCAAGTGATTTATCTGGTCCTGTGTTAAAAGGTCATATTTGTGCTGTGGGAACAGGCTGGAAAACTTATGCGCAGCAACTGGAAGACTGGCATAAAACTAGCAACAGCGGATCCGAGGATCTGGCGCAAGTTCATCATAGCCCTGTGATTCTGTATCCTTCAGCGCAGGATATGTTGAGTCTGGCGGCAACTCCGTTCCGGCAGGGGCAGTTTATTGCCGCCGAACTGGCAGAACCGACTTATGTGAGGGACGAAGTGACCTGGCAAAAGCTCCCTAACAGATAATAAAAGTGACTTGGCGAATTTTTTTGCTAAGTTATACTGGCAGCAAATAAAGGCGAACTTTGAGCAGTTATGACAATAGCCGTCAGTCGTGATGTACCCAAAAGCCCCAGTGTCGGGCTGGTATTTCAGGGCAATAAAACTAAAGCCGTTGAGGCTGAACAGCAAAGTAAAACCATACTGGTACCTTCAGGTTCCGGTGTGCGTGCTGATGCTCAGGTTTTGTCTATGCTGGATCAGCAGGAAGCCCAAAAACGTACCACCTACGATCAACCCAAGCAGCGTAACCAGCAGGCCTTAAATGCTTACGAAATGCTGGCTAATCAGGAAAAACGCGACAAAATACAACAGATGTTTAGTCTGGATTTATACGCTTAGGCCGCCTCAAGCAACGCTGTTTTTTAAAGCTGGGATCCACCTGACGAGAATACACGTATAAACCATACTATTAGTTTTGAGTGTATGTTTATGTCCCGTTACTGTTTAATCACTGGTGCAAGTTCAGGTTTAGGTCGTGAGCTTGCCATTCAATACGCCGAACAAGGCTGGCAAGTGATCGCCGTTGCACGTTCCGTCAACGCGCTGAATGAACTACACAACCAATACAAAAACATCCATGCTTTTCCTTTGGATTTGACCAATACAGAACTATTCTCTGCCGCTGTCGTGCAGTTGAGTCAACAGATCCCTGCGTTGGATCTGGTTATTCTCAATGCCGGCAGTTGTGATTATGTTGATGTGACCCAGCTGCCTTTGGATATTTTTGATCGCACTATGGCGCTGAACTTTCAAGCTCAGGTTGCTGCAGTGAAATTGTTATTACCTCTGCTACAAAAATCAGCAGACGCAACCCTGGCTATCGTCAGCAGTCTGGCTCACTTGTTCCCTTTTACCAAAGCTCAGGCTTATGGTGCCAGCAAAGCCGCTTTAAGTTATTTCGCCGACAGCTTGCGAGTTGATTTGACAGGGAGTGGTGTAGGTGTTTGTTTGATTGAACCCGGTTTTGTCGACACTCCTTTGACTCAGAAAAATGATTTTAAGATGCCTTTTTTGCTACAGGTCGAAGATGCAGCAGGGCGGATCCGTCGCGGACTTGATGCACAGCAACAAAGGATACGTTTTCCAAAACGTTTGGTGTGGAGCCTGCATCTGCTGAATTGTTTGCCCTATTCGTTGCGTTGCAAAGTCGCTGCCGGGATGCGTCAGTCATGACTAAGATGAATTGGCCCGTACTGATTGGCTTCAAACTGAGCTGGTTTGCCCTTGTCTTGTTGCAAAATATGCTGCTTATTCCGGTAGTACTTTTTGTATTCTGGGCCTTGTGGCGTTGTAACAGGGCTGAACGTTTGGCGTGGCTGGCTCTGGCTGCGGTGGGCATAGCTCTGGATTCGGTGTTGCAATACAACGGTGTATTAAGTTTTACTTCTTCTGAGTGGTTACCCTGGTGGATGCTGGCATTGTGGTTGGTATTCAGTTTAGTGGTGGTGCAGGTATTTTCAGTGTATCTACAAAATTACTGGCTGGCGGCACTTATTGCGGCTGTGTCTGGTCCAATGGCATATCTGGGCGGCGCAGCATTAAGTGGTCAGATGCAGGTGAGCAACACCACAGAAGCTTATATAGCATTAGCTTTATGTTGGGGCTGCTTTGGTGTGTTAGCAGGATGGAGCAGACGATTTTATGCGTAACATTTTAGTGATCTTAGCTTTTGCCTGGAGCTTTAGTTCCCAGGCTATGCCAGATAACATCAAGCTCGTTGGGCAAGGCCAGTTTAGTTATTTATTCTGGGACTTGTATCAGGCTCAACTGTACACCGCAGATGGTCAATGGAGTAATTACCAGCAAAGTGCACCGCTCGTGTTGAAGCTCACTTATCAGCGTGATATCAGTAAAGCTGATTTTATTGAAGCGACAGTGGATCAATGGAAACATCTGCAGGGTAAGGTGTCTACTCAGCATCAGGAGTGGGCCAAACAATTGGATCAGCTTTGGACAGATGTCAAAAAAGGCGACCAGTTGAGTTGTGTTTTATTAGCTGATGGTACAGTGCAGTTTTACTTCAACGATAAGCTACTTGGCGATGTAGCAGACCCTGCTTTCGGTCCGGCATTTTTAGATATCTGGCTGTCGGAGAAAACATCTGCGCCAAAGCTGAGAAAACAATTGCTTAAAACTTCAGCATAAAAAGTGAGGCGCGATTTGGGGTGATGCTGGCTTTCTGTACTGCATCCAAACAAAATCTACGCCTCCTGTTCCTTCTAGCTGTATTTCTAATTTAGTTTGTCGTGTTTTTCATCTCATTTACTTTCAATTTTTTTACAAAACAAAAGCGGCTCCGCATTTGTTTATTTATTCATCTTTCCTCAAGAGGCCGTAAATAAGGCTGATTTCATTATTTTTTTTAATAAACAGCTAGATAGCTCGATTGCGCCGTTTTTGGTTGTTTAATTCTAGTACAGCTATGTTGTTTATTTTGTGTTCGCTTTCATATGTTGTTGATTCTTATCATTAATTTAACACCTGTGTTATTTGCGGCAGATGCCAATTAACGTGACTATTTAAGCCTCAAAAGCGGTTGACCCCGACAAAAAATTACCTTTATTATCCGCCGCCGTTTTGGGTTGTCCCAATGCAGGCGTGTTGTAACTTCAATCGGCGCCCATGTCGATTGCCGTAAAAATAAAGCCACTACTCGGTGGTCCAGGGAGACAAAATGTTTGTAAGTAGTAAGTTGTCAAAAGCTGTAAGTTTGGCTGTTGCTTTTGGCGCTGTATCAGGCGTCACTTTTTCTGGTTCAGTACATGCTCAGGAAACTGATAATGTTGAACGTATTCAGGTTACTGGTTCAAGTATCAAACGTACTGACATTGAAGGTGCTTTGCCGGTTCAGGTTCTTGACCGTGCTGCTATCGACCGTTCAGGTCTGGCAACTGCTGGTGACTTAATCCAGTCTATTCCTTCTATGCAGGGTTTCACTACTGATGGTGATTCTGTAGGTGGCGGCGGTGGTGGTATTAAAACTGCTTCTTTACGTGGTTTAGGTTCTGACTACACTCTGGTTCTGATCAACGGTCGCCGTATGGCACCACGTGGCTCAGGTTCTACCATTGACCTGAACTCTATCCCATTAGCAGCTATTGAGCGTGTTGAAGTACTGACGGACGGCGCATCTGCTTTGTACGGTTCTGACGCTATCGCTGGTGTAGTTAACTTCATCACTAAGGATGACGCCCAGGGTGTGAACCTTTCTGCTCGTTACAACAAGCCACAAGAGAAGAATGGTACCAGCGATAACTTCTCTATCACTGGCGGTTTAGGCGATTTTGATGCAGATGGTTACAACGTGCTGGTGTCTTACAGCCGTGATTCACAGGAACAGTTAAAAGCGACTGACCGTGAGTTTTCCAAGACAGGTATTATCCCGTTCAATTTAAATAACAAACAATATTACTACGTTGCAGGCTCGCCAAATGCCATCCCTGCTAACGCTCGTTATGTATACACTGGCGCTGATGGTAAACCGGTTAACTCAGCTGTATTTAACCCTTACGCGAAACAAAATGGTGGCTGTGCTACTGATAACTTTGAAGCTTCAGGCTTATGTCAGTTTGACTACACTACGACAGTAGAAATTCTGCCAGAAAGTGAGCGTGATTCTTTAATGCTGGGCGCGGACGTTGCGCTGACTGATGACGTGAAGCTTTTTGCTGATGTAATGTACTCTGATTTCTCTCAGACTACCCGTATCGCTCCTAACGCAACAGGTTTCTTCCCATTAGCTGCAGATTCTGCCTTAGCACAGCAATACGTGATGCCTTATGTTGATCCTGCTCACCTGGGTTCAGTTACGTCTGTACAGGCACAATGGCGTGCATTACCACTGGGCGGCCGTGCTACTGAGTGGAACACTAAATCAACGCATATCGTAACTGGTGTTGAGGGTGTGTTTGATACTATCGACTATTCAGCTGCTTTCACTTACTCAAAGAACGACACTGACGAAAACGTTGCTGGTGGTTACCCGATCTTTGATAAATTCATGACAGCTGTAAGTTCTGGCTTAGTCAACGTCTTTGATACTCCGGATAAAATCAGTGCTGAAGGTCTGCAGGCTCTGCAAGATTCTCAGTACTATGGCAACTGGAGCAACGATACCACTGAAGTAAAAGGCGTTGATATCAAAGCCTCTACTCCAGTGTATGAATTGCCTGCCGGTGATGTTTATATTGGTACAGGTGTTGAATTCCGTAACACTCACTATGTCAGCTCATTGTCTGATGCAAACAAACAGGATCTGCTGTTAGGTGCAAATATCGGTTCAGAGTATGACTTAAGCCGTGACAACTACGGTGGTTTTGTTGAAGTGATAGTTCCGGCTCTTGAGAATCTGGAACTGACTGGTGCTGTGCGTTATGACAACATTGGTGAAGTGACCTCTGACTTCGTGTACAGCGAAGATGGTATCGCAGGTCCAGGCAGCTACAAAGTCAACGATTCAATGAACGACACGACTTATAAGTTGGCATTACGTTACAACGTGACTGATGATTTATTAGTACGTGCCTCAACAGGTACTGGTTTCAAAGCACCTTCTATGTTGGATTTAGGCCAGCCTAAAGTTGAATTCGGTGTGACAAGCAGCCCGTACTCTTGCCCATTTGCTGGTACTTCAGACCCGCTGGCTGCAGTATGTAGCCCGTCTCCACAACAGTTTGAAGCTTTCAGTCAGGGTAACCCGAACTTAAAACCAGAAGAGTCTGAACAGTACACTTTAGGTTTTGTTTATGCGCCTGATAACAACTTCAGCTTCAGCATGGATTACTGGAATATTGAACTGACCAACCTGGTGACTTCTGTGACTGAGTCTCAGATCGTCAACAACCCGGGACGTTACCGTGATCTGTTCACTACCAAGACCAACAAGGCAACAGGTCAGGAAGAACTGGCTATCATATTCGCCAGCGTCAACGTAGGCCAGTCTATCAACAAAGGTATTGACTGGGACTTAACTGTAGGCAATGACTTATCTTTTGGTCGTTTAACTACGACGCTTGCTGGTACTTATGTATTAGATAGCAAATATACCCGTCCTGGTACTACGGATGACTGGATCAGCAGCTTAGGTCGTTTTGGTGATGACAATGAAGTTGTATTCAGAACTTTAGCTAAGTTCAGCAACACCTTAACGCATGGTGATTTCACTCACAGTGCAATCCTGAACTACCGCAGTGGTTATGAAGATCAGGCTCAATATGCCGCTTCACGCACAGTGCGTTTAGATTCAGTAACAGGAGCTGGTGCAGACGTTCAACTGAGCGTGCCGTCTTACGCTACTATTAACTACCAGACCAAGTACCAGGCGATGGAAGCTCTGGGCGTAACTTTTGGTATTAATAACTTAGCTGACCGTGCTCCTCCACTGTCATTACGTACTGGCGGTGCTGGTCACCAGGTTGGTTTCGACCCACGTTACACTGACGTATACGGTCGTACTTTCTACTTAGGCCTGGACTACAAGTTCATGTAATCTGAAAAGCTAAGGGCGTTTCTGTACTAAGCAGAAGCTTCCCTTGAGCACATAAAAAACCCCACTGCATGCAGTGGGGTTTGTTTTTTCAATAACTAAATATTACTTTTTCTGCTGGATAAACTGGATCAGCTTTCCGGCAATTTCAGTATTGTCCTGAAAACCTGCGAATAGTTGTTTATCTGCACCGTAAGCCAGAACTGGTACATCAGCTGCCGTATGGCCACCGCTGGTCCAGCCTGTGGTCGAATGGTGATCAATACGTTGTTTGACTGCGGTCGCCAGAGCCTTTTGTCCTTGGCTGCGGGCCTTACTTAGTAACGCTTGTTCATCCGTGCTCAGCTCAAGACTGGTGAGGCCTAACCATGCCTGATACATCACTTTTTCATCTTTCAGAGCTAACAACTGGCCAGCTATATAGTCGCCGGAATGTTTAACTTTTTTAATGACATCGCGTTTCCAGCTGTATTGACCGCTGGCACCCAAAGATAAACCACCGGTTTCATGATCAGCTGTCACTACTAAAATAGTATCAGGGTGACTATCCACATAAGCTTTGGCTACTTTTATAGCTTCAGCAAAATCGTGCATTTCAGCCATAGCGCAGGCAATATCATTGGCATGACCACACCAGTCAATCTGGCTGCCTTCAATCATCACCACAAAACCTTTTTCGGCTGGGGATAACAGTTCCAGCGCTTTTTCTGTCATTTGTTTTAATGGCAAAGGTTCTGGATTATCCAAAGCGCTGTCAAATCCCTTAGGTGCAAATAAACCCAGTGCAGGTAATGTATTCAGCGTTTTTAAGCCAGCCCAACTGTCTGTGTATTGAAAGCCCGCTTGCTTAAATTCCTCTACCAGATTACGGTCTTTGCGGATGAAATAACTGGTGCCGCCACCGAGCATTAAATCGGCAACGATCTGGCCATTTACTTTGTTGTCGATGTAATCATCTGCGATCTGATCGTAGTTTTGACGGCTTTGGTCATGCGCCAGAAAACCGGCAGGAGTGGCGTGGTTAATTTGCGCCGTGACGACCACACCTGTCTGCATACCTTGGGCTTTGGCTATTTCCAGCATAGTGGTTAAAGGTTTATGGTCGTGATCAACCGCGATAGCACCGTTGTAGGTTTTATGAGTGCTGGACAAGGCAGTGGCCGCAGCCGCGGAGTCGGTGACGACTGTATCGTCATCCGGATAGGTGCTGGCATTACCAATCCATAATTCATCAAACACAGTGCGCTCTACCACTTTGGTATCCGGGTTATCCATGTAATACCGGTAAGCAGCTAAATACGCAGGGCCCATGCCATCGCCAATCATATAAATAATATTTTTTGGGGCTGCAGTCACAGCAAAAGATGTAGAAGCAAGGCAAGCAAGACTGATCAAACTTAATTTTTTTAACATAAGAATACTCTGTGGGTAACTAAAAATCTGGTGCGACCAGAGCCGGTATGGTGAGGTTATCTTACGTCAGTGACCAAAATATGACAAAACTGTAAAGAGTCCAAACGCGACCAATAGACGTAAAAGCAGGACTGAACCAGGTAAGAATAAAACTTCAGATATAAGTGTTGCGGAGCCGATCACGCTTGGCTTAGAGTAGTGACGGAACTAAAGCCGCTACACCTTATCTAACAGGCCGTGTAGTTAATGAGGTTAAAAAGTCATGAGTAAGAAGTTTGTCGTTGTTGCTTTGAGTCTGATGGCGTTGGCTGGCTGTGCCAGTTATCCGGAACCAGTGCGTATTGCTGATAACGTAGCCTTAACCAGTTATGAAAATGCCACTCAACAGAATATAGATTTTGGTACAGCACGTTGGAGTGGTGTGATTGCAGAGATCAGTAATCAAGCCAATCAAACCCGTCTGGAGGTTGTGTACTTCCCGTCAGGCTCTAATGGTCGTCCGTCTGTGTCTGATCAAACGCAGGGCCGTTTTGTGACTTACATCAAAGGCTTTTTAGACCCTATGGTGTACCAGCGAGGTAAGTCGGTTACAGTGCTTGGAGAGTTGACTCGTGCTGAAGTTGGCAAAGTGGATGAGTATGAATACCGTTATCCGGTGATTAAAGATGCGAGGGTGTATTTATGGCCAAAACAGGAAGAACGAATTGAGGTCATTGATACCTGGCCTATGATGCGTCCTTATCCTTATTACTGGGGCTACAGTCCTGGTATACGCGTCCGCACTATTACAAAACAACATTCGACAATACAAGGCCCAGTACATGTTGACAATAATAAACAAAATAAAGTGCAACCTTAATTTAGTTATAGTTTCAGCTGCGCTTTGTAGCGCAGCTGCCTTAGCTGAAACTCCTTCTGCACCCGATCTGGCTGCGCTAGCGGATCATTCATTTCGAAGCGCAGAAGATAAAGCCCGAAACCAATACCGTCACCCGGTTGAGACTTTGACCTTTTTTGGCATTCAACCGAATATGTCTGTGCTTGAGATATGGCCTGCCCGCGGTTGGTATACAGATATTCTGGCGCCTTATTTAAAAGATCAAGGCAAGTTAAGCATCGCTAACTTCCGTGTAGATGACGGTACTATGCAAGATGACAGGAAAATCTTCTGGAGTCGCATCAGTGAAAAACTCAGCCAGCGTATTCTGCAACATAAAGATCACTTTGGAACTGTGTCGCAGACTGAATTTGATCCACCTGCTTACATGTATCTCGGGGCTGCCCAACAATACGATTTAGTGCTTAGTTTCCGTAACGCACATATCTGGAACGAACAAGGTTATTTGCTGGATGTATTTCGCGCTGTATTTGATGTACTCAAACCTGGTGGGGTCTTTGGTATAGTCGAACACAGAGCTAGTCGTGTCTCTGAAATCTCCAGTTCGGCTGTAGAAGGTTATCTTGATGAGTCTTATGTGATTGCAGTCGCGGAACAAGCCGGTTTCACTTTGCAAGCCAAATCAGAAATCAACGCGAATCCAAAAGATACCAAAGATTATCCAAAAGGTGTGTATGCCTTACCACCAACTTTGGCTATGGGCGCTGTAGACAGAGCTAAATATCTGGCGATAGGAGAGAGTGACCGTATGACTTTAAAATTTGTCAAAACCGTCAGTCACTAATGCAGGCAGTGAAGTTTTCGCTGCCCACTCTATCATTAGCGGGATGGCAACAAGGTCCGGAAACACAACAGGTCACTTTATGTCTGCATGGCTGGCTGGATAACGCTGATAGTTTTTTACCTCTTTGCGCTCACCTTACAGAATTGAATTTGGTTTCGATTGACCTGCCTGGGCATGGTCAATCCGATCATCGCAGTCCTGACGCCCATTATCATTTCTTAGATTGGATTTATGATCTGGCTACACTGATTCAAAGTGCGGGTTGGAAACAGGTCGATATTATAGGTCACTCAATGGGGGGCATGATTGGTTCTGTGTTAGCCGCTGTTATGCCGCAGATGGTACGCAAATTAGTATTGATCGACAGTCTGGGTTTGGTGGCAGGAGACGCAGCTAAAATCACTGAACAAGTTCGCACTGCAATTCATCACAGATGGCAAAGTCCACAGAAGCAAAAACCAGTTTACCCCGACCTGCATAGCGCTGCATTGGCCAGACAAAACCAAAGTGATTTTGACCTTGCAGCGGCACTGATTTTAACTCAAAGGGGCTCCAGAACTTGCACTGAAGGAATCACCTGGTCAGCAGATATGCGTTTGCGGGAGTCCTCAATCTATCGATTGTTGCCACCACAAGTGACACAGCTGCTGCAGGATATTCAATGCCCCGTGCTTGCTATTTTGGCAACTGATGGTCTGGACATGATGCAACAAGCACGACAACAGTATCAGTATTGTTATTCACAGCTAGAACTGGTGGAGTTGAGTGGTGGGCATCATTGCCATATGACTCAGCCGGAACAAACGGCCAACGCAATCCGTCAATTTTTACTGTCCTGACGATTTTTTATGCTCTGCAATCCTGCAGAGCTCCCTTGCGGGCCAGCTAAAGCTTGTTCCGGGTTCCTGACGATTTTTTTATGCTCTTCAATCCTGCAGAGCTCCCTTGCGGGCCAGCTAAAGCTGTTAAAAATCGTTCCTGACGATTTTTTATGCTGTTATAGTCGGGGGCAGAACTGCTGATTCCGCAGACAATTGTGAAATGAAAGCAATTGTGGGATGATGCAGGATTAGAGTAAAAACTCAGTGCCATTTTGTAGCAGATATCACCGAGGTCTGTACAAAGGGCCAACGTACTAACTATAACTACTATAACTACTATAACTAAAAAATAATAAATACCACGAGGAGAGGACAGTGGATCGAGTCTGGTCAAAAAATTACCCTGAAGGCGTTCCGGCTGATATCAATGCCGATCACTACGCATCGTTATTAGAAGTTTTTGATGAAAGCATCAAAGATTATGCAGGCAGAACTGCCTACATTAATATGGGCAAAAGCATCACCTACGCTGAATTGGATCAATTAAGCTTAAAGTTTGCTGCTTATTTGCAGCATCAATTAGGTTTGAAAAAAGGTGATGCAGTGGCTGTCATGATGCCTAATCTGCTGCAGTACCCTGTTTGTATTTTAGGTATTTTGCGTGCAGGTTGTGTGGTGGTGAACGTTAATCCACTGTACACGCCCCGCGAATTGCAGCATCAGCTACTGGACTCACAAGCCAAAGCCATTATCATTGTCGAGAACTTTGCTCACACCTTGTCTGAGGTTCAGGACAAGGTGAAACTAGATCACGTGATCTTGACGCATATGGGCGATATGTTAGGTCTGGTGAAAGGCACTATAGTCAACCTGGTGGTCAAGCACGTTAAAAAACTGATCCCTGCGCACAACTTGAAAAAGTACGTCACTTATAAACAGGTGATAGCGGCCGGTAGTGCTGCAGCTTACAAAAAGCCTGTTGTGGTTGGTGAAGATCTGGCCTTTTTACAGTACACAGGGGGCACCACTGGCGTATCCAAAGGCGCTATGTTGACGCACCGTAATATGATAGCCAACCTGGAACAAGCAGCGGGCTGTTTAGACCCACTTCTGAGCAAAGGCAATGAATTTATTGTTACAGCTCTGCCTCTCTATCATATTTTCGCTTTAACAGCTAACTTCTTGGTTTTTATGAAGTATGGCGGTACTAATCTTTTGATTACTAACCCGCGAGACATGCCTAACTTCGTTAAGGAGCTGGCGAAATATCCGTTTACAGCATTAACCGGCGTTAATACATTATTCAATGGTTTACTCAATACTCCGGGCTTCGCTCAGCTTGATTTTAGTAAGTTAAAGCTTGCTCTGGGTGGAGGTATGGCTGTGCAGCGTCCTGTGGCTGAGCGTTGGCAGAAAGTCACCTCAACCCGTCTGGTTGAGGGATATGGTTTAACTGAATGTGCGCCTTTAGTCACAGTAAGCCCCTACAATTTGCCCGCTTATAACGGCAGTATAGGTTTTCCTGCGCCTTCGACTGACATTAAACTGGTGAACGATGCAGGCGTTGAAGTGGCTGCTGGTGAAGCCGGTGAAATGTGGGTGAAAGGCCCGCAAGTGATGAAAGGTTATTACAACAGACCAGACGAAACAGCTAAAGTGTTAAATGCTGAGGGCTGGCTAGCCACTGGTGATATAGCTCGTGTTGATGACGATGGTTTCTTCTACATAGTCGATCGCAAAAAAGATATGATTTTAGTCTCAGGCTTTAATGTCTATCCAAATGAGATAGAAGAAGTCGTGGCAATGAACGATAAAGTATTGGAAGTTGCTGCCATTGGTGTACCGAACGAATCTACAGGCGAAGCCGTGAAGATTTTTGTCGTGAAAAAAGATCAAAGCTTAACTGATATTGAACTCATACAACATTGTAAGGAACGTTTGACGGGCTATAAAGTGCCGAAGCTGGTAGAATTTCGCACCGAACTGCCAAAAACTAACGTAGGTAAAATCTTAAGGCGAGAGCTGAAAGGTTAAACCTGAAAAAAAAACCGGCTTTTGCCGGTTTTTTTACGACGAAAAATTGGTTAAAGAAATAGAAAGAGACAATCAAGGATTTAAAATGATGTATCAACTTATAACCTCCTCCTCTGCTTTAGCTGCTTTTTGTGCGCAAGCCGCCACTGCTGAGGTATTAGCTGTTGATACTGAATTTGTTCGGCAGACGACATTAAGTCCAAAGCTTGGCTTGATCCAGTTGTTTGATGGCAAACAACTAGTGCTGGTCGACCCGTTAGCTATTGATGATTGGAGTTCTTTGCAACAGCTGTTTGCTGATCCGGCAGTCTGTAAAGTGGTGCACTCCTGCAACGAAGATTTAGAAGCTTTAGCCACTAAAGATCTGTTACCTGTATTGCCTCTGATTGATACCCAACTGGCTGCCGAACTGGCTGGTTGGGGCGGAAGTCAGGGCTATGCCAAATTGGTACAACGAGTTTGTGCTATTGAGCTGGATAAAAGTGAATCCCGCACTGACTGGATAGCACGACCCTTATCTGCATTACAGCTGGATTACGCAGCCAAAGATGTAGAGCATTTGCTTGATGTATATCAGGCGCTGAAAACAGAACTGCTAGCAAAAGGCCAATACGAATTACTGCTTGCTGAAGGCGAACATTTAATCGCACGCCGCTCTTTTGGTTTGCCTTTGGCATTTCGTCATCTTGAGCTGAAAAACAGCAATCTACTGGCCCCCCGAGAGTTAGCTATTTTGCGTGAACTGGTGATCTGGCGTCAGGAGTATGCGCAGCAGCATGATATGGCGTTAGGTTTTATCTTCAAAGATCATCATTTACTGGATATTGCTAAACGCCGTCCCGGTAGCCTGGAGTCGATGTTTAATATCCCTGAATTGCCTGGCCGTGAAGTACGCCGTCATGGTAAAGCTGTATTGGCTTTGATTGAAAAAGCCAAAGCGTTGCCGCTTGAAGAATGTCCTGCTCCTTTTTATCACACTGATGTATTTCAGGGCTTTAAAGAAGAAATGCAAAAAATCACAGATGCTATTAAAGCCGCAGCGAGAGAGTCTGGTATTCCTGCTGAATTTATCGCGGTTCGTCGCCAAAGCACTGAGTTTTTCAATTGGTGCTGGCGGGTCAGTGATAAAGACAGGGGGCTGTTGCCTTTACCTGAGTTTTTGCGAGGCTGGCGCCGCGAGATACTGCGTAAGCATCTGCCTGTGCCTGCACATGCAGCTGAATTGATCTGATCAAGCTTTTACTGCGTAAGTACGAGCCTTTCTGAATATGGTTTAATGCATTTTTTTAGAAAAATCATCCGGTTTTTTGCAAAAAAAGCCGTTGATCTAGTCAAAATTTGTCGTCGTAACCCTTTTGCAACATAAACAATCAAAAGGGTATTTATGATGAGATGGACAAATAAACTATGTGTCGTAGGTTTCACGCTGCTTGCTATCGCAGGTTGTAACGATTCTGACTCTCCACCAGAAATAATAGCTCCGCCACCTGTTAACGCGACAGTTAAAGTTGTGCACGCAGTTTCTGATGCACCAGATGTCGCGATCACCGCTAATGGTAGTGTAGCCGTTGAAAATCTGGCTTTTGGTGATGCCGCAGGACCAGTTTCCGTCGCACCTGGTAATTTCAGTACTTCTGTTGGTGCCAAATTACCTGGTGGCACCCAAGCCACAGTGATCCCACAAACCAGCCTTTCTTTAGCAGAAGCAACTGATTATGTAATTTTTGCTGTTGGTAAAGCTGCTGACAGTAGCATCGAACCTTTGGTTATCAACTTTCCTCAAACAGCAGTAAGTAGTGGCAATGTGCGTCTGCGTGTCGTACACGCTGCGGCATCTGCTCCAACAGTTGACGTGCATTTGACAGCTCCTGCTGCTGAATTATCCGCAGGTACTGTGGCCGCGACTCTTGAATTTAGCGCCAATACAGGTGATGTCACTGTTCCTGCTGGCGACTACAGAGTGCGTATCACTCCAGCTGGTGATTTGAGCACTGTAGTGTATGACTCAGGCACTGTCGCTTTGACTTCCGGTCTAGACTTAACCATAGCTGCGTTGGACAACAAGTTTGCTGGTAATTCGCCCGTCTCTTTATTAGCTTTAGTACAAGGCGGCGATACCAGTCTTGAGCTGTTGGATCAGGGCTCTGTCTCTGCGGTCCGCGTGGTGCATGATGTATCTGATGCGCCAGCTGTTGACGTGTTAGTTAACAATGCTGAAGCTATCAATGCCTTAGCTTTCCCGAACTTTACTGATTACGCTGAATTGGCTCCAGACACATATAACGTCAAAGTAGCTGCGGATGCGGATAATTCAGTTGTCGTAATTAACGCTGACCTGGAGCTGGAGGCTGGTGTTTATTACACTGTGCATGCAGTAGGTTCGTTAACTGAAAACAGCATTGAGCCTCTGGTAGTGGAAGATAAGCCACGTCGTATTGCTACAGCCGCACAAATTCGTGTGATCCACGGTTCTAGTCTGGCAGGCCCTGTCGATGTGTATTTAACTGCAACTTCTGATATTTCAGCGGCTACAGCTGCACTGAGTAACGTACCTTTCAAAGCGGACTCTGGCTATATCCAGGTACCTGCGGGTGATTATTTTGTCACTGTAACACCAACAGGCAGCAAAACAGCAGCTATTGGTCCTGTCGCTGTGACCTTAGATACGAATAAGATCTACACTGCAGTAGCGCGGGATGGTCAGGGTTTGACCGCAGATCTGGGATTGATCCTGTTGGACGACTTTAATAACGTACAGTAAAACTTAATAAAAAAAGAGGCAGGATCACAGATCCTGCCTCTTTTTAGTTTTTTAATTATTATTTTTTGTCGTCAGGGAAGGTGACGTTTAACTCCAGCACTGACAACTCGTCTGAACTTTTTTCCAGAGAGACAGACACCTGATCATCCGCTATATCGACATATTTGCGGATCACGGCCAAAATATCGCGTTCCAGCTGTGGCAAATAATCCGGGCTGTTGCGTCTGTTGCGCTCATGGGCGACGATGATTTGTAACCGCTCTTTGGCAGTTGAAGCGGTATTTTTTTTCGTTGAACGGAAATAATCCAATAACGACATTCGCTTAGCCTCCAAATATACGTTTGAGCAAGCCTTTTTTCTCCACATTCAGGAAACGGAAAGGCACGTCTTCGCCAAGCAAACGGGCGACTGTATCTAAATAGGCCTGACCTGCGTCACTTTCTTCATCCAGAATAACCGGAGTACCGGAGTTGGATGCATTTAACACAGCCTGAGATTCAGGAATGACACCTAAAAGTTTAATCGCCAGAATTTCGCCGACATCTTCTACACTCAGCATCTCGCCTTTGACGACGCGCTCAGGATTGTAGCGGGTTAACAGCAAGTGTTCTTTGATACCAGGTAAGCCTTGTTCAGCACGACGTGATTTGCTGCTGAGCATACCTAGAATACGGTCTGAGTCACGGACTGACGACACTTCAGGGTTAGTCACAACTATTGCTTCATCGGCAAAATACAACGCCATCATAGCGCCTGATTCAATACCAGCAGGCGAGTCACAAATGATGTAGTCAAACTCTTCTGCCAGCTCGTTCAGAATGCGCTCTACGCCTTCTTTGCTCAGAGCGTCTTTATCGCGGGTTTGGGAAGCAGGCAGAATAAACAAGGTGTCGATACGTTTATCTTTGATCATCGCCTGTTTTAAATTCGCTTCACCGTTAATCACATTAACGAAATCGTAAACCACACGACGTTCGCAGCCCATGATTAAGTCCAGATTTCTCAAACCTATATCGAAATCGATAATCACGGTTTTAAAACCGCGCATCGCGATACCTGTGCCAATAGCTGCGCTTGACGTAGTTTTGCCTACGCCACCTTTACCTGATGTAACAACAATGATTTTTGCCATCGCAAAATATCCTTAAAGCAAATCTGCTAAAACCAACTTATCGTCCTGCAACCCAATGCAAGCCGACTTACCCCAATATTCGCCTTGCAGACTGTCACTGAGCCAGTAACTTCCGGCTATGGAGATCAGTTCAGCTTCCAGCTTGTGACAAAACACGCGTTTTTGACTATCTCCGGCAGCGCCTGCTATGGCTTTACCACGCAAGGTACCGTAAATATGTATATTGCCATCGGCAATGACTTCAGCGCCGGCACCTACAGTACCACGGATCACTAAATCTGCACCTTTGGCATAAATTTGTTGGCCGGAGCGAATGTTTTGCTCCACCACTTTAGTCTCCATTACAGGAGCTACAACGGCAGCTTCTGTTTTTGTTTCTTTTTCTTTGCTTTCTTTGGCCGGAGTTTTACTTTTGCTCAATTGCAATGAAGCCAAACCAGCGGCCTGAGCCGCTTTTTTTAGTTCAGCAGATGCACCACATACACCGACCAAGACCAGCTCGAGCTCGTTGAAAACTTCAGCAATAGCTGCGAAATCAGGAGTTTGAGTTATAGACTCGACATTAATCACCACAGGTGCGCGGTAAAAAAAGGCTGGAGCTTGCGCCAATTTTTGCTGCAACTGAGTTTTTACTGCAGCGGCAGACAGGTCCTGACAATACAACACAGACAGTGGAAATAAACTGCCTTTTAATTCAAAGGAATGATCAGACATAGCTCAAAATGCGCACTTTATTATTTGTTTAATGACGGCAAAAAATCGTGTCAGCCTTTATTTGCTTGGTACGCAAGGCTGGTGCTTCATGTTATAGTTTGCGCCCCTGTTAGGCAAGTTAGTCAGAGTAGTTTTTGTCCTATGTTATGTGTCATTTATAAAAGTCCGAAGCTGGACCAAACCTATTTGTACGTATTGCGCCGTGATGACTTTAGCGCTGTACCTGAAGCCTTACTGAAAACCTTTGGCAAACCCCAACTGGTGACGCTGGTGAATCTGGCCACCAAAAGCAAACTAGCCCACGCAGATATTGATAAAGTCAGAGCACAACTGACAGAACAGGGCTTTTATTTACAATTGCCTCCGCCGCCTGAAGATTTACTTAAAGCGCATAAAGAGAGCTTGCAAAACAAGGAGTAACAGATGAAGTTGACTCAAATCGCAGTCATTGTGGTCAGTAGTTTATTGTTATCTTGTACCAGCACTGTGTCTGGCAATGCCCAAACTAAAACACAAACGGTAAAAACTGCGCCTGTCGCTAAAGTACCTGCCCTGCAAAAAGCCCAAACAGCCTCTGTGTCTGCATCACCTGCGCAAGATGCTTTGAATAAAGGTAGTTTTGAACAATACGCAGCTTCTTTAAAACAGCAGGCCTTAGACAAAGGCTATTCCAAAACTCTGGTCAATGAGGTATTCGCCAGCTTAAAGCACTACAAATCTGCAGTAGTGGCAGATAAAAAGCAGCCTGAATTTACTGAAACCTTAGATACCTATTTACCGAAGCGTGTGAGTAAACAACGCATTGCGCTGGCGCGTAAATACTACAAGGAGCATCAGCAAGAGCTGGAAACCATAGGCCAGAAATATGGGGTACAACCGCGTTTTATTGTGGCTTTATGGGGGCTTGAGAGTAGCTTTGGTAAGTTTATGGGCAACTATTCAGTACCTTCTGCTTTAGCCACTATGGCCTATGATGGCCGCCGAGAGTCCTTTTTTAAATCTGAATTCTTTCTGGCGCTGGATATTCTGCAGCAAGGCCATGTCAGCTTGGCAGATATGAAAGGCTCATGGGCTGGTGCTATGGGCCAAAGCCAGTTTATGCCCAGTGCATTTATGTCCTATGCTCAGGATGGTGACGGTGATGGTCACATCAACATCTGGCAAAGCCGTACTGATGCTTTCGCCTCTATTGCCAATTATTTAAAAACCCGTGGTTGGGACAATAGCCAAACCTGGGGCAGAGAAGTAAAAGTACCAAATAACTTCGATTTCTCTTACGTGATCCCAAAAGGCAGTAAAGACAGAACTCAGTGGCTGCAGTGGTGGGCTAAATCTGAACGTTCTTTAGCGGCCTGGCAAAGCTTAGGTGTTCGCACCACTGAAGGCAAAGCCTTACCACAACGCGATATCAAAGCTGCATTGGTGATGCCGGATGATGAACAAGGTCGGGTCTATCTGGCGTACAGCAACTATCAAACGCTGATGCACTGGAACCGGTCTTATTACTTTGTCACCAGCGTAGGTTATCTGGCGGATTTAATAGTAGCTGAGGATAAAGCATGAGTTATCAGCATAAAGATCTGCAAGGGCAGGCGATCCATCTGCCAGTAGGCAAAGCACTGTGTATTGGCCAGAATTATCAGGACCATATCGCTGAGATGAACAGCAAAACGGCACCGGAAGCACTGTTCTTTATCAAACCCAGTACAGCTGTCGTTGATATCCATCAGTCTTTTCCTATCCCAGACCAGTTAGGTGCTGTGCATAATGAAACTGAGCTGGCTGTGCTGATTAAAGCCCCCTTAAGCAAAGTGACTCCAGAGCAAGTGCTGGACGCTGTTTGGGGTTATGGTCTGGCGCTGGATTTAACACTACGGGATCAGCAAAAGAAATTAAAAGAGCTCGGACGGCCCTGGGAAATTGCCAAAGGTTTTGATGGCGCTTGCCCTGTCTCTGGTTTTATTGCGGCTGATGAACTGGGTGATGTGCAACAGTTAGAGTTTAGCCTGAGGGTGAATGGTGAGACGCGTCAGCAAGGCGATACCCGTATGATGATCCGTTCCGTCACTCAAATCATCAGCGAAATGTCACAGTTTTTTACTTTGCTACCTGGTGATCTGGTACTGACAGGCACACCAGCTGGAGTGGGGCCACTTTATAGTGGCGATCAGTTAGAATTAACTCTGGCCAACAAGCTACATATTAAGACGTCAGTACGCTGACAGAGAGGTTGAAGTGTTAACAGCAAAATTCTGGGAAACAAAAAGCCTGGAACAAATGACAACAGAAGAATGGGAAGCAGTCTGTGATGCTGCGCCAAATGTTGTCTGAATAAATTTATCGATGATGAAGACGAAGAAGCCGAAGGCCCAACGGATTACATCAAACCAGATGAGCAGATCCATTTCACCAACATAGCGTGTCGTTATCTGGACAGCCATAAATGTGCCTGTACTGTGTACGAGCAGCGTACAGTGCTGGTGCCGGATTGCGTCAAGCTGACGCAGGATAATTTAAAAGACATCTTTTTTATGCCCAATAGCTGCAGCTATCGTCGTTTGCACGAAGGCCGTGGTTTACCGTCCTGGCATCCGCTTCTGAATAATGGCAAAAAAAGTCTGATGCATAAAAAGCAAATGTCAGTGCGCAACAAAACCATTTCTGAAGATGCGGTCGATATGGAAAAGTTTGAAGATTATATTGTGACCTGGGCTATAAACGATCTGGATTAAAACCTTCATTGAGGGTTCAGTTGGGCAAGCAAAAATAGCGTTTTTTGATTTAGAGGGTGATGGTTGTGCAAGAAGCCATGCAAATTTTGCATCAGTTAAAACAGTTAATGGCCACTTTTAGTCCGGCCATAGTGCAGATGGTGATCAGTGCAATCATCATTTTGATTTACATCATTTTGAGCCGTCGTATTGCGCCTTTTGTTTACCGCACTATAGCGGCCAGCGTATTAAAAGATGAAATGAATCGTCGCGCTTTAGTGGTGTTTCATATACTACTGTTTTTACTGCTGGTTGTTGTCCTAAGTGTAGTCTGGGGCATCGACATCAAAGGGTTGCTGGTTCTTGCGTCTTCAATGATTGCAGTGATAGGTGTGGCGTTATTTGCCGCCTGGTCGCTGTTGAGCAACATCACCGCCTTTTTTATCATGTTAGGCCAACGTAATTTTGCACCTGGTGCTGAAGTGAAAATTATTGATGGTGCGAACCATGTTGAAGGCAAGGTGGTGGAAATCAATTTGTTCAGCACAGTACTGCTGACAAAAAACAACGAACAGATTGTCTATCCGAATAACCTGATCGTGTCCCGTCCAGTCATAGTGCAGCACCAGTTCAGAGCGGATAAAAACAAAATGGTCAACAGATGGCGGCGCAGACACCCTGATCATCGATAGTCTTGCTTGTTTGAACCCTTCGTATGAAGCTGCAGCTTCAAGTACGAAGGGTTTAGTCTGACAAACGCAGGGCTTCGCGGAATTTATCCACCCACATAGCAGTTGCGCCACACACAGCTACTGGCATAATCAGTAAGTTAATCAGTGGTACCAGGCTCAGCAGATAAACACTGATGCCAAACCCATAACTGTGTTTCCATTGCAGTTTGAGCGCCTTTCTCATGGTGCTAAAAGGCACTTTGTGGTTATCAAACGGATAGTCACAGTACTGAATAGCCAGCATCCAGCTGCAGAATAAAAACCATAACAACTGGCCTATGCCCGGCAGGATAAAAAACAGCAGTAAAAAGCCAATGGCGCGCGGCAAACAATAAACAAACTTTTGCCATTCACGGCCCAGCATACGCGGTACATCTTTTAAAAATGCGGCCAGGCCTTGATCCGGCAACGGCTGACCCGTTAAATGCAGCTCAGTTTTTTCCGCCAGTAAGGCGTTAAAAGGGGCTGCGATAAAATTCGCCACCATAGTAAAGGTTAAAGCTAAACCCATCACAATAGAAAACAGCGCCAAAAGCCAGACTAAAAATCCGATAAAACCCAGCCACTCAGGTAAGGTTGCTACGACCTGATCGACCCAGCCACCTAACTGACTGAATAAATAACCAAAAGCCAGTGCAAACAGCACCAGGTTGATACAAAGTGGCACCACCACATAACGTTTTAAGCCCTTAACCCGGATCAGGTTCAAACCTTTCATTAAATAATGCATAACTTTCATACCTCAACAGGGATCTAGGGCGAGCATATAGGCCATGTATCTGAGTCGCAACATAAAATCCGTAAGCAACTTTTTCAGCGCAGGAATACAAAGCGGCCGTGACAGCAGCACTGCTGTTCTGTTACATTCACTTTTGTTAACAAAACCTCGGCCTTATTGTTCAGGGACAGATGCGTCTTAAGCAAATTAAATTAGCGGGTTTTAAATCCTTCGTTGATCCTACCCAGGTGGCTTTTCCTGCTGCAATGACTGCTGTAGTGGGACCAAACGGCTGCGGAAAATCTAACGTTATTGACGCTGTACGCTGGGTGCTGGGCGAAAGCTCGGCAAAAAACCTGCGTGGTGATGCGATGACAGACGTTATTTTTAACGGCTCCACCCAGCGCAAACCTGTGTCTCAGGCTTCTGTTGAACTGATGTTCGAAAACACTCAGGGCCGTTTGCAAGGCACGCTAGCTGATCGTAGTGAAATAGCCATCAAACGTTTAGTAACGCGGGATGGCCAGTCGAATTACTTCCTTAATGGTACTAAATGTCGCCGCCGTGATATCACCGATATCTTCCTCGGCACAGGTTTAGGCCCACGCAGTTACGCCATTATTGAACAAGGCATGATTTCACGGCTGATTGAATCCAAACCTGCGGACTTGCGTATTTTTATCGAAGAAGCGGCTGGCATTTCCAAATACAAAGAACGCCGGCGCGAAACTGAAAACCGCATTAAGCATACCCGCGAAAACCTGGACCGTTTATCTGATGTGCGCGAAGAGCTGGGTAAAAACCTCGATAAGTTAAAACGCCAGGCTGCAGCTGCGGCACGTTTTAAAGAACTTAAAGCGCAGGAGCGTAAGCTCAAAGCGGAATTGGCCTGTGTGAAATGGTTACACTTTCATGGTCTGCTGCAGAAAACAGAGTTGGATATAGAGCACAAGCTGACCGAAATAGAACAATTTCAGGCGGCTCAATCCGGTGATCAATTGCTGGTGTTGCAACTCAAAGAGCAGCAACAGGATTTACGGGCTGAGCAGCAACAAGTGCAGCAGCAGTATTATCAGGTCGGTAATCAGATCACGCGCTTAGAGCAACAGCAACTGCACCAACGTCAGCGTCGCCAAAGCCTGACCGATGAGCTGCGCTCCTTGCAGCTGACTTTGCAGGAAGCTGACTCTTATATAGCGCAGCAGCGAGAGCAACTGGCGGAACTTGAATTCCAGCTCGAACATGCAGCACCAGATAGCGAACTGAAACAAGAGCAATTTGAAAGCCTGACCGAACAAGCGGAGCAAGCTCAGGAACAACTGCTGCAGGCTCAGAGCGCACTGCAGCAATGGCAGCAACAGTTTTTTGCCTTGCAGCAACAGCAGCAACAGAATCAGCTCAAAGCGCAGCACAGCCAACAGCAACAGCAGCAGTTACTCAACCGTATCAGCCAGTTACAACAAGAGTTAGCGCAACTGGATGCGGTGGCCGACTCGAAAGCTGCAGAGCCATTACTTACCAAACAGCACGAAACACAGCAGCAACTAGAGCTACTGCAACAGCAAAGTTCTGAAGCTGAGCAAGGTTATCAGGATTTACAGCACGCACAGCAGCAATACAAACAGCAGCAACTGGTAAGGCAAAGCGAATTAAAGCAGCTAAAAAACCAGCAGGACAAACTCAGTCAAATTCAGCGGCAGGTGAATCAGCAGCAACAGCAGCTGTTAAAGCAGCTGGAGATTGAACCGCAATGGGCCAGGGCTGTTAGTCTGGTGCTGGGCGAATTACAGCATGCAGTGATGGAGCAGGGGACAGAGCAAAGTTATGTCGCGCCAACTCAACTGACAGCCAAAGCCGGTACTTTAGCTGCGGTGATCCGTTCAGGCCTGTATCCGGATCCCTTTCATAGTGTGTTGCTGGCCGACAGCATCGAACAAGCGCGGGCATTGCAACATCAGCTAGAACCACAGCAATCTGTCATTTGCCCGCAAGGCATTTGGCTTGGCAGCAACTGGCAGTTAGTACCGGGACAAGCGGCTTCTGACAACTACTTAACCCGGCAACAGCAATTGCTGGAACTGGCGGAACAAATCCAGCAGCTTGAACAACAGATAGCGGAACAGCAGCAGCTCGAAGTGCGCTTCGACACAGAAGTCGCAACGAGCAGGCAGCAGTGGCAACACAGCCAACAGCAATTGCAGCAAACCAAAGAGCAGCTGCAAAAAATCAGCACCGACCTTTTATTACTGCAACAACAGCAGCAACTGCAGCAGCAAAGACGCTTACAAGCATCTTCAGAGTTAACGGCGCAGCAGCAGGATTTTGAGTTATTAAGCCTGCAGCTGGATGAGCTGGAGCAACAATCCGAAGCGTTAGATGAGCAGCATCAGGCGCAAAAAGCCAAAGAATGGCAATTGCAGCAACAACAAACACAAAGCCAGCAGCAGTATCAACAACTTAAACAACAGCAAGATGCTGTGCGTCAGCAACTGCAGCAACTGCAGCTGGAGCAACAAAGTGCGCAAAAGCAGCTAAGTTTCAGCCAGCAGAATTTGCAACGTAGCCAGCAACAACAGCAGCAATTGCAACTGCGCTTCCAATTGGTGCAGGAGCAATTGGCTGAAGTGTCAGAGCCGGATGCTGAGCAACATGAAAGCTTGCAACTATTACTGGAACAACGGGCTGAAGTTGAACTTTTAGTGCAGCAAAAAGCCGAAGCTTTGCATCAACTGGATGACAAGCTGCGTCAGGCCGAGCAAGGTCATCAGGGCGTTGCGCATTTACTGACGCAAAAGCAAAAAGAATTAGCCGATTTGCAGTTGGGTGCCGAAGGATATCGGGTGCGCGCCAATAATATGTTGGAGCAACTGACAGAGCTGCAGGTCAATTTTAAAGAACTGAGTGAAACTTTGCCCGCCGAAGCCAACGAGCAGGAATGGCAACAACAACTGGAAAAAACGCAGGATGCAGTAGGGCGTTTAGGGCCTATTAATCTGGCGGCTATTGAAGAATTTGAACAGCAGGACGAGCGTAAACAGTATCTGGATGCGCAGCATCAGGATTTAGTCTCAGCGCTTGAGACTCTGGAAACTGCGATTCGTAAAATTGACCGCGAAACCCGGCAAAAATTTAAAGAAACCTTTGAGCAGGTGAACGATGGTCTGCAAACTTTGTTTCCAAAAGTTTTTGGTGGAGGTAGTGCCTATCTTGATTTAACTGAAGAAGATCTGTTAGAAACAGGTGTAACTATCATGGCGAGACCGCCAGGGAAAAAAAACAGTACAATTCACTTACTCTCGGGTGGTGAAAAAGCGCTAACCGCTTTATCATTGGTGTTTTCGATTTTTCGATTAAATCCGGCACCTTTTTGCATGTTGGATGAAGTTGATGCACCTTTGGATGATGCAAACGTCGGCAGATTTTGTAATCTGGTACGGGAAATGTCTGAAACTGTGCAATTTATTTATATCAGTCACAATAAAATTGCTATGGAAATGGCGGCACAATTAATGGGGGTGACCATGCAGGAACCCGGCGTGTCGAGAGTTGTAGCTGTAGATGTGGAAGATGCCGTGAAAATGGCACAAGCCTAAAAACTAAAAGGTAAAAGAGATGGCTGAGGAATTACGTTTAGTCTTGATTGTTTTGGGTGTACTGGGTATTAGCGCTTTAGCTTTACATGGCTGGTGGACTGTCCGTAAAAATAATAAGGACATTGGCAACTATGAAGTAGAGGATACAACTTCTGCCAGCAGAGCTGATGGTTTTGATGAGCTGGGTATAGGTCGAAAGCGGGTATTACAACCGGGCGAAAAGCCGCAGCCGAAACCTGCACCAACTGTAGCACCAAAGGCCAATAAATTACGTGAACCAGTGAAAGTGCGCCGTGAGCCGGAATTAAACGAGCCGTCGCTGGATATGGGCAGCTTTTCTGCCACAGACGAGCCTTATGCTGAAGCTGTAGCCGAAGAGCAACAGGCTGCTTACGAAGCTGAAAAAGATCAAAGCGCTCAGGCGCCAGCCAACGAAGTATTGATCCTGTATGTATTACTGCCAGAAGGTGAAGAAATTAATGGCTCACTGTTGTTACCGTCATTGCTGACCTTAGGCTTTAAATACGGTGAGATGAATATTTTCCACCGTTTCCAGGACAACGCAGGTTCAGGCGAAGTGCTGTTTTCTCTGGCTAACATGTTTAATCCAGGCACCTTCGATTTAGAAGACATGGATAAAATGAATACCCGTGGTTTAAGTTTGTTTATGACTTTGCCAGGGCCAGGCGAAGCCTTACAGAATTTTAACCTGATGCACAGCGCTGCGAAAAAACTGGCGGATGAATTTGGTGGTCAGGTCCTGGATGGCCAGCGCTCAGTGCTGACAGTACAAACAGTTCGGCATTATGTAGAAAAAATCCGTGAATTCCAGCGTCAGCGCCTGATCCACGGTTAATACTGTACAGCTATGAAACAGGCCCCGTTATCGGGGCTTGTTTATTTTAAACTTTCAGATTTCAGACTTTAAGTGTCCGGGTACCTCAAATGAATCAAGCTATCCAACAACGCCTGCAACAGCTCAAAGACCAATTGGCTTATCACAACCACCAGTATTATGTGCTGGATAACCCAAGTCTTCCCGACGCCGATTACGACCAGCTGTTTTTGGAATTAAAGCAGATAGAACAACAGAATCCTGAACTGGTTACCCCTGACTCACCGACTCAGCGAGTGGGGGCTGCACCTTTAAGCAAATTTGGTCAAATCAGTCATCAGGTCGCTATGTTGTCTTTGGATAATGCTTTTGATGCCGACGACTTCGCTGCTTTTTACAAACGTATGGCCGACCGCATTGATGCAAGTAAAGACTTTGAGTTTTGTGCCGAGCCGAAACTGGATGGTTTAGCCGTCAGTATTCGGTACGAGCACGGCCTGTTGGTGCAGGCTGCCACCCGTGGTGATGGCTTTACCGGTGAAGATATTACTGCCAATGTCAAAACCATTAAGGCTGTGCCACTGAAGCTGTTGGGTGACGTACCGGCTGTGTTGGAAGTGCGGGGTGAAGTTTTTATGCCGCTGGCAGGTTTTGAGGCAATGAACGAAAAAGCCAGAGCTTCAGGCGATAAAGTGTTTGCCAACCCTCGTAATGCCGCAGCGGGTAGCTTACGGCAGCTGGATCCAAAGATCACCGCCACTCGTCCTTTGATGTTTTATGCCTATGCGGTAGGAGCAGTGGAAGACACAACTCAGCTCTTAAACGGCAAAAGCCATCATGCCCGTTTGCAACAACTCAAAGCCTGGGGCTTACCAGTGTGTCCGGAAATCCGCCATGTCACAGGTTTGCAAGCCGCTTTGGATTATCAGCAAAGCATTTTAACTAAACGCGCCACTTTGCCTTATGAAATAGACGGTGTAGTGCTGAAGGTCGACGATTTAGCCCAGCAACAAGCTTTAGGTTTTGTGGCCCGTGCACCACGTTGGGCTATTGCTTTTAAATTTCCGGCTCAGGAAAAAACCACCATTTTACTGGATGTCGAGTTTCAGGTTGGTCGTACTGGCTCAATTACGCCTGTTGCCCGTTTAGAGCCTGTGGTTGTGGGTGGTGTTACGGTCAGTAATGCAACTTTGCATAATCAGGATGAAATTAACCGCTTGGGCGTCAAAATAGGCGACACCGTGATAGTGCGCAGGGCAGGAGACGTGATCCCACAAATTGTTTCTGTGGTACAGGAGCAGCGGCCTGAAAGCGCACGTGACATCCTGTTTCCAACGCTTTGCCCTGTCTGTCAGTCCAGCATTGAACGGGTTGAAGGTGAAGCTGTAGCGCGCTGCACAGGCGGCTTATTTTGTGGAGCTCAACAAAAAGAAGCGCTGAAACATTTTGTCTCTCGTAAAGCTATGGATATTGAAGGTTTAGGCGACAAAATTATCGAGCAGTTGGTCGATCAGCAACTGGTGAAAACTCCGGCAGACATTTTCCGTCTGGATATGCCTGCTTTGGTTGGCCTTGAGCGAATGGGTGAAAAGCTGGCGCTTAAATTACTGAAATCTATCGAAGATTCAAAACAAACCACTTTGCCACGTTTTATTTATTCCTTAGGTATTCGTGAAGTAGGGGAAGCGACCGCGCTGAATTTAGCCAGTCATTTTGCTGCTTTGGATGCACTGCAGCAGGCAAGTATTGAACAGCTGTTAGAAGTGCCTGATGTTGGAGCTGTAGTGGCAGGTAACATCCAGCACTTTATGGCCGAAGAGCATAACGCCGCCGTCATAGCTCAATTGATTGAAGCAGGTATCCACTGGCCTGTGATTGAAAAACAGCAACAAGGCGAACAGCCACTGGCCGGTTTAACACTGGTACTGACCGGAACTTTAGTCAGCATGGGCCGTGATGATGCCAAGGAAAAACTGCAGCGTTTAGGCGCCAAAGTCTCAGGCTCTGTCTCCGCTAAAACTTATGCGGTGATAGCGGGGGACAATGCAGGCTCTAAACTGGCTAAAGCGACAGAGTTGTCTGTACCCGTCTGGACTGAGCAGCAGATGCTGGATTTGTTTGCACAGCATGGGCTGAACTGAAATGTCGCAGTTTTATCCGCTTTTGGATAAGTATGGCCTGACCCGGATACCACTGCGGTTCTATGCCGTGTTGCTGTTATTACTCAGGCCTTACATTCTGTGGATTTTAGTGCTGACTATGCCAGAAGGTGGCGATAAATTACTGGCTGCTGTGTATCCTAAAAGTAATGATTTTTTAACCGCTTGCCTTATCTGCGCACCTCTACTTTTAGTGGTCACAGCCTTGAGTCAGCGTAAAGAGAAAGGGAGTCAGGGCTGGTTTAAAGTATGGCGTCAAAGCCGTTGGATCATGTTAGTTATTGTTGCCACGGATCTGGTGCACAGTCTGACGCACTTACCCAACTATGTGATGCTCAAAGCGCCCTGGCTGCTGCTCTCACCCATGTTGTTAGTGCTTAGCTTATGGTGGTTGCTGAAAAATCCTGTGATGAAGCAGGTGGTGACTGAGTGGCCTTAGTGCAGCCTTAAATCGCTATTTTTTGCTGGCTTTGCAGTTGTTGCCAGCGTTTTTGCTGCGCTTCACTCAGTTTATTTCTGGACAGTATCACTTCACACTGCAACCTTAGTTGCTCGGTTTGAATGGCAGGATCGATATTCTCCGTTGAACCTAGTGATTGCAGCAAATTCAGAGCAATACCGACATTCCCCGGCATAATATGAAAGGCTTGGATAAAGGCGTCTAATGCCTGATGCCATTGGCCTCTCTCGTACAGTAGTACAGCGTTGTTGTTGAATTCTCTTGGCCCCATAGGCAAGGTTTCACGCTCTTGCAGTTCTTGTTTGAGGTAGCTCAGAAATACCGAGTCGACATTTTTCAGCTTATTTTCGTCCTGGGTCAGCTGCCTGAGTAATTCTCTGGAACGGCTTAATAAGCCCACTTCGTGCAAAGCTTTGGCTTTATCCAGAATATCTTCGGGACCTAGCTCTCCTTGGGTTTTATCCAGAGTGAGCAACATTTGCTTCGCTTTATCTATTTGATCTTTCAAATAATAAATCCGAGCCTGCACTACGGCTTGTTGTTGTTCTTTCTGTGGTTCAGGGAATAGTTGGCGCATATTATTTAAGGTCTCATTGGCGACCTTAGATAAGCGGATGATGTGTTCCTCTTCATCGATACTTAAAGCGTAATCAATAGAGGCTCGTGCCAGGTTCAGATACAAATCAGGTTGTTCGTAGATAGAGAAACGGGCAAATCTTAGTAAATCTCTGGCAGCTTTAAATTGTTGCTCGTAGTCATGCGTTAAACGCGACAGGTTCATTAGTTTTTGTTGGCGTAATAAATTACGTGGTGCCATATCTGCCGCTTGCAACAGCTCTGCCTGAGCTTTTTTATACAGATGCTGGCGCAGATGGATCTCAGCTAATAAATCCAGGGCAGCCAGTTTTAAATCAACCTTGTTCAGTAAAGGTTGTAACAGGGCTATCGCTTCAGAAAAGCCTTCCCGCTGAATTAAGCTGCGGGCTAAACCAAGTTTCACCCATTGCAGACTGTCGTGCTGGATCAGGTTGCTGTAAAACTGTTCGCTTTCAGTCCAGCGGCCTGCTTGTTGCAACAGCTCGCCTTTTATTTTCAGCAGCATGTTGTGGTATTTGGGCTGATAACCCTGTTCCAGCCATTGCTCCAGCAATTTCAGCGCCTGCCCGGTTTTGTTTAGATCCATCAAGGTATACAAAGGGCGGAATAATTTTTTACGTTGGACAGTACGATCTATACGGGCTTGTAAGTCTTTAATGGCGTAAGGCTTCACCATAAATTCGTCCGGCTGCAATTCTAAAACGCTATGCACCAGGCTTGGGTTTGTCTCTGCACTGATAAAAATAAAGCCTGTACTGTGACTAAATAAATTACGAGCTTTTAACTCCTGATACAGCTGATAACCATCTTTGCCATTCAAATTAAAAGAGCAAATAATCAAATCAAAGGTTTTGTCACGGCATTGAGTTAAAGCCACAGCAGAATTTTCAGCATAAATAAAACTGCTATAGCCCAGACTCTCCAGCGCATAACGCAGATAGTTCTGAGTTAAAGGCTGTTCATCTACAACCAGTATCCGGACGTCTTTGTTAAGTTTTACTGTCATAAATGAATTAGGTATTTTTTTATCATTTGTATCAAATATAGCCATTAAAGTGATAAAAATCTCGACTTTTTTCAAATGAATTCAATAGCTAAGGTTTTTCTGATTTAGGAAATTTATGGATAAGTGAAAAAATGGTAAAAACAAAACGTGTGGATTGAATAAATTCAAAGAGTTAACTGGATTCGAACCAGTCTGCCTTGGTCTTTTGTGAAGAGTGCGGTGCTTTTTTTAATAAGGAGAAAATTAGATGGTGGATGCTACTGGGTTCAAACCAGTCCGACTTGGGCTTTGGCAAAGGGAGCGGTGCTTTTTCAAATTAAATGGTGGATGCTACTGGGTTCGAACCAGTGACCCCCGCCTTGTAAGGGCGATGCTCTCCCGGCTGAGCTAAGCATCCATCGTGTGGTCGGCCGTCATTATAGGGGGCACGGTTTTTGTGTCAATAATATTTTTAGCTTTGTGAACCGTATGCTTTAAAAGTAAGCAGTTAAATCTTTTGCCGCATCATAGCTTCTCCCGTGCAATCACGGCTTTGCATTGGTACAATAGCGCCCAATTTTTTGGCCTTCAGTGGATTTGTTATGTCTATAGTTACTCGTTTCGCGCCAAGCCCTACAGGTTACCTGCACGTTGGTGGCGCCCGTACAGCCTTATACAGCTGGCTGCATGCTCGTAAAACCGGCGGTACTTTTATTCTTCGTATTGAAGATACTGATTTAGAGCGTTCAACGCAGGAATCTGTCGATGCCATTTTAGAAGGTATGGAATGGTTAGGTCTGGATTATGACGACGGCCCGTACTACCAAACCAAACGCTTTGATTTATATAAAGAAGTCGTTGCTCAGCTGTTAGCTGAAGGCAAAGCCTACAAATGCTTCTGTACTGTGGAAGAAGTGGATGCAATGCGCGAAGCGCAAATGGCTGCTGGCGAAAAACCGAAATACAACGGTATGTGGCGTGATCGTACCGACCACCCAACAGATAAACCTTATGTCATTCGCTTCAAAAACCCTCAGGATGGGGTGGTGGTGATTGACGATTTAATCAAAGGCCGGATTGAAATTGCTAATGCTGAGCTGGATGATTTAATCATAGCCCGCAGCGACGGTACGCCCACTTATAACCTGACCGTAGTGGTCGACGACTGGAAAATGGGTATTACGCACGTTATTCGTGGTGACGACCATGTCAACAATACTCCACGTCAGATGAATATTCTGGCCGCTTTGGGTGCCGACATTCCTAAGTATGCTCATGTACCTATGATTTTAGGTGACGATGGTAAGCGCTTATCCAAACGTCATGGCGCTGTAGGCGTGATGCAATATCGCGACAACGGTTTCCTGCCAGAAGCTTTGATCAATTACCTAGTACGTTTAGGCTGGTCTCATGGCGATCAGGAAATTTTCAGCAAAGAAGAATTGGTCCAGCTGTTTGATTTAAGCAACTGTAACCGCGCTCCTTCAGCCTTTAACACCGATAAGCTGATTTGGTTAAACCAGCATTATATGAAAACGCTGGCACCAGACTATGTAGCTAAACATTTAGCTTGGCATGTGGCTGAGCAGAAGCTGGATATCAGCACTGGCCCGGCTTTAGCCGAACTGGTGAAAGTGCAGGCTGAACGGGTGAAAACCTTAAAAGAACTGGTGGAAGTCAGTCGTTATTTCTACGAAGACTTTAGCGAGTTTGAAGAAAACGCTGCGAAAAAACACTTACGCCCCGTAGCAGCAGAACCTCTGGTTGCTGTTCAGACTAAACTCGCTGAACTGAGCGACTGGTCGGTAGAGGCTTTACATCAAGCTATTAACGATGCCGCTGAGAGCTTAGGTTTAGGCATGGGCAAAGTAGGTATGCCTTTACGTGTAGCTGTAACAGGCGGTGGTAACTCACCAGCTTTGGATGCAACTTTGGCACTGATTGGCAAAGAGCGGGTGTTAAAACGCATCAGCATGGCGCTGGAGTATATCAGCAACAGAGCTGGCGAATAAATATACCCTTCGTACTTGAAGCTGCAGCTTTGTTGACTAAGTGCTCTCGCTGCAACTCCAATTACTTTGGTTATAAATCGTAGGGGCGACCTTTAGGGTCGCCCGTCTTGCGTCAAAATCTGCTCCAGCAAGGCTGCATTCATTTGCAGCTGTCAAAATCGTTTTTATTTTTTAACAAGGGTTATACAAGATGCGTTTAGTAGTCGCATTGTCGGCGGTACTACTGTGTTCAGTAGTCTCTGTGCAAGCACAAGAATTTCAGAAAACACATGGTGAAGAGCAAAGCACTATTCCGCCTTGGGGTGGAGATGTTGAAGTCGGTGTCGTGTTAAGTCGCGGTAATACCGAAGCCACAGCTGTGCGCACCAATGCGGAGTTAAAACATGAGCTGGAGGATTTTCGGAACAAATACTACATCCAGACCTTGTTACAACGTAACACTCAAACCAACAGTGCCACAGGTGAAAAAGAAGACAACACCACAGGCCAACGGGTTGGTCTGACTGCACAAAGTAACTATAAATTTTTCCGTTCAGACAGCAGTTTATTCGGCCGGGCTGCCTACTTAAACGACCGTTTTGGTGCTTTCCGCGAGCAATCCTCAGTAGCTGTCGGTTATGCCAACAGATTATACGAAGAAGGTCAGAACTACTTAGACTTCGAAACCGGTCCCGGTATCGCATATGACAGACCGTCCGAAGGTGAAAGTAACTCAGGTATGATTTGGTACGCTGCCGGTAACTTTGAGTATCACTTCTCAGAAACCAGTAAGTTCAAACAAACGCTGGAATACGCTATTTCGTTAGATGGTCATAACACCAGCTACACCAGTCGTAGCGCTATCACAGCACAAATCAATAACGAGCTGGCGCTGCGTTTAAGCCTGAATATTAAATACGATTCAGATGTAGGTGTGGATAAGAAAAGCACAGACTCAGAAACCGCAGCTTCTATCGTCTATTCGTTCTAAAGAAAAAGGGGCAGAGTTTAAATTCTGCCCCTTGATACAGTCGAGTTCAGATATTAATGCAATACCCTGGCTCTTAGGGTTCCTGGAATCGCCTTTAACTCGTTCAGTGCCAGATCGCGATCCTGAGAATCTATATCGATCACCACATAACCAATCTCAGCGTTGGTTTGCAGATACTGACCCGAAATGTTGATGCCGTGCTTAGCGAAGGCTTCGTTGATTTTGGTCAGCATACCAGGCTGGTTTTTGTGGATATGGAGTAAACGTGAACGGCCTTTGTGCTCAGGCAGTGACACTTCAGGGAAATTCACTGCAGACAAAGTCGAACCGTTGTCGCTGTATTTCACCATCTTGCCTGCTACTTCAAAACCTATATTCTCCTGCGCTTCCTGCGTAGAACCGCCGATATGTGGCGTCAGGATCACATTGTCGAATTCGCGCAGCGGGCTAATAAATTCTTCATCATTGCTGGTCGGTTCTACAGGGAATACGTCTATCGCCGCACCGGCCAGTTTTTTTGCTTTCATCACGGCCGCTAAAGCGTCAATATCGACCACAGTGCCGCGTGAAGCGTTGATCAAAATACTGCCTTGTTTCATCAGATCCAATTCAGCTTCGCCGATCATATTTTTAGTCTGAGCGGTTTCAGGCACGTGCAAAGTCACTACGTCTGAGGTTTTCAGCAAAGTACCAAAATCGACTTGTGTGGCATTACCTAATACCAGCTTGTCTTCGATATCGTAAAACTGCACACGCATACCAATGTTTTCCGCCATGATGCTCAGCTGAGTACCAATATGGCCGTAACCTATAATACCTAAGGTTTTACCACGGGCTTCAAAGGACTGAGTTGCAGTTTTTTGCCATTCACCGCGGTGGGCTGCCGCATTACGCTCCGGAATACCACGCAGCAACATAATGATTTGGCCTAATACCAGCTCAGCTACAGAGCGGGTGTTAGAAAACGGCGCGTTGAATACCGGAATACCACGCATCAAAGCCGCGTCTAAATCGACCTGATTAGTACCGATACAGAAGCAACCGACAGCGACCAGTTTCGTAGCCGCGTCCAGCACTTTTTCAGTCAGTTGGGTACGTGAGCGAATACCGATAAAATGCACATCACGGATTTTTTCAATCAGTTCAGCTTCATCCAAAGAGGTTTTTAAATACTCAATGTTGCTGTAGCCCTGATTCTTAAAGCTTTGCACCGCACTTTGGTGCAAACCTTCCAGTAACAGGATCTTGATCTTGTCTTTGGGCAGCGAAAATTTTTCCATTTTACTTCTCTTTAACTTGTTGCAATTTAAATTCAGTTTAAGATTTTTGTGCCTTCGGCCGTTCCTACCAGAACTATATTTGCCGCACGACGGGCAAAAATACCGTTGGTGACTACGCCGACCAGGTTGTTGATTTGTTGTTCTAATTGTTCTGGCTCTGTAATGCTAAGGCCATGCACATCTAAAATGATATTGCCGTTGTCAGTCACTACGTTTTCGCGCCATACCGGGCGACCACCCAATTTTTCCAGCTCGCGCGCTACATAAGCGCGAGCCATAGGAATGACTTCTACAGGTAAAGGGAATTTGCCGAGTACATCCACTTGTTTGGTTTGATCGACAATACAGACAAACTTTTCAGCCACAGCTGCGACAATTTTTTCACGGGTAAGCGCAGCGCCACCGCCTTTAATCATATGCTTTCGCGGATTAATTTCGTCTGCGCCATCGACGTACACAGCAAAACTTTCCACTTCGTTTAAATCCAGCACGGTAATGCCTAAAGCACGCATTTTTTCAGTCGATTGCACTGAACTGGAAACCGCCCCTTTGATCTGATCTTTGATGGTAGCGAGCGCGTCAATAAAATGATTAACGGTAGAACCTGTGCCTACACCGACAATAGTGCCAGCTGTTACGTAATCTAAAGCTGCCCAGGCAGCGGCTTTTTTCATCTGATCTTGAGTCATTGGGGTACCGTTTTTGTTTTACTGCGTTTAGCCATACAGATGGATAGTAGCCGAAAAGAGGGATCGGGCAAAAGGGGCAAAAGGCAAAAGAGCTGAAAGAATTTTAGTATTTACTTATTGTTCACTAAAACGGCGGAATTTGGTTGGCGTGCAGATAGCTGGCAACGGAATATCCCAGGCTTCGACGGGTACTGATTCCACTTGCTGGCAATCATGGGCTAAGCCAATCAGCTGTGGTTTTGTAGCAGTAGAATCTAACTGACTTAAGGTTCTATCGTAAAAGCCGCCACCCATGCCCAAGCGTTGGCCTTGCAGGTCAAAAGCCACCAAAGGCGTAAAGATCAGATCCAGTTGCTCAACAGGGCATAACAAACTGCAATTAAGCTCTGGCTCACCAATGCCAAACTGATTGGGTTTTAACGAGGTGTTTGGGGTATACAACTGAAACACCAGATAACCAGGTACCACGGGATGCAATAACGGCAGATATAAAGTTTTGCCTCGCTGCCATAAAGCCTGAATCAAAGGTGTTGTATCCAGTTCACCATCATTGGTCAGGTATAACGCAATGTGTTGAGCTTGCTGTACTTCAGGGCGTGGCAGCAGTTGTTGCACTAAATCCAGACTAGCCTGGTGCTGCTGTGCTGTAGACAAGGATTTGCGCACACTGCGAATATGGTTACGAAGCTGTTGGCGTGAAGTCAAAACACTAAACCTGAAGTTTTAAAGATAAACCGGACTATAAAACAGAAAGGGTTTTCTACCAAGGGGCGAGCGTCGAAGCCAACAAAGCTGCAGTTTTAACATCGAAGGATGTATCCGATATAAATTGTCTCCGAATTGCCGTGTCAAGTATCAGCCCTTGAACCTAAGGTTCAAGGCGGGAGTCAGTTTGTCACCGTAGGCTTCTCGGTACGAGCCGAGCCTGCACAAAAGCAACAAGAAGGAGCCCCTAAAGTAAAACAATTATCGGCTCAGGGACATCTACCTAATCACTGACAACTCAGAGAACGAACTCAGTATAACACCAGCTTTTTGATTATTCCGCCTTCTTTTTCACTTCGACGAGCTCATTGCATAAATTTAGAGCAATCATCAGCAAAACGTCCTCATTCATATGCACGCCTGGTTTGAATTTTGTACTGGCGACTCGTTGTTCCAGTTCATCAATGGCCGCTTGCAGCCGTTGTTCTTCACCCAAAGGACAGGAAACCTTCAGCACACGGCCTAAAACTGAAATCGTCAGTTGCTTAGGTTTTGCACTGGCGGCAGGTTTTACTGCAGGTTTTTTCACTACAGCTTCAGCCGGAGGTGGGTCAACGGGACGAAATTTACGTAAATGCATGGTAGTTCCCTTAGGCCTGCGATTGGGGCGTCCATCTGTTGGCGGGTAGAACCAGCAAATGGTAGGATAGCTGCCTTGAAAAGTCGCTTGGGCCGAAAAATTATGACGACAGAAATTTTTAAATCTTACGATCACTGGACCAGTTTGCTGGATCAATCTTACCTGATGGCGTCGGCCGCCGAAGTACATGGCTTGATCGCAGGTTTGCTAAGTGGTGGTGTGAGCGCAGAACCGGCGAAGATTTTACCAGTTCTGCATGACTTCTTAAATGATGGACAAGCCTTATCTGCCCCTGTTAAAGCAGATATTTCTGATTTAATTATGCAAACGTCTGAATCTTTGGCACAGACCGACTATTCCTTCGCGTTATTGCTGCCGGGCGACGACGATTCCTTGCCGGAACGTCTTGAAGCTATGGTCGAATGGACCCAGTCTTTTTTGGTTGGTTTTGCTATTCAGCAGAACGATTTATCCATTTGTTCGGCTGAAGTAAAAGATGCGATAGAAGAGCTGACCGAAATTACCAAAATTGACGTATTTGCCATAGATGACAACAGCGCTGAGAGTAACGAAGAGTCGTACTTTTTAGTGCTGGAGCATATTCGTTTGCTGGTACTGACTTGCTTTAACGAAGTAGGGCTGAAATTCAGCAAAAACGAAGTTCAGAATAAAACTTTGCATTAAGAGCCTTTCGCAATGAATTTGAGTCTTCACCAAGACAGACGTGAGCGCTTGCTTACATCGATCCCAAACAACAGCGTAGTGTTGGTACCAGCTGCGGTGGAATTAACCCGCAGCCGCGACACCGAATATCCTTTTCGTCAGGACAGCGACTTCTTTTATCTGACAGGTTTTAACGAACCCGATGCGCTTTTGATCTTAAGCAAAGATAATTCTGGCCAGACTGCTAGTCTGTTGCTGTGCCGCCCTAAGGACCAGTTGGCTGAAATCTGGCAAGGCCGCCGTTTAGGGCCAGAGCAAGCCAAAGCTGAATTGGGTGTAGATGCGCTGCCTGTTACAGAGCTGGAAAACGAGCTGTTAAAAGCACTGAATCAAAAAACTACGCTTTATTATGCGCAGGGCACTTACGCAGAATTTGACGCTAAAGTAGCAGCTACCTTAGCCACCTTAAGGCGTTACCCTAAACGGGGCTACGTGGCACCGACAGTGCAGCAGGATTTACGGCCTGTCACAGCCGAAATGCGTTTGTTTAAAGATCAAGACGAAATTCATCAGATGCGCCAGGCCGGTTATATCAGTGCCAAAGCGCATAAAAGAGCGATGCAAGCTGCCAAAGCTGGTGTGTGGGAATATCAACTCGAAGCCCATATCCTGCATGAGTTTGCTATGCACGGCGCACGTTTCCCAGGCTACAACACCATTGTGGGTGCCGGTGAAAACGGCTGTATTTTGCATTACACCGACAACAGCAGCCAGCTCAAAGACGGTGATTTAGTGCTGATTGACGCTGGCGCTGAGTATCAGGGCTATACGGCGGATATCACCCGTACTTTTCCGGTCAGCGGCAAATTCAGCCCGGAACAGGCGGCGTTGTATCAGGTGGTACTGAATGCTCAGTACGCTGCTTGTGCAGAGGTGAAACCTGGCAATAAGTTTAAAGATGCGCTCGACGCTGCTTGTTTAGAACTAACCAAAGGTTTGCTGGAGTTAGGCATTTTACAGGGCGAGCTGGAACAACTTTTGAAAGACAACGCCTGCAAAGCCTATTTTATCCATGGCTTAGGCCACTGGTTAGGCTTAGACGTACATGATGTTGGAGCTTACAAACTTGCTGGTGAAGAGCGGCCTTTTGCACCGGGCATGATTTTAACCATAGAGCCGGGTTTATATATCCCTACAGGCTCGCCTTGTGATTCGAAGTGGTGGGGCCTAGCAGTACGGATTGAAGATGATTTGCTGGTCACAGCACAAGGGCACGACAACTTAACAGACTTAGTGCCGAAAGAAATTGCCGAAATCGAAGCTTTAATGGCGCAGGGCCACAGCTAACAACAGGATTGATGGATGTCAGACAATCAGAGTGCAGAACAAGCTTTGGATCTGGTGATCGCAGGCGGTGGTATGGCCGGATCACTGCTGGCTTATGTGCTGCTCAGTCAAAACCCTGGTTTAAAGCTGGCTATTGTTGAACAAAGTCCTGAGCTTGGTAAAGACGAGCAACCCTCCAAAGCCAGCTTTGATAGCCGCAGCATAGCGCTGGCCCATGGCAGTGTGGAGCTGCTACAGCAATGGGGCCTGTGGCAGGAGCTGCAACAAAGTGGCTGTGCTATCAAACATATCCAGATTTCCGACCGTGGTCATTTTGGTAAAACCTATTTAAATGCCGCCGATTATCAGTTATTCGCTTTAGGCCAGGTGATTGAAGTCGAAGCCATAGGCGAAGTGCTCTGGCAAAAACTTAAACACTTCACGACACAAGGTCGTTTAAGTTGGTTTTATAAGGACGCTATTAGCGCCTTACATCCAACCACAGAGTTACAGCGCATTAGCTTGAAAAGTGGCGCGCAACTGCGAGCTAAATTGCTGGTGATCGCCGAAGGCGGTTTATCTCCAAGCCGCACTTTAGCGGGTTTTGAGCTGAAATCTGATGACTATCAGCAGCATGCGCTGATTGCCAATATAGGCTTAGCCGACTCGCATCAACACAAAGCTTTTGAGCGTTTTACGCCAACAGGGCCTTTGGCTTTATTGCCGTTAACCAGGCAGCGGTATTCGCTGGTCTGGACTTTAACGCCAGAACAAGCAGAGCTGCACCTTCACCAAGCTGATAACGAGTTTTTAGCAGCTTTGCAGCAAGCCGCAGGCCACAGGGCAGGGGTATTTAAATCTGTCGGTCAGCGGGTGGTTTATCCGTTGAGTTTAAAGCGGGCCACTGAAGCGGCGCGCCATCGCACTGTATTACTCGGTAATAGTTTGCATAACCTGCACCCAATCGCAGGCCAGGGTTTTAACCTGGCTATCCGGGATATTTTTAGTTTAAGTCTGCTTTTGCAAAAACATCAGACGGATGTGGGTTGGTATCAATTAACCAAAGCTTATCAGCAGGCGCGTTTACCTGATATGCAGCAAGTGATTTTGTATACCGATTCGCTGGTTCGGCTGTTTTCTAATTCATCGCGCCTGATGGCGCTTGGCCGTAATACTGGCTTGTTTGCATTAAACCTGTGTCCTGATTTAAAACAAGTTGTGGCTAACCAGGCCATGGGACTGAATTCTATTCGCCAGTTAAAGGCGCAGCTGAGTTAAAAAAGAACCTTCGCCTAAAAAAGAGATCACCAATGGTCGAAAATGATATTTGTATAGTCGGTGCAGGCAGTGCAGGTTTAACCCTTGCGCTTTTACTGGCCGACACTCCGCTTAAAATTGCTGTGCTGGATAAAGACCCCGCGCCAGATCTGGTCGCTCCCAGCTTAAAGCGGGTGAGCGCGCTGAATCAGGCGTCAAAACGCTTGCTGAGTCAGTTGGGTGTTTGGCTGGATTTAACATCAGCTGCGCCATACAGCGATATGAAAGTATGGGAAGCCGACAGTTTTGGCCGCATTGAGTTTTCTGCGCTGGAACAAGGCTGTGATGAGCTCGGCTGGATGGTCGACAACGAACAGCTGCGGGCTGTGCTGTACCGCAAACTAAAAAGCAAAACCAATGTCAGTTGCCTGTTTCAAAGCAGCATTCTAACTATCAGTAATAGCGAACAACAAAACCTGCTGACGCTTGAAGGCCAAAGCCCAATGCTGTGCAAACTGCTGGTGGCAGCCGATGGCGCTAACTCTTTTGTCCGTCAGCAACTGCAGATGCCTATCGCCTTTTGGGATTACCAGCATCAGGCCTTAGTGGCACAAGTTCGTACCACACAACCGCATCAAAGCTGTGCCCGTCAGGTATTTTTACCCACTGGCCCGCTGGCCTTATTGCCATTGGCCGACCCGAATCTGGTCTCTATTGTCTGGAGTACCAGCCCGGAGCAGGCCGCTGAGCTGCAAGCTATGCACGCCGATCAGTTTAATAAAGCTTTAACAGCAGCCAGTAATTCTGTGCTGGGTTTGTTGCAGATTGAATCGGACCTCAGCAGCTACCCGCTAAAAATGCGTTATGCCAGCGAATGGGTATTGAATAAAACCGTGCTGGTGGCCGATGCTGCTCACACCATTCACCCGCTTGCGGGGCAGGGCATGAACCTGGGTTTAATGGACGTTGCCGCATTAGCAGAACTAATAGGTCAGCAAATTAACGCGCAAAAACCTATTAACGAGCAACGTATGCTGCGAAATTACGAGCGCTGGCGTAAAGCCGAAGCACAAACTCTGATCGCCGCTATGGAAGCCTTTAAACAAGGCTTTGGCCGCCAAAATTCGCTGCTGAAATTAGTGCGCGGCGTGGGAATGTCGCTGACTGATAAACTGCCTTTCGTAAAACAAAAAATAATGGCTGCAGCTTTAGGTGATTCCGGTGACTTGCCTTATATAGCGCGCCCTGCAGCCAAGTGACAGGCTGATAAAAGACCTAAAATGGCAGGGTTGTTGGCGACAATCTTGCCATTCGCATTATTAAATCTAATCCAAAAGGGGCTGTTGGCCTCTTGCCCCATCGGTTATAATCCGATTCATCTTAAAAATGTCATATGGTTATAAGCAGATTTCTGTGACCAACTGATGACAGCAAGTCTGAGTGTTTGAAGTTGCATAACGCGGCCTGAAAGCTCCAGCGGCACAGGCCAGAATTTAACGTCTGCTTTGGCAGCGGTACCTAAGTAGTTTGAAGTTACAGCGAGATTGCAAAGTCAATAAAGCTGTAGCCTCAAATACGACGGTAAAAACTGGGAAAAATACAGATGGCCCAAAAAACAGTATTATTCGCAAAGCATGTAGAATGTGGCGCAAAGATGGTGGACTTTCACGGCTGGGATATGCCGCTGAACTACGGTTCACAAATTGAAGAACACCACAATGTCCGCCAGGACGCTGGTATGTTCGACGTCTCTCACATGACTATCGTTGACCTGCAAGGGCCAAACACCCGCAACTTCCTGCGTTATTTACTCGCCAACGACGTCAACAAACTGACTGTGTCAGGCAAAGCCTTATACAGCGGCATGTTAAACGAAGCCGGTGGCGTGATTGACGACTTAATCGTTTACTTCCTGACTGAAGACTTCTTCCGTTTAGTAGTCAACTCAGCCACCCGCGAAAAAGATTTAGCCTGGATCAACCAGCAAGCCGCAGCTTATAACGTCACTGTAACCGAACGCCCAGAGTTCGCCATGATTGCAGTGCAAGGCCCACAAGCCAAAGCCAAAGTAGCCACCTTATTAACAGAAGAGCAAAAAGCAGCTGTAGCTGGTATGAAGCCATTTTTTGGTGTTCAGGCTGGTTCCTTGTTTATTGCTACGACGGGCTACACAGGCGAAGACGGTTACGAAATCTCTTTACCTAACGAAGAAGCCGCTGACTTCTGGCAAAAACTGCTGGATGCTGGTGTAAAACCAGCTGGTTTAGGCGCTCGTGACACCTTACGTTTAGAAGCAGGTATGAACCTGTATGGCCAGGATATGGACGAAACTGTATCTCCGCTGGCAGCCAACATGGGCTGGACTATTGCGTGGGAACCAAGCGACCGTAACTTTATTGGCCGTGCTGCTTTAGAACAACAAAAAGCTGCTGGCACTATGAAGCTGGTAGGTTTAGTGATGGAGCAAAAAGGCGTATTACGCCACGGCCAGAAAGTAGTGACCGAAGGCGGCGAAGGTGAAATCACTTCTGGTACTTTCTCACCTACTTTAGGTTTCAGTATCGCAATGGCCCGTGTACCAGCTTCGACTGGCGACACAGCAGAAGTAGATATCCGCGGCAAACTGGTTCAGGTGAAAGTCGTAAAACCTAACTTTGTACGTCTGGGTAAAAAAGTAATTTAATATCCCCGTTGTACTTGAAGCTGCGGCTTTGTTGACTGCGTTATGTCGCAGCACTGCAACTTCAAGCTACTTGGGTATAGATACCGCGGCTTGTTTTGTTTGTTATCTGTTGATTGAAAAATAAACAAACAAGGCGAGCCGTCATAAGCTTGCGGCAAAAGCATAGCTTCGCTATGTTGTTTGCCAGAGTCAGTTTGTAGACTGGCTGCAATTAAACAGCACATAAGCACAACAGCACCAAGGAATATAACAATGAGCAACATCCCTAACGAATTAAAGTACGCCCCGTCACACGAGTGGGTTCGTGACGAAGGCAACGGCGTTTTCACCGTAGGTATTTCTGAGCACGCTCAGGACCTGTTAGGTGACATGGTATTTGTTGAATTACCAGAGGTGGGTGACACTGTTGCTCAGGGCGATGACGTCGCTGTAGCTGAGTCTGTAAAAGCAGCATCAGACATCTACGCTCCGGTATCTGGCGAAATCGTGGCAGTCAACGATGCATTAAACGACTCACCAGAGCTGGTGAACAGCGCGCCATACGGTGACGGCTGGATGTTCAAAATCAAGATTTCTGACGAATCTGAACTGGCAGGCTTATTAGACGCCGCTGGTTATCAGAACGTTGTTGATTCTGAATAAGTAGACGCAAAAATAACTATAAAAGCCCTGTCCGCACAGGGCTTTTAATTACCCGTCGTACTTGAAGCTGCAGCTTTGTTGTCTGCGTGCTCCAGCCCCAGTCACATAGTGAACTATGCTCCTGGGGTCTGAAACACTTGCCGCCTCGCTGCAACATCAATTACTTAGGGTAATGGAATCAGTAATTTGACGGGGTTTATCTCCCCAACAGGGATATTAGGTGCAACTGGGCCAAAAGCCGAACCAGCACGTAAACATCCAACATATTGTAAAGACCATTTAGGAACTTCAAGGCATGACCACTTCAGCTGTGAAAACCCTGTCGCAACTTGCGAACCATCAGGAATTTATTCAACGCCATATAGGCCCGGACGCTAACGAAACAGCAGCTATGCTGGCTGAATTAGGCGTAAGCAGCATGGAAGAGCTGATCGCACAAACTGTGCCTGCTTCCATTCGCCTGCCAAAGCCATTGGCAACTGGTGAAGCCACAACTGAAGCGGACGCTCTGGCGTACTTAAAAGCGGCTGCGAACAAAAACAAAATGTTCAAAAGCTACATTGGTATGGGCTACCACCCAACGCTGACACCAAACGTGATTTTACGTAACGTGTTAGAAAACCCGGGCTGGTACACAGCGTACACGCCATACCAGCCGGAAATTGCTCAGGGCCGTTTAGAAGCTCTGCTGAACTTCCAACAAGTGTCTTTAGATTTAACAGGTATGGAATTGGCCTCGGCTTCATTGCTGGACGAAGCAACAGCCGCTGCTGAAGCTATGGCGCTAGCTAAACGTGTCGCAAAAAGCAAAGCCAACACTTACTTTATTGCTGACGACGTGCACCCACAAACCATCGACGTAGTGCGCACCCGTGCTGAAATGTTTGGTTTTGACGTGATCATTGGCAAAGCCACTGACGCTGTTAACCACGACGTATTTGGTGCTTTATTACAGTACCCATCTACTACAGGTGAAGTACGTAACGACAGCGGCTTAATTGCAGCGCTGCAAGCGAAAAAAGCCGTAGTAGCAGTCGCAGCCGACATGATGAGCTTATTGCTATTAAAATCGCCAGGCGAATTAGGCGCAGATGTAGTTTTAGGTTCAGCCCAGCGTTTTGGTGTACCTATGGCGTTTGGTGGCCCACACTCTGCATTCTTCGCGACTCGTGACGATTACAAACGTTCTATGCCAGGCCGTATCATAGGTGTGTCAAAAGACCGTCGTGGTAACCAAGCGCTGCGTATGGCAATGCAAACCCGTGAACAGCATATCCGCCGTGAAAAAGCCAACTCTAACATCTGTACTGCACAGGTGTTACTGGCGAACATGGCGTCTTTCTTCGCTGTATACCACGGCCCAGAAGGTCTGAAAAATATTGCAGAGCGTATTCACCGTTCTGCTGACGTCTTTGCAGCTGGCTTGCAAGCGAAAGGCGTATCTTTAGTACACAACACCTGGTTCGACACTGTTACATTCAAAGTTGCGGATCGCGCCGCAGTAGTAGCCCGCGCTATCGCCGCTGAAGTGAACTTACGTACAGATATCGCGGAAAGCTTAAGCGTAAGCTTTAACGAACTGACGTCTGCTTCTGATATCGCTCAGCTGTTTGATATAGTTCTGGGCGCTGGCCATGGCTTAGACGTCACTAAGTTAGACGCTGACATAGTAGCTAAAGGCTCGAACTCTATTCCTGCTGACTTAGTACGTACTTCTAAGTACTTAACGCACCCGGTATTTAACCAGTACCACAGTGAAACTGAAATGCTGCGTTATATCAAAAAGCTGGAAAATAAAGACTTAGCACTGAACCACTCGATGATTTCTTTAGGTTCGTGCACCATGAAGTTAAACGCCACAGCCGAAATGATCCCGGTCACCTGGCCAGAATTTGGTTCCTTGCACCCGTTTGTGCCACGCGATCAGGCCGAAGGTTACTACCAAATGATTGGCGAGCTGGCCAACTGGTTAGTCGAAATCACCGGCTACGACGCTGTGTCTATGCAACCCAACTCAGGCGCACAAGGCGAATACGCTGGCATGATCGCTATTCGTAAATACCACGAAAGCCGCGGCGATTCACACCGTAACGTCTGTTTAATTCCTGTGTCGGCGCACGGTACTAACCCTGCCACAGCAGCTATGGCCTGCTTTGAAGTAGTACTGGTAGATTGCGACAAGAGCGGCAACATCGACATGGCCGATTTAAAAGCCAAAGCCGAAGCCGTATCCGACAAGTTAGCCGCCATTATGGTGACTTACCCATCCACACACGGTGTGTTTGAAGAGTCTATCCGCGAGCTGTGTGACATAGTTCACGCGCACGGTGGCCAGGTGTATATGGACGGCGCCAATATGAACGCTCAGGTAGGTATTACTTCTCCTGGCTTTATCGGTGCTGACGTATCGCATTTAAACCTGCACAAAACCTTCTGTATTCCTCACGGCGGTGGCGGCCCAGGTATGGGTCCTATAGGTGTGAAGAAACAATTGGCTCCGTTTATGCCAAACCACGCAGTGGTTAAAATTGAAGGCACTGGTCAGGATAACGGCGCAGTATCTGCAGCACCATTTGGTAGCGCAGGCATTCTGCCAATCAGCTGGATGTACATCAAAATGATGGGCGGCGACGGTTTACGTCAAGCCACTGAAATGGCGATTTTAAGCGCGAACTACATGGCGAAAAAACTGAGCGACCTGTTCCCTGTGTTGTACGTAGGTACCAACGGCCGCGTAGCGCACGAATGTATTATCGACATGCGTCCACTCAAAGAAAAAACCGGCGTCACCGAAATGGACATCGCCAAACGTTTAATGGACTACGGCTTCCACGCCCCAACTATGTCATTCCCGGTAGCCGGCACGCTGATGATCGAGCCTACTGAGTCTGAAAGCAAAGTGGAACTGGACAAATTTATCACTGCCATGACTTCTATCCGCAATGAAATTGCAAGGGTAGAAGCAGGGGAGTGGACTGCAGACAACAACCCACTGCATTTTGCGCCTCACACTATGGAAGATATTTTCGACCCAAGCTGGGACCGCCCATACGAGCGTCAGTACGCTGCATTCCCTGCACAGTACGTGGCAGAAAACAAATTCTGGCCAACAGTCACCCGTATCGACGACGTATACGGCGACCGCAACCTGATGTGTGCTTGCCCTAGTCCGGAAGATTATCGATAAGTGAAATTTTTGATGATCACGACAATTCTAGTTGGTAACCGATCCAATCTAGTTGGAAACCGACAAATGTAGTTGGTAACTCGTGTGAAACATCGATGAATAGAGGCGAACTTAGGTTCGCCTCTTTTTTTCGTTCGAATCAAGCCCGGTCGTTCAGCAAAAAACTCATCGCAAATTCAATAGTTGAGTCAAAGTGATCCGGGTCGTTGTCGTATTCATGCTGTGCATAAGCCGTACATGCCTGAATCCAGAACTCCTCTTTTAAGCCATCCGGAAAATCAAAGCCCTCTGCTTTACGCACCCACTCAATGACAGCGTCAGAACTGTGCTCCAAGGTCGAGAAGCTCAGTCTCAGGTAATAGAGAGCGACATCGTCACTTAATACGCTGCCGTGCTTCGAGAAATAGCGTGAGCAGTAGAGACCGAACCTTAAAGCCGCAGTAACACAATCATAACTGGCGAGCATCTGCGCTCCAGCCTGAAGTATGTTGACCGAGGTTCTGCTGGTATTCAGTTCATGTGAGTAAAACATTTCGTCTAGTAGATAATAAGTTTAACGGGCACTTTTGTGAGAATTTTGTAGTGACAATTTGGAGAATATCAGCGAGGATTGTCAAATTAATGAATAATATTGGGGACAGTGATTCGTTATTAATTTAACAGTCATATCAATTTTTTACACGGCGCCATGTCTTGGGATAAGTCTGACGAAATGCTAACAGTAAAAATGTACAAAGCAGGCAATGGAGACTGTATATCGATAGAAACACAGTCTGAATTTGTGTTAATTGATGGTGGTACAGCTCAGTCGTTTGATGATTGGAAGGAACATATTATTGGGCGTGAGCGTAAAATTGATTCCGTTATTGTTACCCACATTGATAATGACCATGTTAATGGGGTCATCAAGTTATTGACGCATCCTGATTGCCCTAGTATCGATAAAATCTACTTCAATGGAGCTGAACAGCTATTTGGACAACTTTCAACATCCGGTATCGATTTTCGAAGCGATATGAAGATGCAAGCTCTATACGAAGAAAATTCACAGGTTGGTGATAAAGACCTCATTGGATATTCTGAAGGCACATCTTTGTCATATGTCCTATCCAATATAGGATATATATCCAACGACGTTGTTAGTGGTCAGGCACTTTACCGCGAAATATGTGCATGCTTTGATATCGGGTTATTGAAATTCAATGTGATTGGCCCTGACTTACATGCTTTGTCTGAACTTAAAAAAGTTTGGGAAGAAAAATTGGAAGAGCGAAATATCAAACCTAGGATAATAAGCAAATCCTATTGTGATTCTTTTGAACGGTATGTGAGTAGTATTCAACAAACGAAGTTGTGTAAACACACAATATCTCACGAAGAAAAAAATACAATCGAAGGCCTCGCATACCTTCCATATGACGATGATAATTCTATTACTAATAAAAGTGGTTTTTCTTTTTTGATTGAATTTGAAGGAAAAAAAATACTTTATTTAGGAGATAGTAATGCTCAAATTATTATTTCTTGGCTAGATGGGCTTAATTTAGCTAGAATAAAAGTTGACGCAGTAAAACTTGCTCATCACGGAAGTCGAAATAATACTAGTTTGGAATTGCTAAATAGAATTGAATGCGATAAATATTTAATTAGTACAAATGGAAAATTACATGGGCACCCAGACTTGGAAACTCTTGCTCGAATTGCTATCGTCAATGCTTCTAAACACACGGAAATTCATTTTAATTACGATCTAAACACCATACCTGAATGGTTTAAAGCTGAATTAAATGATAGCTACCCAATGATAAATTTGTTATTTAATTCTTGTGAGATTGTAATATGACTGCGGGGGCCTTGGACGATTATAAGCTCGATAGTATCTACATTTTACAAACGTTATCTAATGATGGACATACCAAGCGTGGTACATGCTTTTCTGTAGCTAAGGATTTGTTACTAACTGCTAGTCACGTGGTGGAGGGTGCTAAGCTAATTAAAGTGTATTTAACCAGTGATGTTTTTGCTGCTGGACAGCATATTGAAGCCGAATGTATTTACCGAAATTTAGATATCGATATCGCAATCTTGAGACTTCCTAAAGACGCTACAAGCAGCGTTTTAGAGCTATATTCCACAAGTGTGAGCTTAGATAGTGAGTTGAAAATTTGCGGATACCCAGTTGAGAAAGAACATTATCCAGCCCCGATCAAAGTTAAAGTTACGAATTCATTTGAGCATATGACAAGCCGTCAATACAGCTTTGAAATTTCTCAGTCTGACACTGTTAGCAAGTACAGCGGGATGTCTGGTTCTCCAGTGCTGTATAAGCATTACTGTATTGGCATTTTACTTGTACAGCAGTCGACTAACACTTTGTATGCTTTATCAACTAAGGATTTATTAAGTGATATCTCAATTCGTGAGAAAATAGAAGCTTATGGTGCCAATATTATTGTTCAAGAGGGAATTGATTACAAAGCACCACCTTGTCCTTTGTCACCATTTAAGTATGACATATACTGTAATGCCGAACATCCAAATATAAAAGGTGTAGATATTGGCTTTACAATGAAACAATGGAACTTAGGTGATTTTGCAGAGTCTGTATATGATTGGGTTGTTGATTATTGTTTGTCATATAAAGATAAAGCAAATTTCAAAGGAAGCGAAAGGCGGCTCTTTAAGTATGCTAGAGCCAATTATCCAGAGAATAATTTGAATGCACTGGCAGATCTCTGCTTACATATAGCTATACGGGAATCATATTCAACAATACCAATAATGAATAAGGTTTTTGATATAAACAGAAAAACATTTTCGTGTACTCATGCCGTTTTGAATTTTGATAGCATAGAATTGTGGATAGGAGCATCATCTGTTAGTGCCAATGTTGAGGAGGCCGTTAGTGTTGTAGTAAGTAATATTGAGTATATTTTGAATATAAAAAATATTAAGAACAGGTTGATAATGCTTACTACTGAAATCCATGATTCTTGGCCCCATAAAGAAAAGTTAGAAAGGCTTGCTAATTCAGAATTAGAACTAGAAGAAAGATTCGATAAAATTATTATCCCTGTTTTTATTATGCATGAAAGCGAAATAATCACGAAATATGAAAAAGAGAAATTTAAGGAACTTTTTTTAGAAAGTATCCAGAAGTTTCGTTATTTATTTAAATTAGAGGCTAATAATAGACTAGACAACTTAATTGATTTGCGAATTTTTTACTTTCCTGTTTCTGATTTGATAGAGGTCAATACTGCATTGCTTAAGGAGTTAAATTCATGAGCGATTGGTATCAAAATGCAAAGACACTTCTTAATGATGAGTTTTTTACTGATTGGGATGATTTTTTATTATCACTGGTTAATGAGTTTAATCGCCACTCCAACCAACCATTGGTTCAAGATATCGCAATTAGGGCACTTGAACGAAAAAACGATATGCCTAATGGATTTATCCTAAATCACATTTTAGGTGAGTTAGGACTTTACCCATATGTCGATAAAGAAAATTTCACATCAAAAGATGACTTTCGTCGTAGTATCTTCACTACTCCACAAGATAAATCTAAGACTTTTCACATCCGTCAAGCTGAAGTTTTTCACCGTATAATGAGTGGTGAAAACATAATTCTTAGTGCGCCGACTAGTTTTGGAAAAAGCCTTATAATAGAAGCTGTAGTTGCTAGCGATGAATTTAATAATATTGTAATTGTTGTGCCTACTATCGCATTGATTGATGAATTAAAGAAGAAACTATTTAAATATAAGAATAAATATAAAATTGTAACACAGGTATCACAGAAGGCGAGTGCTAGGAATATTTTTATTCTCACTCAAGAGCGGGTATTAGAATATGACAGCCTTCAAGGTGTTGATTTCTTTATAATCGATGAGTTCTATAAATTAGCTCCAGTTAGTCAAGTCGATGAAAGATGTGATCGACTGAATTTAGCATTCAAATTATTGTACTCAAAGTGTAGTCGTTTTTATATGTTAGGCCCGAAGATTAATGGATTGGTATATGGAATTGAAAATGAATTGAGGTGTACTTTTTTAAAATTTGATACATATTCCACTGTCGCAACCAATGAGTTTTATTACCCATTAAAAGTTACGGGGAGAGATTCGGTAGTAGATGTTGAGAGAGATAGTATATTATATTCTATTTTGTCCTCTATCGGAAGAAAAGAACAAACTGTAATATATTGCAAGTCTCCACATCGAGTAAGCTCTTTAATGTGTCGGCTTTTGAAAAATGGTATTTTAACTCCAGATAATTCTAACAATGATCTTGCGAATTGGTTAGCTGAAAATTTTCATAGTAAATGGTCTTTAGTCGAAGGGGTAAAACATGGCATCGCTTATCATCATGCTCAATTACCAAGAGCTGTAAGTGCTCTTATTGTCGATCTGTTTAATGATTCAAAAATAAATATTCTTATTTGCACTTCGACCCTAATAGAAGGCGTAAATACAAATGCAAAAAATATAATAATATACGATGACTGCATTACAAAAAGGACTAAGCTTGATATGTTCACTTTCAATAATATTTCTGGTAGGTCTGGAAGGATGTTTGAGCATTTTGTCGGTAATGTTTACATTTTTGGTGAAAAACCTCAAGTTGAACTCCCATTAATTGATATCCCGGTGATAACGCAAAGTGAAAGCGCATCTGAATCTTTGTTGCTAAATTTAGGTGATGATGTTTATGAAGAAAATAAGGGTAGAGTGAAGAAATTTTATGAACAAAAAATACTTCCTATGTCGTTACTTATTAAACATCAGGGAATAGATCCAAACAAACTAATTCGATTCGCTGAGAAGCTTATTGAGAATTGCAATTCTTGGAATAAATTGATGTGTTGGGATGGTATTTACCCGACATCTAAACAGTTGCAGCATCTATCTACTATTTTGTTTGAGAATTTTAATGTATCTTCAATGGGGGGCGGAACCGTACGCTCTGCTAGTCAATTGAATAGAAAGTTGATCGATGTAATAAATCAAGTAGATGATAAAGAATTGATCTGTCAAGATTATGAATACTGGATTGAAAGGGATAATAATTATAGTGTTGATGACGCTGTGCAAGCTGTCTTCAATTTTAAGAAAAATCTCGTAAACTACAATTTACCCAAAATAATATATGCGATAAGCGATATTCAGGAGATTGTATTCCAACGGTTCGAGTATTCTTTTGGTGATTTTAAGCCTTTTGCTTCAGCGCTTGAGAATTTTTATTATCCAGCTGCTATAAATTCTTTGGAAGAGTTCGGAATACCAAGTCAAGTCGCTAAAAAAATCGTAGTCTATAATAGAAACAAAATCGAAAATATAGATAGTATTGATTCAGTCATTGATTTTTTGACTACGTCAGGTCAAAGCTCCTATGGCGAACTATCAGAGTACGAATTGGGCTTCATGAAAAGAGCACTCGCCTATATGTGAGAGCCAAATTAATAATGTGAGGAGGCTAATTACTCCTAGTCTTTATTTTTAATGAACAACTATCCCCAGATTAGGTGCGTGATTAAAAAATGAATGTCTATAAAATAGTTGCATAGAGATTTTTTTCATGCCTTTTTCTGCACATTCATATGTATATCTAATCTAAGCAGATAATTGAGATCACCAATTCAATCTGAGCATTACCAGTTTTTCCTAGTTATTTTTGTCTTGTTTTACAGCTCTGATGCGAAAAATATGATCAGGGCTGAAGCCTTGGCGCAGTAACTCAAAATCTTCAACATTAACTTCAGCTGTTGTGCCATCTCCCTCAAGCAAGTAAGCACTTCCTTTTATAGTTTTTACGAGCTTGTCATCAGGAATAATTTCAACAATTTTCGAAGTGCAAACATAGTCACTAGCATCAAACCTGAATGTCTCATCTTCAACGCAGATACCCCATGACCTTTCCCCGGAATTAATACCAATCCCGTGATGAGATTTTCCAGCTTATGCT